>NZ_VJWX01000147.1 GCF_007713715.1 Amycolatopsis rhizosphaerae
GCAAGGGACTCCGGCCCCGGATGCCACCGGGACCGAGGGTGGGACAGGGAGGGTCCTAAGGCCCTGTCCCACCCTCGTACCGCGGGCGTACCAAGAGGGGGTGAAGAAGACCTTGCCGCCCTTGAGCGAAACCCAGCAACCGGAAGTCCGGGTCAGCCTCCACGGTTACATGCCCGGCATCGACGACTACGTGCGGGACAAGATCGGGAGCCTGCTCCGGCTCGCGCACCGGCCCGTGCTCGCGGCCCGGGTGCGGCTGACCAGGCACGGCGACCCGGCGGTGGAACGGCCCGTGGTCGCGCAGGCCAACCTCGACGTGAGCGGCCGGATCGTGCGGGCGCAGGCCGAGGCGGTCAACCCGCGGGAAGCGGTCGACCGCCTCGAGGAGCGGCTGCGCCGCCGCCTCGAGAAGATCGCGCAGCACTGGGAGGCCCGCCGCGGCCACGCCCCCTCGGCCGAGCCCCACGAATGGCGGCACGAATCCGAGCCGCGGGCCTGGCGCGCCTACTTCCCGCGTCCCGAGGACGAGCGGGAGATCGTCCGGCACAAGGTCTACGAGCCGACGAGCCTGGCCGTGGACGAAGCCGCGCACGAAATGGGCCTGCTCGACTACGACTTCTTCCTGTTCACCGAGGCGGGCACGCGGCAGGACAGCGTGCTCTACCGCGCCGGGGAGACGGGCTACCGGCTCGCGCAGCTCACCCCGCCCCACGACCACGAACTCGCCCCGTTCACCCTGCCGCTGACGATCAGCAGGCAGCCCGCACCCCAGCTGACCACGGCCGAAGCGGTGGACCGGCTCAACCTGCTCGGCCTGCCGTTCCTGTTCTTCCTCGACGTCGAACGACGCCGCGGTGCCCTGCTGTACCACCGCTATGACGGGCACTACGGCCTCATCGCGCCGTCGGAAGAACCGTGACCGTGCCGCCATCGGTGCCCTCGGTGCCTCCACCGCTGACGCTGGCGGGGCGCCGGATCGCCCTGCTGGACCGTGCCCGGATCTACGCGTGCGGCATCACGCCGTACGACGTCACGCATCTCGGGCACGCGGCCACCTTCGTCTGGGTCGACACACTGGGCCGGGTGCTGCGCGCCCTCGGCGTGGAGCCGATCGTGTGCCGCAACGTCACCGACGTCGACGACGTGCTGGTCGAGGCGGCCCGCCGCAGCGGGAGCCGGTACGACGATCTCGCCGCGTTCCAGGAATTCCAGTTCGAGGGCGACATGGCCGCGCTGAACGTGCGGGCCCCCGACTACGAACCCCGGGCGCACCGGTACGTCGAACCCGTGATCCGGCTGGCCCAGGCGCTGCTCGACGCCGATGCCGCCTACGAGCGCGCCGGGAGCGTGTACTTCCGCGGTGAGGGCGTGGCCCGTTCCGTCGGCCTGGACACGGAAACGGCGCTGCGCCTTGCCGCCGAATACGGGGGACGGCCCGACGATCCGGCCAAGGAGCATCCGCTCGACGCCGCGGTCTGGCAGGCCAGTGAGGAGGGCTACCCGGCGTGGGACTCCCCCTGGGCGCCCGGCCGTCCCGGCTGGCACGCGGAATGCGTCGCGATGGCGTTGTCGGTGTTCGGGATCGGGGTGGACTTCCACGCCGGCGGGGCCGACCTCCGCTATCCGCACCACGCCTACCACGCCGCGATGGCCGAGAAGTTCACCGGCACCGCGCCGTACGCCCGGGCCTGGTTCCGGGTCGGCAAGGTGACCGTGGACGGGGCGAAAATGGCCAAGTCCGCGGGCAACCTGGTGATGCTGGACCCGTTGCTGGCCGCCCACCCCGCGGCCGTGGTCCGGCTGATGATCCTGGACCGGCCGTGGGCCCGCGACTGGGACTACACGCCGGACCTGCTGGCGCCCGCCGCGGAGCGACTGGACAAACTGCACACCGCCGCGGGACGGGGAATCCGCTCCCCGGAGGAGGACCTGGCGCAGATCCGCCGCCTGCTCGCCGAAGACCTCGACGTGCCCGCGGCGCTGGACGCCGCGATCGCGCTCGGCGGCGGGGCGGCGCGCCTGCTGGTCACCACGCTCGGCCTGGCCTGAGTGTGAGCGATATCCGCCTGGGACGGGCTTCGGCGTGGGGCATGATGGGGCCGTGACAGCGACCTTCAGCACCGCGGACCTGGTGGACGAGCACGGCGACCGGCTCCAGGTGTGCGACACGCAGTTCCGCCAGTTCGGCGGGCACCGCAGTTTCTCCGGGCCCATCCGGACGGTGAGCTGCCACGAGGACAACGGCCTGCTGCGCGAACTGCTGCGCACCCCGGGTGCGGGCGCGGTGCTGGTCGTCGACGGCGGCGGGTCGCTGCACACCGCGCTCACCGGGGACGTGATCGCCGCCGCGGCGGTGGAGCACGGCTGGGCCGGGCTGGTGATCAACGGCGCGGTGCGCGACAGCGCCCTGCTGGCCGGGCTTCCGCTGGGGATCAAGGCGCTGGGCACCAACCCGCGCAAGAGCAGCAAGGCCGGGGCAGGCGCGGTGGACGTCGTCGTCGGCTTCGGCGGCGTCGCCTTCCGCCCCGGCGACACGCTCTACGCCGACGACGACGGCGTGGCCGTCCTCCCCGCCTGAAGGCTCCGGCGCAGCGGGACGGCGAGATCTCCGGGACTGACGGTGGCGGGTCGGAAACGGAGCGTGGTTATAGTTTCTGGGTGCGTAGCGATTCCGACGGCAGCAGGCCCTACCGGCTCCGACGGGCCGGGCGGGCCGGAGCGGGCGAGTGGATCGCCGCCCTCACCGCCCCGGGCGCGGGCCTGCGGCTGGTCGTGCTGACCGGGGCCGCCGGGCTGGGCCGCAGCACCGTGCTCGCCGACGCCGAGGCCCGTCTGGCGGCGCGGGGCGTCCCGACGGTGCGGGTGGGCATCACCCGCACCGATCGCGAACGTCGGGGTTCGGTGGCCTCACGGCTGCGCTCCGCACTGGCCGGGCGGCGGCACGCGGTGGTGTTCCTCGACGACGTGCAGTGGATCGACGACGCCTCGCTCGCGGAACTCGCCCAGGACCCGCCCACGACCGTCGTCTGCGCGTGCCGGACTCCGCTGCCCGAAGCGGCGGAGGGCCTGCGCTCGGCGTTCGCCGCGCTGTGCCGGGAAAGAACGGCCGAGGTCCTCGCCCTGCGGCCCGCCGATCGCGCCGAGACGGCGGTGCTGCTCACCGGTCTGCTGCGGGCCCGGCCCGCCGGGGAACTGGCGGAGACACTGCGCCGCGCGGCCCGGGGCGTCCCCGCCCTGCTGGAGGCCGCGATCACCGGCTACCGCGAGGCCGGTTCGCTGCGGGTGGTCGACCGGCACGCCTACCTGCTCCCGCCCGAACAGCTTCCCCGCCTGCCCGCGGACCACACCGCGCTCGCCGGGATCCGGGCACTCGGCGACACCGTGTGGCCGGTGGCGAAGGCGATCGCCATCCTGGCGCCGCTGCTGTCCCCGCGCGGCGGGGGCGTCCCGCTCGTCGCCGAGGCGACCGGGCTGGCCGAAGACCAGGTGCGGGCGGCACTGCACGCACTGTGGTCCGAGGGACTGATCCACCGGGTGAGCCTGCGGTTCCGGGTACCGGTCCTCGCCTGGCTGCTGCGGTCTTCCGCCGACTCGTCCGAGCGACGGCGGATCGCCCAGGTCGCGATCGACGCGGTGTGGGAGGGCGGGATCGCCGGCAGCGATCCCCGGTTCCTCCCCGAACAACTGGTGCAGGCCGGTCGTCCGGCCGATCCCGACCGGGCAGGCGGAGAACTGCTGGCGCGCGGCCGTGAAGCCATGCTCGGCGACGCCTACCACGCCGCGCGGTGGCTGCGGGCCGCCGCTGAACTGCTCACCGATCCCGGGCGGCAGGCCGAGGCGATGTTCCTGCACGCCGCCGCGTGCAACCTCGCCCTGCAGTCCGAACCGTCGGCCCGTGCGGCCGCCGCGGCGCTGAGCGCCGCGGACCGGTTTCCCCCCGAAGTGCTGCTGGAACTGGAGATCACCCGCCTGGCCGGGCTCCTCGGCATGGGTGACGTGCATACCATGGGCCGGATCACCGACGAGGACTGGCGGAGCGTGCCGGGCGGGCCCGCGAACCAGGTGCTGACCAGGGCAGCCGCACTGGTCCTGACCGACCGCTGGTCGGAGGCGGCCGATTTCCTCGACGAGACAAGGGAAATCTGGCTGGAGGGCAATGCCGCGGCCGTCGCGTTCGGACTCCTGTTCGGCCCGGCCGCCCGCGCGCTCCAGGGGGACCTCGCCGGGTTGGAACGTTCCCTGGCGCGGCCGGAACTGCGGCCCATGCTGGCCGGTGACCGGAACCGGGTGCCCCATGTCCAGGCCCGAGCCCGGATCCTCCTGCTGTTCGGCGAACGGGGCCGCGCCGACGCCCTGCTGGCCGCGCACGGCCAGTCCACGCGGGACCTGCCGCCCTCGGACCTGGCGCTGCACGCGGCGCTGTCCGGCGATGTTGACCGCGCGCTCGATCTGGCCCGTCTCACCCTGGCCACCGGTGCGGCACTGGCCTTCCCGCCCGCGCACACGGGAATCTGCCGGATGATGGCGTACCTGCTCACGGCCAGGGGACGGTTCACGCGGGCCCGGGAGATCCTCGCCAACGCGCGGCTGGATCAGCCGGTGCAGACCCAGTTGCTCGACACCGCCGAGGCGACGGTGGAGTACCTGCTCGGCGCCGTGGGCCGGGCACGGCGGCTGCTGGTCGCCGGGCTCGCGCGCGCCGCCGAACAGGATGTCGTGCTGGGCACCGAAGATCTGTGGCTGTGGCTGCTGGAATGGGAGCTGATCCACGGCTCGGCCGGGGAAGCGGCCCGGTGCGCGACCGAACTCGGCAGGCTCACGACCCGGCTGGACACCGGGCGGGCGCGGCACAACCACCTGCTCGCCCGTGCCGTCACCGAAGGCGACGCCTCGGCCGCGGCCGAGGCGGTGGGAGTGGTGCGGGAACGGGGCCAGCCCAGCGAAATCGCCGAGACGCTGTTCATGCTCGCCCGCCATGGGCACGGCGACGCGAAGCAACTGACCGAGGCCTACGACCTGTTCGGACAGCTGGACGCGCTGGTGCTCCGTGCACGGCTGCGCGTGATCATGCAGGCTCGCGGCGTTTCCGTTCCCGACGACCGCGCGACGGCGGCGGAGCAGGAGCGGCTGCTCGCGTCGCTGGTGAGCGAGGGGCTGACCAACCGGGAGATGGCGACCGTGCTGCGGGTCTCGGAGAACAGCGTGGAAGGCAGACTGAACCGGCTGTTCCAGCGCACGGGCTACCGCTCCCGGGTGGAACTCGCGACCGCCATCCTCACCGGCGACTTTCCGGCCTGAGCGTGGGCGGGTCCGCGACCCGCTCGAGTTCGGCGGCCAGCCGCCGCGCGGCCGGTGTGCCGAGCCGGCGGCACAGGTGAAGCGCGCTGCGCCGGTGCTCGGCGGCCGCCCCGGCCTGCCCGGTCAGTTCCAGGGTTTTCGCCAGCTCCACCAGTGTCCGGGCCCGGGACCACCGCGCGGCGGGTTCGGTGAACTCGGCCAGCGCCGAGCGCAGGCAGTCCGCGGCGGCCGCGTGGTCCCCTGCCTCACGCCAGGCGACGCCTTCCTGCACGGCCGCCTCCGCCTCCTCGGCGGTGTTGCGGCCCTCGCGGAACAGCTCGCGGGCGGCCCGGTACCGGCGCGCCGCGCGCGGCCAGTCCGCCAGCTCCGCCAGATCCGCCCCGATCATCTGCAGCGTTCGCGAACGGAAGAAACGGTAGGTGTCCGCGGTGGCGCCACCCCGGTAGATTTCCAGATAGGACAGTACGGAACGGTGGACGGACAACGCTTCCCTCGGTCTCCCGGCCGCCCGCAGGATCTCGCCGAGGGTGTTGAGCACGGTGCCCTGCCCGGTCCAGAACCCCAGCCGCCTGGCCCCGGCCACCGCGCGGCGCACGTGTGCCAGTGCCTCGTCGGTGCGGCCCATCCGCAGCAGGACCACCGCCAGGTGCCGCAGTGCCTTGGCCCGTTCCTCGACCTCGCCCGCCTCCCCGGCCACCGCCAGCGCCCTCTGGTGTGTGGCGAGCGCGGCCGCGTCCTCGGCCAGGCAGTGGTAGCGCACCCAGCCGAGCAGGTTCAGCATCTTCGCCTCCGCGGCCCGCGCGGCGAGTTCCCGCGCGGCCTCGAGCCCCCGTTCGAAGACCTCTTCCCAGGGCAGTTGCCGGGACCGCACCTCCGCGTACCAGTACAGCGCGTCGGCCAGGGCGAGCACCTCCCGATGCCGCCCGGCGTGCGCGGCGAGACGCTGCGCGGCCGCCCAGCACGCCGTCTCCCGGTCCAGCCACCGTTCCGCCTCCTCCCGGGATCCGAACCGGCCGCCGGCCCCGGCCGCCTCCGGATGGAACCACCGGGCGGCTTCGGTCGCACTGCCCAGCAGGTGATCCACCGCCGCGTCCACCACAGTGGACACTTCCGGCGCACCGGAGGTCTCCTCCTCGAACCGTTCCCGGGCGAACAGCCGCAGCAGGTCGTGGTAGGAGTACCGGCCGTCCTCCGGCGAGGCGAGGATGAGGTTCGCGTCGGCCAGTTCGTCGAGATGGACCCGCATCTGGGGGACGGGCAGTCCGGTGGCCACCGCGGCCACCTCCACCCCGAAATCCGGGCCGGGCAGGAAGGCGAGCCTGCCGAACACCTCGCGCGCCGGCCCGGACAGCCTGCGATAGGACATCTCGAACGCCGACCGCACCCGCAGATCCCCGGCCGAAAGCGCCACCAGGCGCGTGTTTTCGTTGCGCAGCAACGAGACGAGATAGGACACGGACCACTGTGGACGGCTGGCCAGCCGGTTCCCCGCGATGCGCATCGCCAGCGGCAGGTTGCCGCACAGCTCCGCCAGCTCCGCCGCGGCCTCCGGTTCCGCGGCGATGCGTTCCTCGCCCGCGATCGAGGCGACGAGCGCGACCGCGTCGGCCGGGCTGAGCGGGTCGAGCCAGATCCACCGCCCCGACTCCAGCCCGGCCAGTGCGCGGCGGCAGGTGATCAGGGTGAGGGTGCCGGGCACGCGCGCCAGCAGGGGACGGACCTGGGTCTCGTCGGCCGCGTTGTCCAGGACGAACAGCACGCGGCGGCCGGCCAGCAGCGACCGGAACTCCCGTTCCTGCTGCGGCACGGTGGCCGGGGCCTGCGGCGAGGGCACCCCCAGCGCGCGAAGCAGCGCGTCCAGCGCGGCACGCGGGGTGACGGGCTCGTCGTCCATGCCGCGGAGGTCGAGGGCGAAGACCCCGTCGGGAAAACTGGGGCGCAGCAGGTGCGCCGCCGCGGCCGCGAGCGCCGTCTTGCCGACGCCGGGGTGGCCGACGAGGGAGACGACCACCCCGCTCTCGGCCTCGCGGGCGGCGGCCGCCGCCTGCCGCAACTGGTTGAGCTCGACGGACCGGCCCACCAGCCGGGACACCACCGGCGGCAGCGCGAGCGGTGCGCCGGACGCCCGGACGGCGGTACCGGCCCGCTGCCGCCCCTGCCGCGCCGCTTCCAGGAAGAACGTCCGGTCTTCACCGGTGAGGGCCAGCGCGTCGGCCAGTGCCCGGGCGGAGCGGCGCTGCGCGGCACGGGACCGGCCGCGCTCCAGATCGCTCAGTGCCCGGATGCTCAGGCCCGCCGCCCCGGCCAGTGCGGCCTGGGTCAGCCCGGCGGCCCGCCGGTGCCGCAGCACGAGTTCGCCGAACGTGGAATTTCCCCCGGTTGCCGTCTCTGCCAGTGTCGCGTTCACCGTCCTCCATTAAACCGTCCGCGCCGCGGACCTGTTCCCGGGATACGGACGGTGAAACCCAGTGCGCGGAAACCCCCGGCAGGTTCGATGTGGAACCCCACGGGACGCCGGTCCCGGGCGCACTCGGTGACCGCTGGGACGCCGTGGCCGCCGGGCTGGTCTGAACCGGTGTAGCCCCGCGTGTGGCGTTTACCAGTCGAACGCAGGGCACTACTCTGAGTGGGTCAACCGCTCGACCACCCCCCGCGAGGCAGCGATGTCCGGTGCGCCCGAACGCCGTCCCCCCAGCCGGTTCCCGGCGGTGCTGGACGCGTCGAGACCGAGCATCGCTCGCGTCTACGACGGTTTCCTCGGCGGCAAGGAGCACTACGAGGCCGACCGCGAGGTGATGCGCCACGTCCTCGGCGCGGTGCCCGACGCGGCCGAACTGGTGTGCGCGAACCGCGCGTTCCTCACCCGCGCTTGCCGGTTCCTCGCCGCCGAAACGAAGATCGGGCAGTACCTCGACTGTGGAGCCGGGCTGCCCACCGAGGAGAACACGCACCAGATCGTCCAGCGGGTCGATCCGGACGCCAGGGTGATCTACGTGGACGATGATCCGGTGGTGCTCGCCCAGGGACGGGCGCTGCTGGAAGAGAACGAGAACGTGCACGTGATCGAGGCGGACATCTTCACCCCGTCCGCCGTGCTGGAGCACGAAGTGGTGCTCCGGCACCTGGATTTCGGCGAACCCGTCGCGTTGCTGCACGTCGGCACCCTGCCCCACCTCGCGGGCGACGGAGGCCCCGAGATCATGCGGGAGTACCTCGACGCGCTGGCACCGGGGTCCTATGTGGTGCTTTCGCATTTCTACGACCCGGAGACCCCGGAGCTCACCGAGGTCGCGAGACGGTTCGAAAACGCGCTGGTCTCCGGGCCGCTGGGGGCGGGCTGGTTCCGCACCCGCGACGAGATCACGGCGCTGGTGCGGGGCCTGGAGATCGTCCGTCCCAACGCGACGAGCGAACCGGGCCTGGTGCCCTGCGACGAGTGGTGGCCCGACGGCCCCCGGCTCGCCCCGCAGGGCAAGGCGGCCCGCTGCGTCGCCGGGCTCGTCGCCCGCAAGCCGTAGCGCCTGGCGGGAATCCGTTCCCGCCAGGCGCACCACGCCTGCCGAACAGCCGCTAGGCGGCTGGTGTGGCTTCGACCGGGGCCTCCCAGTCGATGCGATAGTCCACCTGCCAGGCCATCTTCTCCGGTTTGGACAGCAGTTTCATCGCGGGGGGCAGGAGGAGGTCGCGCACCACCCTGGCCACGGGACCGGCCGCCTTCTGCTGGTTGCCGCGCGCGGCCGCGGCGATGACGCGTTCCACCCGCTCGCGGCGCAACCCCTCGTACGCGGCGAACGCGGCCGGATGCCCTGGCGCGTCCCGCAGACAGCGGGCGAGTTGCACCGCGCTTTCGACGGCGAGCGAAGCGCCCTGACCGGAGGTCGGGGATGCGGCGTGGGCGGAGTCCCCGACCAGCACCATGCGCCCGCGGCTCCACACGGGCACCTTTGGCAGGTCCTCCAGCGCGCCGGTGATCACCAGTTCGTCCGGCTCGCACTGCCGCAGCAACCGGACCGCCGGAACGCGGTCATCGGCGAACACCTCCTCCAACCGCCGCAGCCACTCGCGCGCACCGACCGCCTTCGCCTCGGCTGCGGTCATCGGAGCCTGCCGCGGCAGGTTCACGAACCAGCCAGCGCGACCGTCCGGATCGACGAAGTACGCGAAGAACGCGCGCTTGCCGTAGACCATGCACATCGAGCCGCCGGTGTCCGGGAGACCAGCGGGCCGGTCGGGGCGGGCGCCGAAGCCGAGGAGCCCGCTGTAGCGGGCCCCGGGCGCCGCGGGGTCGATCAGGGACCGGACGGTGGACCGGATCCCGTCGGCGCCGATGAGCAGATCGGCGGTGGCTCGCGTGCCGTCGGCGAACTCCGCGGTGACCGCGTCGCCGTGCTCCACCGCGTTCACCAGCCGCTTGCCGTGTTCGATGGCGATGCCTCGCGCCCTCGCCTCGTCGTAGAGCGCACGGTAGAGGTCGGCGCGCCAGATGGCATGGAAGACGGGTGTCCCGCCTCCGCCCCCGAATTCGGCGAGCCGTTTACCGGTCCAGCTCTGGATCACCATCGACCCCACGGGCTGACCGAGGTCGCCGATCACGTGGCCGGCGCCGGCCAGTTCGAGGGCGGCGAGACCGTTGGGGGCCAGGCCGAGCATGCCGCCGACACCGTCGGCGGCATGCTCGTAGGCTTCGTACACCGTCGCTTCGATACCGGCGCGGCGCAGGGCCAGTGCCGTGACGGGACCGGCGATGCCGCCGCCGATGACGAGTGCGGTGCGTGCTCTGTTCACAGATGTTCTCCCCACTGTGGATGCGATGCTGTGCCCGGACCTGCGTGGGAAGGGAAAACCCGGCTATTGTTGCGGTTGCCACCTCGTGGCCGGGGTCGCCCCTGTGCGGGTCCGGTGCGGGCGTGAGGACCTCGGCGTCGTGTTGCCGCACGCCGCCGGGGTCCGTTGTCAGGGCTTGCTCCCCCTTTCCGCGATCTCGGCGAATTCGGGCGGGATGTCCCCGCTCCGGTGGAACGCGCGCCAGGCCGCGAGGTCCGGAAAGGACCCTTCGCTCAGTTCCCTGTGCAGCGCGCGGATCCAGGCCACCTCCGCTTCGCGGACGGCGAGGTCGTATTCGTCTTCGAGCAGGAAAAGCCGGGGCAGGTGGCCGCGGTGACTCTCCAGCGCGGCGCGTTGTGCGTCGAGTTGCTCCGACAGGCGAGACAGGCGCAGTTCCAGCAGCGCCGCCACCTCGTCCGGCGGCAACGCGCCCAGCACGGAAAGCCCCGCCACGAAACGCGGATGCTCCCGCTCGGGACTGGACAGCAGTTCGCGCGTCCAGTCGAGGAGTTCTTCGCGGCCCGCTCCGGTGATCCGGTACACCGTGCGTTCGGGCCTGCCACCCTGCCGCCCGCTTTCCACCGCCTCGATCAGCCCGTGCTTTTCCAGATTGCCCACGACGGTGTAGAGGGAGCCCCACTTGATCTTCATGTCCTGGTCCTTGCCCCGTTCCCGCAGCACGGACGCGATCTCGTAGGGGTGCATGGGCCGTTGCACGACGGTGGCCAGCACGGCCAGCGCCAGCAGGTTGCCCACCTTGCGCCGTTTCACAGCCCACCTCCTCGTCCACGAATACTCGCAGACGAGTATGACACAGTTTCGGCCCCTGGGACAGGGCGAGTCCCACCCTCCGGCGCTTGTGTCCCACCCTCGTGCGCACGAGTTCCACGTTCGGGAGCGCGAGTTCCACGTTCGTCCCTCACGGCGCCCATTCCTTCCTGCCGGAGCGTGGGACACACACGCACGAGCGTGGGACTCGCCCGGCGGGCGGGCCGTGCACCGCCGAGCCGGCCGGGCTTTCCCCGGACCCTGACAGCAAAAAGGGCCGTGAGGGGATTCCTCACGGCCCTCGGGCTGGAAAGCCCGTCTCAGCATTCGAGGCGGACTACGAAACCCTCGTCATCGGCGTACAGGGCGACGTGGCGGCACACCTGGTGCGCGATCCACAGGCCGAGACCCGCGGTCAGGCTTCCCTCGGTGGCCACCAGGCCCACGAAGGGATCGGCCGGGCCGGTGCCGCCGTCGGTCACGGTGGCCACCAGCCGGTCGCCGCGGTTCCAGATGCGGAGGCGGACCGGCGGCCCGCCGTGCACCGCTCCGTTGGTGACGACCTCGCTCACCGCCATCAAGAAGTCCTCGCCGGGCTCACGCTCCACACGGGACTCGGCGAGCGCGAGGCGCACCGCCTGGCGGGCCTCCGCCGCGGTCGGGCCCAGGAGGTCCAGAAAGGGCGGTCCGCTTTCGGGCGCCGGTCGCGGCGCCGCCGGCCAGGAGGGCAGGAACTCGCCCGGCGGCAGGTAGTCCCGGTTGTGGTGGTGGCCACCAGGATCCGCCGTGAACGGATGGGTGCGGCGCACGTCCGCGAGGACCTCGTCGGGGGTGATGCGCGCGTCGTAGGAACACATGCCCCACAACGGAAATTCGTCGTAGAGCACGTTGATCGCGGACTCGTACCGGGACCACCAGTCCCAGTGGTGCCCGGTACCGGGGTGGGGCACCTGCCCCGAAACCCGGATCTGCTGGGCGCCCTTGGCGGTCAGCTCCGCCAGCTTCTGCCGGTACTGGCGGATCGCCACGGCCGGCCTGCGGTACTGCTCCGACATCGGCACGACGGTCACCGTGGAGGTGTCCATCGCGCCTTGCAGCACGCCGAGGCGCTCACTGTCGAACGCGGCGATGGTCGGCTCCCCCGCGTCGATCCCTTCCTCGAGGAACGGAACCGTCACGGCCAGGAACTCCTCGTCGGAGGAGTAGACCGAAACTTCGTGAAAATAGCCGGTATGGCCGAGGGCCGCACCACTTCTCATGCCTTGCACTCCACGCTGATCCCCCGCACGTTCAACAGTTCGATCAGACGGCCCACCGCCGGGTTGCCGGTGCGCACGAGCACGGTCACTTCCTTCCTCGCGGCCAGAGCGGCCAGGGTGGACAGGTTGCGGTGGTCGAGGAAGGTCAGCCCCCGGGCGTCGACCACGAGTTCGCCGGACGGGGCGGCCGTTTCGGCCCGCCGCAGCGCCAGCGCGAAGGCCACGGCGGCCTCGCCGTCGAGTTCGCCGCTGATGGCGAGCACGCCTTCTTCGTTGGTGTAGAAGTGGAACTGCGCCGCACCCGGGCTGGCCACCGGATGCAGGCTCGCGATCTGCTCGACGGATTCCGGCGGGACCTCCGCGCGCCGGAGCCCGCAGAGCGCGGACAGCGGGTGTCTCGCCATGTAGCGGTCCACGCGGTGTTCGTAGCGGGCCAGTGGCTCGATCTGCTCGGGGATCCGGCCGGCGGCGGTGGCCTCGGCGATCACACGGAGCCCCGAGAACCCGTCCGCGAGCGCCGCCTCCGTCGCCGCGATGTACCGCCGCACCTGGTTCATCGGATCGGCACACCACCCCGCCGGATACATCTGCTCGGCGGACACCCAGTGGATCGCCGGGTCGTCAAGGGAGCCGGAAAGCCAGGGATCATCGGCGAAGGCGTCGTGAAGAGAAGCGCCGTCACCGTTGGTGACGACGCACACCCGAAGGCCCTGATCGAGTCCGCCGCGGCAGAACTCCGCAGCGCGCGCGTAAAACTCCGTTGTGTCGTCGTACGCGCAGCAGAGATGGTCATGGATACCGAAGTTCTCGGCGGTTTCGAACGCTCCCGACGTGCGCATAACGACCAGGGTACGGACTGCGTTCGAATCACGCTGCGTTCCGCGGGGAGGGTTGGTTCGCCGGAAGCGGGGGTACCCACAGGCGGCATGAGGAACGGAAAGTGAGTGTGATCGTGGACATCTATGGTTGGGACACGGCCGAGTCGGCACTGCGCGCCTACGTCGGCGCGATCGCGGAGGCCGTGGGCGTGGCCGCGGAATCCACCTGCTGCACCGTGAGCCGCTCGGCCACCGCCTACATCGCCCTCGACGAGCACCTGCCCGGCTTCCCCGACCGGGATCTCGCGCTGATCTGGGACGACTCCCACGGCTGGGCCGCGGCGATCGAGACCCACTGTGGCGAGGATCTCATCGTCGTGGCCTATCTCGGGGAGGATCTGGTTCCGCCTCCCCGAAAGGTTGTCGCATTCCGCGACGGACTGGTCGCCGACCGCCAGCCTGGACAGCTCGAACCGCCGGAGTTCGAGCCGCCCGAGGACCTGGCGGAATGGCTGAGCAGGCGGGTACACGTGCCGGCACAGAGAGTTCCCTGAGTTCCCTGAGTTCACAACCGACCTGTCCGGCGGCCGCGGGGTTTTTCCCCGCGGCCGTCACTGGTCGTAGTCGACGGTGACCGACGAGGAGACCGGATAGGACTGGCAGGTCAGCACGAAACCGGCGTCGAGTTCGGACTCGTCGAGCGCGAAGTTGCGGCGCAGGTCCACCTCGCCGTCGGTCACCTTGGCCCGGCAGGTCCCGCACACCCCGCCCTTGCACGCGAACGGCAGATCCGGGCGGACCCGCTGTGCCGCGTCCAGGACGGTGGTGTCCCGGGGCAGCGCGGCCGTGGTGGACCGCCCGTCGAGCACGATCGTCACCTCGCTGGTGCTACCCGTCACCGCGGCGTCCTCGTGCCGGACCGGAGCGGGCGGCACATCGTCCACATAGAACAGTTCCTGGTGGACGGTCCCGCCGGGCACCCCGGCGTCGAGCAGCAGCTTCCTGGCGTCGGTGACCATCCCGAACGGCCCGCACAGCCACCAGTGCGCCACCGAGGCCAGGTCCGGCACCAGGGCGAGCAGCCCTTCGAGCTTGCCCGCGTCCAGGCGCCCGGTGAACAGTTCCGCTTCACGGGGCTCGCGAGACAGCACGTGCACCAGTTCGAGCCGGTCGGGGTAGCGGTCCTTGAGATCGGCCAGTTCGTCGGCGAACATCACCGTGCCGGTGCGGCGGTTGCCGTAGAAGACGGTGACCGTCGTGCCCGGCTCGCGCAGCACGGTCGCGGCGATCGACAGCACCGGCGTGATCCCGGAACCGGCCGCGATCAGCACGTGGT
>NZ_VJWX01000148.1 GCF_007713715.1 Amycolatopsis rhizosphaerae
CCGTCCGGGCCGGCCAAGTGATCCACGACGAGCTGTGACCGGCGTGGAGAACCCCGGCGAACGCGAGCCTTATCCGGCGCCGCCTAGGGTGTCCGACGTGGCCGTGACCGCGCCGGACACCCCGGCGCCCCAGACCGTGGACCAACCCAGCCGACCCCGCCGGCGCTGGCGGGCCCCGCTGCTGCGGCTGGCACTGGCGGCTGCGTCCGGCTTCGTCTGCTACCTCAGCTTCGCCCCCCGCGACCTGTGGTGGCTGATGCCGATCGGGTTCGCCGGCTTCGGCCTGGTCCTGCACGGGCGCCGCCTGTGGGGCGGCCTCGGCTACGGCTTCGTGTTCGGCCTCGCGTTCTTCCTACCCCTGCTCACCTGGCTGGAAGACTTCCTCGGCGTCCAGTTCGGGCCTTGGCCGTGGCTCGCGCTCTCCGCCGCACTCGCCGCCTACCTCGGGGTGGGCGGCGCCCTGTGCACCCTCGTCGCACGACTGCCCGGCGCGCCGGTCTGGATGGCGGCGCTGATCATCGCCACCGAGACCCCGCGCACCTGGTGGCCGCTCGGCGGGTTCCCGTGGGGGCGGGTCGCGTTCAGCCAGCCCGAGGGCGCCTTCCTCCCGCTCGCCTCGGTCGGCGGTGCCCCGCTGGTCGGCTTCGCCGTGGTCCTCACCGGGTTCGGCCTGGCCGCGCTGGTCCGCCGGGTCCTCCGCCTCCGCCGCGACCGGTCCTGGCGCCCCCTTGCGGTCCCCGCCGCGGCGGTGGTCCTGCCCGTCGCCGCCGGGCTCGCCCTCTGGCCCACCATCGGCACCGGGGCCGACGGTGGCAACAGTGACAGCAGTGGCAGCCTCACCGTCGCCACCGTGCAGGGCAACGCCCCCAATGTCGGGCTCGGCCTGCTCAACGAGGCCGGCACCCTGCGCGCCAACCACCTCCTGCAGAACGAGCAGCTCGCCCAGGAGATCCGCAGCGGCGCCATCCCCAAACCCGACCTCGTCGTCTGGCCCGAAACCGCCACCCGCGTCCGCGGCACCGACCCCGTAATCGACAACGCCGTGGCCGAACTGGGCACCCCCGCCCTCATCGGCGCCATCTACTGGCCGCCCGGCGGCCGCGTCCAGAACAGCGAGATCGTGTGGGACCCGCGCACCGGGGCGGGGGAGCGGTACTCCAAACAGGAACTGGTGCCCTTCGCCGAGTACGTGCCCGCCCGCGCCATCGCCAGCTGGGTCACTCCCTTCGTCGACGACACCAGCGACATGGCTCCCGGCACGAGCACCGCGGTTCTCGACATCGCGGGCACCCGCGTCGCGACCCCGATCTGCTACGAAATCGCCTACGACCACGTCTCCCGCGACGCGGTCGACGCCGGCGCGAAGCTGATCGTGCTGCCCACGAACAACGCCTGGTTCGGCAAGAGCGAGATGAGCTACCAGCAGCTGGCCATGGCCCGCCTGCGTGCCGTCGAGCACAGCCGCGCGGTGGTGGTGTCCTCCACCAGCGGGGTCAGCGCGTTCGTCCAGCCGGATGGCACGGTCACCCGATCGACCGAGGAATTCACCGCCGCCTCCCTGGTGGGGCGCGTTCCGCTCCGGGACACGACTACGCTGTCAGATCGACTCGGTGCGTCCGTCGAATACGGCCTGATCGGGATCGCGCTGGTGGCGGTGGCGATCGGCGCGGCACGGACCCGGCGCACACGCGCCGAAGACCGGCGAACGACCGTGGCGGAGTGAGCGACACCTCCGCCGAGGAAGGACAGGGATGGCGCAGGCGCCACGGGCTACCCAGCCGATCGACCCGGTGCTGGTGGTGATCCCGACCTACAACGAGCGGGACAACCTCGGGCCCATCCTGCGCAGACTCCACGCGAGCCTGCCCGCCGTGCACGCACTCGTCGTCGACGACGGCAGCCCCGACGGCACCGGCGAACTCGCCGACCGGCTGGCCGCCGAAGACGACCGCATCCACGTGCTGCACCGCACCGAGAAGGCGGGCCTCGGTGCCGCCTACGTCGCCGGTTTCCGCTGGGGCCTGGTCCGCGACTACCACACCATCGTCGAGATGGACGCCGACGGCTCCCACGCCCCGGAAGACCTGCCCCGCATCCTCGACGCGCTCGGCGACGCCGACCTCGTGCTCGGCTCCCGCTACGTCCCCGGAGGCAGCGTCGTCAACTGGCCCAAGCGCCGGGAGATCCTCTCCCGAGGGGCGGGCTTGTACTCCCGCCTCTCCCTCGGCGTGAAGATCAGGGACATCACCGCCGGATTCCGCGCCTACCGGCGCGCCGTGCTGGAAAAGCTCCCGCTCGACGAGATCGCCTCACACGGCTACTGCTTCCAGATCGACCTGGCCTGGCGCGCTCTGCGGGCCGGGTTCGAGGTGGTCGAGGTGCCCATCACCTTCACGGAACGCGAGATCGGCGTGTCCAAGATGAGCGGCTCGATCATCGTCGAGGCCATGCTGCGGGTCGGCCTGTGGGGCGCCCAGCACCGCTGCGCCCAGCTCCGCGGGCTCCTGCGACCAGGCTCCGCGAAGCCGAAGCCGAAGCCGTGAGGCGCCTGCGCATAATCCGGTCGGGCGTTGGCTGTGAAGGGTCCCTTCACGGCTCCCCCCGGGCTGGGTGAGCGCCGGACCCCTCACAGCACCGAACAGAAAGGCCCCCGCGAATACCGCGGGGGCCTTCTGCGTTGTTGCCGCAGTGGGTCAGTCAGCTACGCCGACCGCGTCGTGCGCCGGCCCTTCAGCTCGGCGAGACGCTCGTTCAGCAGATCCTCGAGCTCAGGGATCGAACGCCGCTCAAGCAGCATGTCCCAGTGCGTGCGCGGGGGCTTGACCTTCTTCTGCTCGGGCTGCCCGCCATCGACGATCTCCGACTCACTGCCGTGCAGCCGGCACTCCCACACCGAGGGAATCTCGGCGTCGTCGGAGAACGGCACCTCGAACTCGTGGTTCTTCGGGCACGCGTAGCGCACGGTCCTTCGTGGGGCGAGATCGTGATTGCGGTCGGTCTCGTAGCTGACCGCTCCCAGCCGGCTTCCACGGAGTACACGGTCGGCCATGATGACGTCCTTTCGATCGGCTCTGCAGGTTTAGAGCCAGGGTGGTGCTCACCCTATGCAACGATGGACAGTGCCCGTCAAATTCCCCGGAACACATGTCGTTGCTCACGATGAGCTGGATCACCCCTCGGCAACAGCTTCCACCACTGGGACAGGTTTCGCGCCGCTACGTGACGCGCTTTAGCCCTTCTTCTTGGGATTATCCCCCAGTCGGGCTATCGGCAGCCGCCATTCGCGAAACCGAACAACGTTCAAGTGAGCCGGAGCTGACCTCGCCTCAGCGTCGCTGGGCCAAGATCACCAAGCCGGAAATGGCGTCGGCACAATACCTGATAACGCAAAGTAGTTATATCTGGCTCCGCGGGTGATGAACTTGCATGTTCAACGATCCGACCCGGGGCCGTGTCGGCCACGACCACGGTGTCGCCTTCGCGAAGAACCTCACCATCACGCACACGGGCGTTGAACCGGCCCGGCGCGCCACACCAGCACAGCACCTCCACCTGTACCGGCTGCAGTTCGTCGGCAAGCTCGAACAACCGCCGCGCCCCGGGGAACAACCGGCTCTGGAAATCGGTCGCGATGCCGAAGCAGTAGACGTCGATCCGCACCTCGTCGGCCAGCTCGGCCAGCTGCTCGACCTGGGCGGGAGAGAGGAACTGCGCCTCGTCGACGATCAGGTAGTCCACGTGCCTGCCCGCCACCCACTGGCCGCGGAGGAGCTGCCGCAGATCGGTGTCCGCACCGATCTCGGTGGCCTCCCTGGTGATGCCGATCCGGCTGGTGATCTGCGGGGCTCCCGAGCGGTCGTGGCGCACCAGCAACATCCCGCGTCGGCCCTGCCGGGCGTGGTTGTGGTTGATCTGCAGGGCGAGCGTGGACTTCCCGCAGTCCATCGGCCCGTAGCAGAACCGCAGCATGCCCCGTACCGGGGCCCGGCGGCCGCCCGCCCCGGGGGCGGCGGACAGGGCGTCGGTCGGGTCGGGGCCGTCTTCGGGAACCAAGGTCACGACGGCTGACCCTATCTCCCTTGATCGGGTGAATTGAGTCGAGACCGGTTCCGGCCGATCACCAGTCAGGGGAGCGGCACGCCAGGGGAGTGTTCCAGCCCGCTGAACGGGCGTTTTGGAATCGGGGGCCGTGTCGCTCCCCGCTGTGACTGCTGGGGCAGCTGATGCTCATGTGTTTGTTGTGACTGTTGTGGCTGATGATCTGCATGCCTACCGTGCATCGCATGATCGAAGACCCGCACAGATCCGCGGTCCGGGCGGCCGTGAGACTCCTGCTGCCGCTTGTCGTGGCACTGGTCACGACCCTGCTCGGCACCGGCGCGGCAAGTGCGGATCCGGCGCCCTCGACCTGGGCCAAGCTCCGCATGTGCGAGTCCAGCGACCGCTACTTCCTCGACACCGGCAACGGCTACTACGGCGCCTACCAGTTCGACCTGCCCACCTGGCGCAGCGTCGGCGGACAGGGAAAACCCAACCTCGCCGGCCGCCAGGAACAGGACTTCCGCGCCCTCTACCTGTACCGGATGCGCGGCTGGCAGCCCTGGGAGTGCGCCGGCATGCTGGGCCTGCGCAACGACCCCGACGCCCGCAGCAAACGCATCCCGCTCCCGCCGTCGCCGATCGCACCCACGCCGGTCACCGTGCCCCCGCCCTGGCCCGGCGTCGTCTACGCCTACGGTGACTGCGCCCCGGCCCTGCGCACCTTCCAGTTGCGGATGAACGTCTTCGGTTACGACTTCGACGGCACCGGCTGCTACTACGACAAGACCCGCCAGGCCGTGCTCGACCTCCAGCGCGCGAACGGCATCAACGACTCCGGCAGGCTCGGCCCCAAGACGTGGCACGCGGCCTGGGAAGGCAGGGCGCCCCGCTGAACGGCGCCCGCCTCACGCCTGCCAGGCGCCCCGTTCGATCAGCTCCGCCCGCAGCAGGTCCGGCCGGTCGGTGACGATCCCGTGCACGCCCAGGTCCAACAGGCGGGCCATCTCGGCCCGCTCGTTGATCGTCCAGGTGTGCACCTCGACCCCGGTCCGCGCCGCCGTGCGCAGGAACGCCCGGTCCACCACGGTCAGCCCGCCCTGCCGCACCGGCACCTGGGCCATCGCGCCCCGGCACAGGAAACCCAGCCGAAGCCACGGCGCCCAGCCGTTGGCCCACAGCACCGCCGCCGACCTCGGCCCCATCGACGTCAGCAGCTTCGGCCCGGCCAGCTTCCGGAGCCTCGCCAGCCGCGCGTCGGAGAACGCGGCGGCCGCGACGCGCTCGTGGGCGCCGACACGCTCGATCACGCGCAGGAACGGCTCCACCGCGCGGTCGCTTTTGACGTCGATGTTGAACCGTGCCTCCGGAAGCTCTTCGAGCAGGTCTTCCAGGCGCGCGATCGGCTCCCGCCCGCGAACCTTCACCCGCCGCACCGCCGACCAGCTCTGCGCGGCGATCGGGCCGTGCCCGTCGGTGGTGCGGTCCAGCCGGGCGTCGTGGTGCACCACGACCACTCCGTCCTTGGTCGCGTGCACATCGGTTTCCAGGTACCGGAAGCCCTCGCTCACCGCCCGCCGGAAGGACGACAGCGAGTTCTCCATGCCTTTGAGATCATCCAGATGCCATCCGCGGTGAACGAAGGCTCGGGGAAGGGCAGTGTCCAGATACGGGTGGTTGCGCTGCACCACACCAGTGTGCGGCATCGGCGTGGCCCCGGCATGAGCGCTCGGTGTCCGGTTAGGGTCGCGGTCGTGACCGAAGGGACGGAGAGCTGTCAGGCAACGTCACGTGACGTGTTGGCGGGCATACCGCGGAACATCGCACCCCGGCACTGCGGCTGGTGCGGCAGTCGATTGGAGCAGTCGTCCGCGAGAGGACGCAGACGGCGCTATTGCGGGCAGTCGTGCCGTCAGCGGGCCTACGAACGCCGGGCCGCGGTCCAGCGAAGCGGTCTGCCCGAGGATGCCGTCGTGTTGTCCGACGCCGAACTCGCCGCGCTGCAGGACCGGCTGTTCCAGTTGCGCTGCGCCGCCGAAGACGTGGTCACCGCCGCCGACGACGGCGCTGGGGCCGACGAGTTGCGCCGGATGGCCCTCGAACTCGCGCTCACCGCCCGCGGCCTCGAACGGCTTCGGTGAACTATTCACTAAGATCATCGACCATGGATTACGAGTACGCGATGTCGATGCTCGCGCTGATCACGGTCATACTGCTGTTCTCCACCACGGCCGGCGGGCGCAAGCAGCAGCGAGCCGAGCGGAAGCTGGACGAGCTGAACCGCAAGCTCGACACCGTAATGGCCCATCTCGGGGTCTCCCTGCCCGAACCGCAGTTCCCGGAAATCGAGGAACTTCTCCGGCAGGGCAAGAAGATCGAAGCGATCAAGGTGTATCGCGAACGCACCGGAGCGGACCTCAGGGAGGCGAAGGACGCGGTCGACCGCATGTCCGGGGCTCACTGAATTCCGGTTAGTGGGTTCGCTGGTTAAGATCAACAAGGATCGGGCTCCGGCGGAGAGGCGAGACGGTGGTCGACGCGCAGAAAGCGGGAATCGGCGGTTCCGCGGGAATGCGGCCCCACGAACGGCTGGAGGCCTCACGGCTCGAAAACCAGGGTCTTGCTAGGCATGGTCTTCACCGGCCGGATCACGAGACCATCGCCGCATACGAGACCCACGCTGCCGCCTATGCGCAGTCGTGGGAATCGCAACCCGCCGACGACGAGTTGCACGAGCTACTCGAGAAGTTCCTGCTCCCGGGCACCGTGGCAGAGATCGGCTGCGGATCCGGGCGTGACGCGGCATGGCTCGCTGCCCATGGCTGGCAGGTAACCGGTTACGACGCGTCATCCGCACTGGTCGGGGAGGCTCGACGACTTCACCCCGAAACACGGTTCGAAATCGCCACGCTCCCGGCACTCGACGGGTTGCCGACGTTCGACAATGTCTACTGCGAGACCGTGATCATGCACCTCGAACCCGCCGCGGCGATGGAGAGTGTCCGGCGACTGGGCGGGTTGCTTCGCCCGGGTGGGCGCCTGTACCTCAGTTGGCGTGCGGACGGCAGTTCGGACCGGCGAGATGAGCGGGGCCGGCTGTACACGAAGATCACGGTGGACCAGGTGCTGGGTGAGATCGAAGGCTTCGCTGTGCTGTATCGCTCCGAGACGACCAGCGCTTCGTCGGGCAAACGGGTCTGCCGGATCGTTGCCCAACGGCCGTAGCGGACACGAAGAAGTTATGGCCAGGCTGTGCCGTCCGACCAGGGAAAAGACCTCCGTCAGCCAGCGCCGATAATGTACATTATGTTAAGTAGCGGTACTCGGCCGCTGCCCCGCTTCCCGTGATCCTTGCCGCTTACGGCATGCGGTCGGTTCCGGCGATGTGGTCCACGATCCCGTAGGCCAGCGCCTCTTCGGCGTCGAACCAGCGGTCGCGGTCGGCGTCGGCGGTGATGCGTTCCACCGTCTGGCCGGTCTGGCCGGCGGTGAGCTCCGCGATGTGGCGCTTCATCTTCCCGAACACCTCGGCCTGGATCGCGATGTCGCTCGCCGCCCCCGAGATCCCCGCCGAGGGCTGGTGCATCACCACTCGCGCGTTGGGCAGCAGGTAGCGCTTGCCGGGTGTGCCCGACGACAGCAGGAACTGCCCCATCGACGCCACGAACCCCAGCCCCCACGTGGCCACGTCCGGCTTGACCAGCCGCATCGTGTCGTAGATCGCCATGCCCGCCGTCACCGATCCCCCCGGCGAGTTGATGTAGAAGGTGATGTCGCGCTCCGCGTCGTCGGCCGCCAGCAGCAACAGTTGTGCGGTGATGCGGTTCGCCACCTCGTCGGTCACCTCGGACCCCAGGAACACGATCCGGTCCCGCAACAACTGTTCGTACACCGATTCGCTCGCCTGCGGCCCGCCCGTGTGGAGCTGCGGAACCACCGTCATCACCGTCATCGTCGCCTCCTGGCTGTCTCGTGATCTTGACAGCACCGAACATAG
Source organism: Amycolatopsis rhizosphaerae (assembly GCF_007713715.1). Lineage (GTDB taxonomy): Bacteria > Actinomycetota > Actinomycetes > Mycobacteriales > Pseudonocardiaceae > Amycolatopsis_E > Amycolatopsis_E rhizosphaerae. The sequence continues at coordinate 8,036 of NZ_VJWX01000148.1, forward strand.
GGAACGTGCCGCCCGTGCGGGGCGCCCGTTCGCTCACAGCGTGCGCGGTTCGCTCCAGGCGATCACCCGCCCACGGTGTCAAGTTTGGTCCGTTCGACGGCGCCGTGGGCGGCAGGCCGCTCGGGTTGCCGGATGGGCGGAAAGGACGGTTGAACAGCGGTAGACGCTCCTGAACATCCGGTGATCAACGATCGACAGGCGTTGACGTGTCCCGACACCGAATCGCAGGCTCGCACCAGCGGCCGGTGATCACGATCGGGTGGAACCGGACAGCGCGTCGCGTCGCTTCGCGACCCGCCGCTTTCCTGCGAGGAGAGGACGTTCCATGACGATCGGATGCTGCGCCCGCCCGCTGGGCGCGCGAGTTCCCGCGTTGATGCACACCGGGGCGCGCAGATGACGGAGATCAGCAGACGGCGCCTGGTGGGATCGGTTCCCGGGGTGGCCGCGGCCGCCGTCGCGAGCGGCCTCCTTCCGGTGGGAATGCGGCAGGCGGCGGCCGATCCGGGCCCCCAGGGGCACGGCCCCAAGGCGGTGGATCGCTCGTTCACCAAGGTCCGCTACTACTGGGAGTCCTTTGAGGATGGTGAGCGCACCACACCGCCTCCCGGCTGGTCGGTGAACCAGGAAAACATGGAGGACTTCGATCCGGACTGGCGTGGCTGGTCGTTCCCCGGCTATGCGGAGTTCATCAACTTCGGCGGGGCGCGCTACGGCTTCGCCCGGTGCTGCAACAGCCGCATTGCCGTGATCGACAGTGCCCGGCGAGGGCAGCCCGACGGCAACGCGCCGTTCTCGGCGGCGTTGACCTCTCCGGCGATCTCCGTGCCCTCCGGCCAGACGCTCGAGCTCGGCTTCGACTCCCACTACGTGCAGGCCCCGGACCCCCAGCACGCGGTGGTCACCGCGCAGTTCGATCGCGGGGGCGCGCAGACGCTTCTGACGTATTCGACCAAGGTGGCCGACGCGAACGCCGGCGGCAATGTCGTGAGCAAGCGCGAGATCCTCACCTTCACCGTGCCCGCCGGTGCCCGTACCGTCCGCTTCACCTGGGCGTACCAGCAGCAGGTCAAGAAGGGCTACTGGCTCGGCGACGAGTACTTCTGGGCCATCGACAACGTCGAGGTCACCTCCGTCCTGCCGGCGCCGGGCAGGCCCGTCGCGATCCTCGACATCTTCAGCGACGTCCAGGGGACCGACGGCAACAACCGCATGCAGAACCTCACGCTGCCCTTCCTCTCCTCGCTGCCCGACCCCGCTCAGGCGCTCGTCATCAACGGCGACATCGTCCGCAACGGAACGATCTCGGAGTACGAGACGTTCAACGCCGCCTTCGCGGCGGGCGGCGGCCACCCCGGCGACACGTTGTGGAACGCGGGAAACCACGAGTACGGCGCGATGGACCTGCCCAACGGCATCGACGAGGCCGCGTTGCTGGGGCGGTTCCTGCACTACGCAGGGCGCACCACGCCGCAGTTGGAGTACCTGCTCAACGGCAAGATCCCGCTGCTGCTCCTCTCCGACGAACACGTCTACCAGGGTGTCAACCACCAGCCCGACGGCCGCCGCTTGGTCCGGCTCTTCTCCGCCCGGCAACTGGCCTGGCTCGAGCAGCGGCTCGACTACTGGCGCGCCCGGAACACGCCGGTGCTGTTCTTCATGCACCAGCCGTTGTCGTTCACCGTCTCGGGCACCTACCTCCGCAACTACTGCGGCGAGATGGACCGGGAAAGCGGCTACGCCCTCCGGCGGCTGCTCGCCGCGAACCCGAACGTCGTCATGTTCACCTCGCACACCCATTGGGGCCTGCACCTCGACGACTGGGCGGCCGTCGATCACGGGCTGCTCCCGGTGGACGACCCGCGGGCGCGCGAGGTCAACGCGCGCGGCATCCCGATGTTCAACACGGGCGCGCACTGCAACGAGTACACCGGCGCCGGCAACATCAACGGCGACGTCGAGAGCGACTCGGTCGAGCACATCCCGTCCGGTCTCCGGGTGTACGTCCACACCGACCGCATCCGGGTCGAAGCGTGGAACTTCGGCACCAAGGTCAAGTACCACACCGTCGAAGTCCCCGTTCCCGCGGCCTACGCCGCCGGCCACGACACGCACTGACACACCGCTGGTGAGGGGTCGCTTCACGGTGGAAACAACTGTGAAGCGACCCCTCACGGCCTCGTTCCCGGACTGCCGGAGCACCGGCACGGGCCGGGCGTCGTCACCAGGCGTACGCCTCGGGTGCGGGCTTGGTGCCGTTGGGTGCGGGTGCCGGAAAGAGCTCGTCCAGTTTGGACAGTGTGTCCTCGTCGAGCTTGATCTCCAGGGCCCGCAGCGAGCCGTCGAGTTGTGCGACCGTACGCGGGCCGGTGATCGGGCCGGTCACGCCGTCCTGTGCGAGCAGCCACGCCAGTCCGACGTGGGCCGGGTCCTCGCCGAGGTCGGCGCACAGCTTCTCGTACGCCTCGATGGCGTCGCGGTGCTTGGCGAGCGTCTCGGTCGACCGTTCCGAGTTGCCGCGGGCGGCGCCGCCTTCCCACTGCTTGCGCAGGACACCGCCGAGCACGCCGCCGTGCAGCGGGTACCACGGGATGAGACCGAGCCCGTAGGCCCGGGCCGCGGGCAGCACCTCCAGTTCGACCCAGCGGGTCAGCAGGTTGTAGATCGACTGCTCGGACACCAGCCCGAGGAAGTGCCGGGACCGTGCGGCCTCCTGTGCCTGCGCGATATGCCACCCGGCGAAGTTGGACGAGCCGAAGTAGAGCACTTTCCCTTGCTGGCGAAGGACGTTGAACGCCTCCCAGATCTCCTCCCATGGTGTGGCCCGGTCGATGTGGTGCATCTGGTAGAGGTCGATGTGGTCGGTCTGCAGCCGCTTGAGCGAGGCGTCGCAGGCACGCCGGATGTTCAACGCGGACAGGTGCGACTCGTTGGGCCACTCCCCCATCGGGAGATAGACCTTGGTGGCGAGCACGGTCCTGTCACGACGGCCGCCGCCTTGGGCGAACCAGCGGCCGAGGATCTGTTCGGTGAAACCTTCGCCCGGCTTCCTGCCGTAGACGTTGGCGGTGTCGAAGAAGTTGATGCCGTGCTCGTGCGCACGGTCCATGATCGTGTGACTGTCCTCTTCGGAGGTTTCGGCACCGAAGTTCATGGTGCCGAGGACGAGCCGGGACACGGAAAGGCCGCTGCGGCCGAGGCGGGTGTACTCCACGTGGGTCCGTCCTTCAGGCGGTGGGGACTTATTTCGAAACTAACCGTACAGTATCGGTATGGGTAGTGTCAGGGATATGGACGACATCGCGCCCGAGCAGGGCAGGCCCGGCAGGCCGCGAAGCGAGCGAGCGCGACAGGCCGTCCTCGCGGCGGCCCGGGAGTTGCTCACCGACAAGGGCCTGCCCGGGCTGACCGTGGACGACATCGCCGCGCACGCCGGGGTCAGCAAGGCCACCATCTACCGGTGGTGGCCGGGCAAGGGCGCGGTCCTGATGGACGCCTTCATCGACGCGGTCGGCACGAAGATGGAGTTCCCGGCCGACGGGGACCCGCTCACGCGGCTGCGCACCCAGCTCGCCCGGGTGGCACGGCTGATGAACGAACCCCGCGCGCGGCGCCCCTTCGTGGCCCTCGTCGCGGCCGGTCAGCACGATCCCGAACTCGCCGCGGCGCTGCGGGACCGTTTCATCGCCGGCCGCCGTGATTCCGCGCGACAGCTGATCACCGAGGCCGTCGAGGCCGGACAGCTCGCTCCCGGCCTCGACGCCGACGCCCTCATCGACATGCTCTACGGCGCGCTCTACTACCGGCTCCTGATCAGCGGCGCGCCCCTGAGCGACGACTACGTGAGCCACCTGATCGAGATCATCACGCCTGCCGCCCGTCCTCTCCGCCCGGCGTGACGCCGCACGTCAGTGCCAGTCGCTGATCTTCACGTCGCGCGGCTCGGGGGCACCTTCGCCGGTTTCGAGAAGTTGCTTGAGGCTGAGCAGAAACGTGCCCCACTTCGTGCTGCAGTGGTACATGAACTCGACCGGCTCACGCCAGCCCTCGTGTTTGAACAGCACGATCGTGTAGTCGCCGTCCTGACGCAGGTCCCACCGCACACCGGTGCCGATCCACTCCTGCGGTCCGTCCACGACTTCCCAGCGGACGAGCCGGCCGGGGTCGAGTTCGGCGACCTTCATGTCCATCCCGCCCGGCCCGAACCGGAACTCGATCACGCCGCCGAGGCCGGTCTCCCCCGCGGTTTTCTCGGTCCACCAACCGGACAAGCCGTGCAGCGTGGTGAGTGCGTCGTAGACCTGCTCGGGCGAGGACCGTTGAATCCCGATGCGGTGCAGGATGTCTGCCATCTCCGTGTTCCTCTCTACTACTTCTTCTCGGTCTCGTTCTTCGTGTCCTTGCCGCGCTGGATCGTCTCGGCGATGCGCTTGATGCGCTGGAGACGGGCATCCCAGGCGGCGCCGACCTCGGCGAGCTGGGCGACGGCACGGGCGAGCTGGGCCCGGTCGACACGGAACTGCTTCTCGCGGCCGACCGTGGTGGCGTGCACCAGACCGACCCGATCGAGGACGACGAGGTGCTTGGCCACCGCCTGACGGGTCACGGGCAGCCGCTCGCTCAGGCTGGTGGCCGTCCCACCGCCCTCGCTCAGCAACAGGTCGAGCATCCGGCGGCGGGTCGGGTCGCCGACCGCCGACCAGAGGTCGTCGTCCACCTTCACGCTTGTGCGCCCGCTTCGACCTTCGCGGCGTACACCGCCAGACGCGGCAGGTAGAAGTCCCAGCCGGTGACGTGCTCGGCGTACCTGGCGGCGATCTTCGCCTCGTCCCAGCCGCGCTCGCGGAAGCCGCTCTCGGTCATCCGCAGAAGCGTCCCCGTCCCGGCGGGCTCGAGTTCGAAGACGACCAGGTTCGAGTTGCCCGGCTCGGCGGTCTCCCCCTCCTCATGGGTCCAGCGGAAGGAGAAGAGCCGCGGCGGTACGGCATCGACGACGGTGAACTGCACCCAGGTGCCGCCCTGGGTGCAGTCCCCGAAGCCGATGCGCCCGGCTCCTCCGGGCACGGGCGGGAATTCCGCCTCGTCCGGCCACCACTCGCGCAGATGTTCGGGACTGCTCACCACGTCGAAGACGACCTCGGGTGAGGCGTCGATGTGGATCTCCCGCTCGATCGTTCCGAATTCCATGTCCGCCACCTTTTGCAACGTTTGGTTGCGAAAGAGCCTAGGTGACCCATCCGCGATATGCAACCTTTGGTTGCATGAGGATCACGGCTGGGCTGCGGCTCCGGTCCCTTCCTGTCCCCGCTTGTGTGGCCTCGGTCATGGTCCTTGAGCTGTCGTTGGCACTTCTTGCGCCGCTGGGTGGGTCGGCCGCGGCGCGGAACCGGCGGGGTATGCACCGGTCGAAGCGGCGTTGAGGTGTGCCGTTCGGCGGTGTTGTAGTGGGGGTGTTCCGGAGGGGAGCACCCCCGCGCTGCCCACTGATCGACATGCTGAACGCCCCAGTACGGGGTCCCCGTAGTACTCGCCGAAAATCGGGCGAATATGCCTGACCTGCGGTAATACCGGACTACCCCCGGCTCAAGTGGCGCGGCTACCTGGAGACCGCAGCCAAGTCCGGCAACACCAGCGCCTACCGGCACTACTGGGAATTGTGCGTGCTGCTCGGATTACGTGACGGGCTGCGCACCGGGGACGTGCACGTGCCGGGCTCGCGCCGCTACTCCGACCCGGCCGCATACCTGCTCACCCCAGCGAAGTGGGGCGAGCACCGGGCGGAGTTCTGCCAGCCGGTCGCCAAGCCCACCGACCCGGACCAGGCGCTGGCCACTGCCACCGACGAGCTGGGCGAGGCTCTCGGGCAGTTGGAGGAGGTCCTGGCCGCCGGCGCCGGCCCGGTCCGCCTGGACCAGGCCGACGGGCTGGTGATCTCGCCGCTGACCGCCGAGGACGTGCCGGCCGAGGCGACCACCCTGAAAGCCGAGTTCACCGAGATGCTGCCGTTCGCGCCGATCGTGTCGTTGCTGATCGAGTTGGACAAGCGCACCGGGTTCCTGGACTGCTTCACGGCCACCGAGACGCTGTCCAGTCCACGCCGGCACGAACCCGTCCGGCGCGTCGGCCGGCACGCGGCGGGCGCCGGCTTTAACTCGCGCAGGATGTCCACTCGCAGTGATGGGTTGCCGCGGTACCCGCCGACGGATCCTGGCCGTCCCGCTGACAGCGGCCGTTGTGCTTGCCGCGCGCAGTCCGGGGG
>NZ_VJWX01000149.1 GCF_007713715.1 Amycolatopsis rhizosphaerae
GGGCGGGCGTGGTGCGGTGCTGGTGGTGCCGGACCAGCGGGACCTCGCGCGTCTGCACGCCGCGTGCGTGCGCCTGGCAGGGGAGGGCGCCGTGGTGGCCTTGTCGGCCGACGTGGGGCCCGCCGAGCGCTACCGGCGGTGGCTCGCCGCCTCCCGGGGGCTGTCCCGCATCGTGGTCGGCACCCGGGCGGCGATGTTCGCCCCGGTCGCCGACCCCGGGCTGTTCGTGATCTGGGACGACGGCGACGACCTGCATGTCGATCCCCATATGCCCTATCCGCAGGTGCGGGACGTGCTGACGCTGCGGGCCCACGCCGAGCGGGCTTCGCTCGTGGTCGCCGGGTACGCCCGCACCGCCGAAGCCCAGCTGCTCGTCGAATCAGGCTGGGCCCACGCGGTGATCGCCTCCCGGGACGAGCTGCGCCGGGCCGCACCCCGCGTCACCCCCGTCGGGGAGGACTTCGACGTGGCCCGGGACGAGGCGGCGAGGGCGGCCCGCCTGCCCGCGGTGGCCTTCGAGGCCGCCCGGCAGGCCCTGTCGGCCGGGGCCCCGGTGCTGGTCCAGGTGCCCCGGCGGGGGTATGTCCCGGCACTGGCCTGCGCCCGGTGCCGCACCCCCGCGCACTGCCGCCGCTGCGCGGGGCCGCTCGCGTTGTCCGGTGGTGCGGGGCGCCCGCCGAGCTGCCGCTGGTGCGGTGCCCCCGAAGGCGGCTTCCGCTGCGTGGCCTGCGGTTCGACCCGGCTGCGGGCGATGGTCGTCGGCTCCCAGCGCACCGCCGAGGAGCTGGGACGGGCCTTCCCCGGCGTCCCGGTGCGGACCTCGGGGGCGCGGGAGGTGCTGGCCACGGTGCCCGGGAAACCGGCGCTGGTGGTGTGCACGCCGGGCGCCGAACCGGTGGCCGAGGGCGGTTACGGTGCCGCTCTGCTCCTGGACGGCTGGGCGCTGCTGGGCAGGCAGGACCTGCGGGCCGCGGAGGAGACCCTGCGCCGCTGGCTGGCCGCGGCGGCGCTGGTGCGGCCGTCGGCAGCGGGCGGCCGTGTCGTGGTCGGCGCGGAGGCGGGGCTCACCCCCGTGCAGGCCCTCGTCCGCTGGGACCCCGCCTGGCATGCCGAACGCGAACTGGCCGAGCGGACCGGACTGGCCTTCCCGCCCGCGGTGCGCATGGCGAGCGTGGAGGGCACGCCCGAGGCGGTGGCGGCGCTGCTGGAGGAACTGGTGCTGCCCGATTCCGGGGAACTCCTCGGTCCCGTTCCGGTGGGGCGGGCCGACGAGGAGGGCCGGACCGAGCGGGAACGCATGCTCATCCGGGTGCCGCGGTCCGACGGCCGCGCACTGGCCGCCGCACTGGCCACCGCCCAGGCCCAGCGCGTCGCCCGCAAGGAGGCCGATCCCGTCCGCATCCAACTCGACCCCCTGGAGATCATCTAGCAAGGGCCCTGTGTCTTCCGTGGTTTGGGTAGCGGTGCAGGTAGCGGAACCCCACCGGGCGCGCTCGCGGCACGGGTGATCGGGGCGCCGGGAGGGTGCCCATAGACTGGACGGCAATGTTCACCCAGCCCTTCACCCAGCCCGAACCCGCCGAGGTGCCCTGATGCGCCTGGTGTTCGCCGGCACCCCGGAACCCGCGGTGCCGTCACTGCAAGCCCTGCTCGACTCGCCGCGGCACGAGGTGGTCGCGGTCGTCACCCGTCCCGACGCGCCCGCGGGGCGGGGCCGGAAGCTGGTGCGCTCGCCCGTCGGCGCGCTCGCCGACGACCACGGGATCGAGGTGCTGACCCCGGCCAAGGCCGGGGAAGCCGGGTTCCTGGACCGGCTGCGCGAACTGGCGCCCGATGCCTGCCCGGTGGTCGCCTACGGCGCGCTGCTGCCGCAGCGTACGCTCGACATTCCGCGCCAGGGCTGGGTGAACCTGCACTTCTCGCTGCTGCCCGCATGGCGTGGCGCGGCTCCGGTGCAGGCGTCGATCCGGGCCGGTGACGAGATCACCGGCGCCTCCACCTTCCGGATCGTCCGCGAGCTGGACGCCGGGCCCGTCTACGGTGTGGTGACCGAGCCGATCGGCGCGGGCGACACCGCCGGAGCGCTGCTGGACCGCCTCGCGGTCAGCGGCGCCCGGCTGCTGGTATCCACAATGGACGGTATCGAGGACGGCACGCTCGTCCCGGTGCCGCAGCCGGCGGACGGCGTCACCTACGCGCCGAAGGTCACCGTGGACGACGCCCGGATCTCCTTCGCCGATCCGGCGGTCGCCGTCGACCGGCACGTGCGGGCGGTGACCCCGGAGCCCGGCGCCTGGGCGCTGTTCCGGGAGGAACGGCTCAAGCTCGGGCCGGTGACCGTGGCGGACGGCCCGGACCTGGCGCCGGGCGAGCTGCTGGTCGAGCGCAGGCGCGTGCTCGCGGGCACCGCGACCGGACCGGTGTCGCTGGGGGAAGTGCAGGCGCAGGGCAAGAAACGGATGGCGGCCACCGACTGGGCGCGCGGGACGAGAATCGAACAAGGGGAACGCCTGGTATGAGCCCGGAACGTGAACGCAGGCCGTCTCGGCCGCAACGGGGCAGGCCCGCCCCGCGCAAGCAGGGGCCGCGGCGGCCGCCGGCACCGGAGGACCCGGCGCGCCGGGTCGCGCTCGACGTGCTGCACGCGGTGCGCGAGCGGGATGCCTACGCCAACCTCGTGCTGCCGGATCTGTTGCGGCAGCGCCGGATCAGCGGCCGGGACGCCGCGCTCGCCACGGAGCTGACCTACGGCGCGTCGCGGGCGCAGGGGCTGCTGGACGCCGTGATCGAAGCCTGCATCGACCGTCCGTTGTCCAAAGTGGATGGAACGGTGCTGGACTGCCTCCGGCTGGGCGCCTATCAGCTGCTGCGCACCCGGGTGCCCGAGCACGCCGCGGTCGACGCGATGGTGAACCTGGCCCGTGCCGACGCGGGTTCCCATGTCGCGGGTTTCGTCAACGCCGTGCTGCGCAAGGTGTCCGAAAAGGACGAGGCGGCCTGGCTGGAGGAGCTCACGCCGGACCGTGACAGCGATCCGATCGGGCACCTCGCGATGCGGACCGCGCACCCGCGCTGGATCGCCCGTGCCTTCGCCGAAGCACTGGGGGACAAGGGGACCGAGTTGCAGGCGGCGCTGGAGGCCGACGACGCCCGGCCCGAGGTGCACCTGGTCGCCCGGCCCGGGGAGATCAGCGCGGACGAACTGGCCGCCATCACCGGCGGCGACGTGGCGCCGTACTCGCCCTACGGCGTGCACCTCCCGGCCGGTGCCGGGGACCCCGGGGATTCCGAGCCCGTCAAGGAGAAGCTCGCCGCCGTCCAGGACGAGGGCAGCCAGCTGTGCGCCGTCGCCCTCACCCGGGTCCCGCTGGAGGGAAGCGACGAGCGGTGGCTCGACCTGTGCGCCGGGCCCGGTGGCAAGGCCGCGCTGCTCGGCGCGCTCGCCGGGCTGTCCGGGGCGCGGGTCGACGCCGTCGAGCAGGCCCCGCACCGGGCGCGCCTGGTCGAGAAGGCCACCGAAGGACTTCCCGTGACCGTGCGGGTGGCCGACGGGCGCGATCCGGGGCTGGAGCCCGGCTACGACCGCATCCTCGTCGACGCGCCCTGCAGCGGGCTCGGCGCGCTGCGGCGGCGGCCGGAGGCCCGCTGGCGTCGCAAGCCTTCCGACGTGTCGGACCTGACGAAGCTGCAGAGCCAGCTGCTGGCTTCGGCGTTCGAACTGCTCCGGCCCGGCGGCGTGCTGGCCTACGTGGTGTGTTCCCCGCACCTCGCCGAGACCGAAGGCGTCGTCGGCGACGCGGCCCGGCGCGCCAAGGCGGAGATCCTCGACGCGCGCGAGTACTTTCCCGGCGTCCCGCAGCTGGGGGACGGCCCGTACGTGCAGCTGTGGCCGCACCGGCACGGGACCGACGCGATGTTCTGCGCGGTGCTGCGACGGCTCGAGTGAGGGTCCTCGGCCTGGTGGCGAGCTCGTGCGGGGGCGTGGAATCCCGGTTCCGCACCGAGCTCGCCGAACCCGCCGCCCGGCTGGGGTGGCGGCTGGCGATCACGCTGACGCCCACCGCGGCGCGCTGGCTCGACGACGCCGGAGAGCTGCCGAAGCTCCAGGCACTGACCGATCTCGAGGTGCGCAGCGAGCCGCGGCTGCCCGGCCGTCCGCGGCCGCATCCCGATCCGGAGGCGTTCCTGTTCGCGCCCGCGAGCGCGAACTCGGTGGCCAAGCTCGCGCTTGGCATCGCCGACAACCAGGCGCTGACCGTGCTCGGGGACGTGCTCGGCGATCCCGCCGTTTCGATCGCGGTGGCCTACCAGGTGCGCCCGGCCCGGGCCGGGCACCCGGCCTGGCCGCGCCACCTGGAGGCCCTCGCCTCCGCCGGGGTCCGCCTGCACGCCCTCGGGCAGGCGTGGCGCGACGCCCTGCTCACCCTGCCCGGTGCTGGCCCCGAACCCGGCCCGGGGACCGCCTTCTACACTGCGTAACCGTGGCCCACCGACCTCTTATCGCGCCGAGCATCCTGTCCGCCGACTTCGCCCGCCTTGGCGAGGAGATCCAGGCCGTGGCCGGAACCGGCGACACGCGTGCCGACTGGGTGCACGTCGACGTGATGGACGCGCACTTCGTCCCCAACCTGACCCTGGGCCTTCCGGTCGTGCAGTCCCTGCTCAAGGCGACCGACCTGCCCCTGGACTGCCACCTGATGATCGAGGACCCCGACCGCTGGGCCCCGGCGTACGCCGAGGCGGGCGCCTACAACGTGACGGTCCACGTCGAGGCCGCGCACGACCCGGTCATGCTCGCCAAGAACCTGCGTGCCGCCGGGGCCAAGGCGGGCCTGTCCGTCAAACCGGGCACCCCGCTGGAAGACCACCTCGAAACGCTCAAGCACTACGACACCCTGCTGGTGATGTCGGTCGAGCCGGGATTCGGCGGCCAGTCGTTCATCCCCGAGGTGCTGGACAAGGTCCGCACCGCCCGCAGGCTGGTGGACACCGGGCACCTCAAGGTGCTGGTGGAGATCGACGGCGGGATCAACGCCGACACCATCGAGGCCGCCGCCGAGGCCGGTGTCGACTGCTTCGTCGCCGGGTCGGCCGTCTACGGCGCCGAGGACCCCGGCAAGGCCGTGGCCGCCCTGCGCGAACGCGCGGCCCGGGCCCAGGCCCAGTGATTCCGACCGCAGGACAGGAGACTCCCGTGTTCACCGGCATCGTCGAAGAGCTGGGTGAGATCACCCACGTCGAGCAGCTGCCCAGCGCCGCCCGGCTCACCGTCCGCGGCCCCCTCGTCACCTCCGACGCCGGGCACGGCGACTCCATCGCGGTCAGCGGGGTGTGCCTCACGGTGGTCGAGGTGTCCGGCGACGAGTTCACCGTGGACGTGGTGGACGAGACACTGCGCCGTTCGCGCCTGGCGAAGATCGCGCCGGGCGACCGGGTCAACCTGGAGCGTGCCACCGCCGTCGGCGACCGGCTCGGCGGGCACATCATGCAGGGCCACGTGGACGGCACGGGCCGCTTTCTCTCCCGCGACGAGAACGGCCTGACCCGGTTCGCGCTGCCGTCCGGGCTGGCCCGCTACGTGGTGGAGAAGGGCTCGATCGCGGTGGACGGCATCTCGCTGACCGTCGCGAGTGTGACGAACGACGAGTTCACGGTGGCGCTGATTCCGACCACACTGGAGTTGACGACGCTGGGCCTGGCCGAACCGGGCGATCCGGTCAACCTCGAAGTCGACGTGCTCGCCAAGTACGTGGAGAAGCTGGCCGCTCCGCACCTGGCCCGGCTCGCAGAGCACAATGGGTTGAAGACCGGCGGGGTACAGGAGGACGCATGAGCGACACTGGCGAAGCCTTGACCATGCGGTCCGACCGGGCGCGGGTGGCCCGCAAGACACAGGAGGACGCATGAGCGACTTGATCATGCGGTCCGACCGGGCGCGGGTGGCCCGCGAAACACGGGTGCCCGGCAAGACACAGGAGGACGCGTGACTGCAGGGACGCCGTGCGGGGCCAGGATGCCGGTGGACACCGCGGGGATCGAGCGGGCGATCGCCGACATCGCGGCCGGGCGCCCCGTGGTCGTGGTCGACGACGAGGACCGGGAGAACGAGGGCGACCTCATCTTCGCCGCCGAGAAGGCCACGCCGGAGCTCATGGCCTTCATGGTGCGCTACACCTCCGGTTACGTGTGTGCCGCGCTGACCGAACAGGATTGCGCGCGGCTGGACCTGCCGCCGATGTACCACACGAACCAGGACGTGCGCGGGACCGCGTACGCGGTGACCGTGGACGCGGCCGAGGGGGTCAGCACCGGGATTTCGGCCGCGGACCGTTCGCACACCGTGCGCCTGCTGGCCGATCCCGACTCGAAGCCGATGGACTTCCGCCGTCCCGGGCACGTGGTGCCGCTGCGGGCGAAGGAGGGCGGCGTGCTGCGGCGTCCCGGGCACACCGAGGCCTCGGTCGATCTGGCCCGCCTCGCCGGGCTGCACCCGGCGGGCGTGCTCTGCGAGATCGTGTCGCAGAAGGACGAGGGCGATATGGCCCGCCGTGACGAGCTGGAAGTGTTCGCCGCGGACCACGATCTGCAGATCATCACGATCGCCGATCTGATCGCCTACCGCCGCCGCCACGAGAAGCAGGTCGAGCGGGTCGCCGAGGCGCGGATCCCGCTGGCGGCGGGCACGTTCCGCGCCGTGGGCTACGACAGCCTGCTGGACGGGATCGAGCACGTCGCGTTCGTCTACGGCGAGATCGGCGACGGTGAGGACATCCTGGTCCGCGTGCACTCCGAGTGCCTGACCGGTGACGTGTTCGGCTCGCTGCGGTGCGACTGCGGTCCGCAGCTGGACGCGGCGCTCAAGGCCGTGGCCGCCGAGGGCCGCGGGGTGGTGCTCTACATCCGGGGTCACGAGGGCCGGGGCATCGGGCTGCTGCACAAGCTGCAGGCCTACCAGCTGCAGGATCTGGGCGCGGACACCGTCGACGCGAACCTCGCGCTGGGGGTTCCCGCCGACGCGCGGGACTACGGCACGGGCGCGCAGATCCTCTGCGATCTCGGGGTGCGGTCGATGCGCCTGCTGACCAACAACCCCGCCAAGCGCGTGGGGCTCGAGGGGTACGGTCTCGAGGTGACGGGGCGGGTTCCGCTGCCGATCTCGCCGAACCCGGAGAACCTGCGCTATCTGCGGACCAAGCGTGACCGCATGGGCCACGACCTGGCCAACCTGGAGGAGTTCGACCAGGTGGGGGCCGAGCTGGACGAGGCGCCGGGCGGGAACGGGAACGGAGCGGTGCGGTGAGCGGCGAAGGACGCCCGGACGTCGACATCGACCTGAGCGAGTGCGAGGGCCTGCGGCTGGCCATCGTGGCGACCCGCTGGCACGCGGAGATCACCGACAGCCTGCTGGCCCGGGCGCTCGCCACGGCCGGTGAGGCGAAGCTGAAGGAAGAGCCGACGGTGGTGCGGGTCGCCGGCGCGGTGGAACTGCCCGTCGTCGCGCAGGCGCTGGCCCGCACGCACGACGCGGTGGTCGCCCTCGGCGTGGTGATCCGCGGCGGCACCCCGCATTTCGAGTACGTGTGCGACGCGGTGACCGCGGGGCTGACCCGGGTGGCGCTGGACGAGGGCACCCCGGTGGGCAACGGGGTGCTCACCTGCGACACCGAGCAGCAGGCGCTGGACCGGGCCGGGCTGCCGGGTTCGGCGGAGGACAAGGGCCGTGAGGCGACGCAGGCCGCACTGGACACCGCGCTCGTGCTGAGGTCGCTGCGCCAGCCGTGGACCGAACGGGGTTTCGTGTGAGCACCATGACCGACAAGGACACCGGAGAAGTGCTCGTGATCCGCCCGAAGCGCGCCACCTGGATGGCGGTGGTGCTGGCGGTGGTGCTGTTCGCCGTGTTCGTCGCCGTGTCGGTGCTGCTGCGCAGCTCCCACACCGGCGTCATCTTCGCGGCGTCGGACCAGGTCGCGATGGTGGGCATCGGGGTGGTCCTCGCCGGCGGGGCGCTGCTGTTCGCCACGCCCCGGGTGCGGGCGGACGCCGAGGGCATCGAGGTGCGCAACATCTTGCTGCTGAACAAGAAGTTCGCCTGGCACGAGGTGCTGTCGGTGAGCTTCCCGGACGGCGCATCGTTCGCCCGCCTCGAACTGCCGGACTTCGAGTACCAGGGCATGCTGGCCATCCAGGCCGTGGACCGCGAACACGCGGTGCGGTCCGTGCGCGCCCTGCGCCGCCTGCACAAACAGGCCTGGGCCGACCGCTGACCCAGCCCACTCCCCGGTAGAGCCGGCTTCGGTTGCTCAGAGGGAGAGGTCGACGACGACGGGGGCGTGGTCGGAGGCGCCCTTGCCCTTGCGTTCCTCGCGGTCGACGTAGGCGTCGGTGACCGCGGCGGCGAATGCCGCGTCGGCGTAGACCAGGTCGATGCGCATCCCGTTGTTCTTCGGGAAGGCCAGCTGGCGGTAGTCCCAGTAGGTGTAGGGCCGGTCGTACTTCAGCGGCCGCGGCACGATGTCGGTGAGTCCCGCGTCCCGCAGCACGGCCAGTGCCTTCCGCTCGGCGTCGGTGACGTGCGTGGCGCCCTCGAACAGGCTGATGTCCCACACGTCGTCGTCGGTGGGCGCGATGTTGAAGTCGCCCAGTACCGCGAGCGGGCGCTCGGCCGAGGTCTCCGCCACGACGGTGGCGCGCAGGGCTTCCAGCCAGCGCAGTTTGTACGCGTAGTGCGGGTGCTCGGGGTCACGGCCGTTCGGCACGTACACCGACCAGACGCGCACGCCGCCGCAGGTCGCGCCGATCGCGCGCGGTTCGGTCTCGTTGTCGTACGCGGGTTCGTCGAGCAGCCCGCGGCGGACGTCGCCGAGCCCGACGCGCGAGAGGATCGCGACGCCGTTCCAGCGGCCCAGCCCGTAGGCGGCCACCTCGTAGCCGAGCGCGGTCACTTCGCCGTGCGGGAACGCCTCGGTGGTGCACTTGAGTTCCTGCAGGCACAGCACGTCGGGCTGGGCGGAACCGAGCCAGGCGAGCAGCCGCGGGAGCCGGGCGGCGACCGAGTTGACGTTCCAGGTGGCGATGCGCATGGGCCTGAGAATGGCACACCGTCCACGCCGATGACGGAGGGGTTGCCGGGACTGTCGGGGGTGAGCCATAGGCTTGTGCCGTGGCTGACCCGTCCACCTACCGACCCGCACCCGGGAGCATCCCCGACGAACCCGGCGTGTACAAGTTCCGCGACGCGACGAAGCGGGTCATCTACGTCGGCAAGGCGAAGAGCCTCCGCAGCAGGCTGAACTCCTACTTCGCCGATCTGGCCGGCCTGCATCCCCGCACCCGCCAGATGGTGACCACGGCGGCGAGTGTCGAATGGACGGTCGTCTCCACCGAGGTCGAGGCGCTCCAGCTGGAGTACAACTGGATCAAGGAGTTCGATCCGCGGTTCAACGTCCGCTACCGCGACGACAAGTCCTATCCGGTGCTGGCGGTGACGATGAACGAGGAGTTCCCCCGCCTGCACGTCTACCGCGGCCCGCGCAAGAAGGGCGTCCGTTACTTCGGCCCGTACGCCCACGCCTGGGCCATCCGGGAGACGCTGGACCTGCTGTTGCGGGTGTTCCCGGCGCGCACCTGCTCCACCGGCGTGTTCCGGCGGCACGGCCAGATCGGGCGGCCGTGCCTGCTCGGCTACATCGACAAGTGCTCGGCGCCGTGCGTGGGCAGGGTGTCGGCGGAGGAGCACCGCGAAATCGTCGGCGACTTCTGCGATTTTCTCGCCGGGCGGACCGACGCGATGGTCCGCAGGCTGGAGCGGGAGATGGCCGAGGCGGCCGAGCAGCTCGAGTTCGAGAAGGCGGCGCGCCTGCGCGACGACATCGGGGCCCTGCGCCGGGCGATGGAGAAGCAGGCCGTGGTGCTCGGCGACGGCACGGACGCCGACGTGGTCGCCTTCGCCCACGACGAGCTGGAAGCGGCCGTGCAGGTGTTCCACGTCCGCGGCGGACGGGTGCGCGGCCAGCGCGGCTGGGTGATCGACAAGGTCGAGGAGATGGACGTGCCCGCGCTCGTCGAGCAGTTCCTCGCCCAGTTCTACGGTGAGCAGGTGGAGCAGGCCGAGCAGACCGCGGACGCCGGATCGCCGGTGCCCCGCGAGGTGCTCGTGCCCGAGCTGCCCGCCGACGCGGAGGCGCTGACCGAATGGCTGTCCGGGCTGCGGGGTTCCCGGGTGCAGCTGCGGGTGCCGCAGCGCGGGGACAAGCGCGCGCTGGCCGAAACGGTGCAGCGCAACGCGGAGGAGGCATTCGCGCAGCACAAGCTGCGGCGCGCGGGCGATCTGACGGCCCGTTCCGCGGCGCTGGCCGAGCTGCAGGAGCAGCTCGGGCTGGACACCGCGCCGCTGCGGATCGAATGCGTCGACATCAGCCACATCCAGGGCAGCGACGTGGTCGCCTCCCTCGTGGTGTTCGAGGACGGGGTGCCCCGCAAGTCGGAGTACCGCCGCTTCGCCCTGCGGGAGGCCGCCGAAGAGGGCGACGTGGCGTCCATCGCCGAGGTTGTGCGCCGCCGCTTTCACCGCTATCTCAAAGAAACGGCAGCGGCGACCGTGCACGGCGACGGCGACGGCGATGGCGATGGCGGCGAGGCCGTCGAGCCGCCCGCCGGGATTCCCGGTATCGACCCGGAGACGGGGCGGCCCCGCAAGTTCGCCTATCCGCCGAACCTGCTGGTGGTCGACGGGGCGGGCCCGCAGGCCACCGCGGCGGCGGACGTGCTGGCCGAGCTCGGCATCACCGATGTCGCGGTGGTGGGGCTGGCCAAGCGGCTGGAAGAGGTGTGGCTGCCCGCCGATCCGGATCCGGTGATCCTGCCCCGCACTTCGGAGGCGTTGTACCTGTTGCAGCGGGTGCGCGACGAGGCGCACCGCTTCGCGATCCGGTACCACCGGGAGAAGCGTTCGAAGCGGCTGCAGGTGTCCGTATTGGACGGTGTGCCGGGCCTGGGGCAGACGCGCCGGTCCGCGCTCATCAAGCACTTCGGGTCGGTGAAGAAGCTCAAACTGGCCGGGGTCGAAGAGATCGCGGCGGTGCCGGGAGTGGGGAAACGCACCGCGGAAGCGGTGTTCGCGGCACTGCGGGGCGAGGACGGGAAAGCAGGGGAGAGGAAGACATGAGCACAAGCGAAGGGGGCCGCGTGTCGGGGATGGAGGTCGCGGTCGTCACCGGGCTGTCCGGGGCGGGCCGCAGCACCGCGGCGAAATGCCTGGAGGACCTCGGCTGGTTCGTGGTGGACAACCTGCCGCCGGAGCTGATCGAGACGATGGTCGAACTGGGTGCGCAGGCCCGGGGCGCCATCACGAAGGTCGCGGTGGTGATGGACGTGCGCTCGCGCGCCTTCACCGAGGACCTCGCCTCGGTGATCAAGGACCTGGACGCGCGGGGGTACAAGCCGCGGGTGCTGTTCCTCGAGGCCACGGACGCGGTGCTGGTGCGCCGGTTCGAGCACGTGCGCCGCGGTCACCCGATGCAGGGCGACGGCAGGCTCGCCGACGGCATCACCGCCGAGCGCGCGCTGCTGGCCCCGCTGCGCGAAGAGGCCGATCTGGTGCTGGACACCTCGGCCCTGTCGGTACACGACCTGCGCGCCAAGATCGAGGACGCGTTCGGCTCCGAATCGGCCACGCGCACCCGCGTCACCGTGCTGTCCTTCGGCTACAAGTACGGCCTGCCGATGGACGCGGACCTGGTGATGGACGTGCGGTTCCTGCCGAACCCGTTTTGGATCCCGGAGCTGCGCGACCACACCGGTCTCGATTCCGACGTGCGCAACTACGTGCTCTCGCAGGAGGGCGCGGAGGAGTTCCTCGACCGCTACCACCAGTTGCTGCGCCTGATCGGGGCAGGTTACCGGCGGGAGGGCAAGCGGTACCTCACGCTCGCGGTCGGCTGCACCGGCGGCAAGCACCGCAGTGTGGCGATCTCCGAGGAACTGGCCCGGCTGTTGTCCAATGAGGACGGAATGGCGGTCAAGGTGATCCACCGGGATCTGGGTCGCGAGTGAGCCTGGGCAGACCCTTGCGCGCGGTCGCCCTCGGGGGCGGCCACGGACTCCACGCGACGCTGGGCGCGTTGCGCCGGATCACCCCGGACGTCACGGCGGTGGTCACGGTCGCCGACGACGGCGGTTCCTCCGGCAGACTGCGCCGGGAGCTCGGCCTGCTGCCGCCCGGTGACCTGCGGCAGGCGCTCGCGGCGCTGGCCGGTACCGGCGACGGCGGTCCACTGTGGGCGGAGGTGTTCCAGCACCGGTTCGGCGGCAGCGGCGCGCTGACCGGGCACGCGGTGGGCAATCTGCTGCTGGCCGGGCTGTTCGAGGTGCTGGGTGATCCGGTGGCGGCGCTGGAGGAGGCGGGCAGGCTGCTCGGCGTCTCGGGCCGGGTGCTGCCCATGTCGGCGGAGCCGCTGGACATCGAGGCCGAGGTGGCGGGCCTGAGCGACGACGGCGAGAGCCATCTCATCCGCGGCCAGGTCGCGATCGCCAGCACGCCGGGGCAGGTGCGCCGGATCCGCCTGTACACCCCCCGGCGGCCCGGCGGGGTGCCCGCCGCCTGCGCCGAGGCGGTGGAGGCGGTGCTCGGCGCCGACGTGGTCTTCCTGGGCCCCGGTTCGTGGTTCACGAGCGTGCTGCCGCACCTGCTGGTGCCCCAGTTGCACGACGCGCTGGTGGCCACCGGGGCGATGCGGATGGTGGTGCTCAACCTCATCCCCCAACCGGGTGAGACGGCGGGGTTCTCCCCGGAGCGGCACCTGGACGTACTCTTCCAGCACGCGCCCGGGTTGCGGCTGGACGTGGTGATCGCCGATCGCGCGTCGGTGCCGATGCCGGCCCGGCTGCGCGCCGCGGCGGCGGAACTGGGGGCGCGAGCGCTGCTGGCCGACGTGGCTGACCCGAACGTGGCGGGTTTACACGATCCGGATGCGCTGGCGGACTGTGTGCGGGAAGCTCTGGGACGCCGCTGGGAAGCGGCGGGCCGGGACGGTGAAGAGAGCAGGGAGGGACCATGGCGATGACCGCCGCGGTCAAGGACGAACTCAGCCGGCTGCAGATCACCAAGATCGGGCCGCGGCGGGCCGAGGTCGCCTCGATGTTGCGGTTCGCGGGCGGACTGCACATCGTGGGCGGGCGGGTCGTCGTGGAGGCCGAACTGGACACCGGGTCGGTGGCCCGGCGGCTGCGCAAGGAGATCCACGAGCTCTACGGGCACCATTCGGACGTCCACGTGCTCTCCGCCAGCGGCCTGCGCAAGACCACGCGGTACCTGGTGCGCGTCGTGCAGGACGGTGAGGGCCTGGCCCGGCAGACCGGCCTGATCGACAACCGGGGTCGCCCGGTGCGGGGCCTGCCCGCGGCGGTGGTGTCCGGCGGGGTCGCCGACGCCGAAGCCGCCTGGCGCGGGGCCTTCCTCGCGCACGGTTCGCTCACCGAGCCGGGCCGCTCCTCCTCGCTCGAGGTGACCTGTCCCGGTCCGGAGGCCGCGCTCGCCCTCGTGGGCGCCGCGCGGCGGCTGGGCATCCAGGCGAAGTCCCGGGAGGTGCGCGGCGCGGACCGGGTGGTGGTGCGCGACGGCGACGCGATCGGCGCGCTGCTGACGCGGCTGGGCGCGCACGCCAGCGTGCTGCAGTGGGAGGAACGCCGGATGCGCCGCGAAGTGCGGGCCACCGCCAACCGGCTGGCGAACTTCGACGACGCGAACCTGCGCCGCTCGGCCCGTGCCGCGGTCGCCGCGGCGGCCCGGGTGGAGCGGGCGATGGAGATCCTCGGCGAGACGGCCCCGGACCACCTGCTGGCGGCCGGGAAGCTGCGCCTGTCGAATCGGCAGGCCTCGCTGGAAGAACTGGGTCAGTTGTCCGACCCGCCGATGACGAAGGACGCGGTCGCGGGCCGGATCCGCCGCCTGCTGGCGATGGCCGACAAGCGCGCGAAGGACCTCGGCATCCCGGACACCGAATCCGCCGTGACCGCCGAAATGCTCGCCGAAGAGGCCTAGGCACCCCAACCCGGCTAAGGCGGCCGCGGTCCGGGGCGGAGCTGTGAAGGGTCCCTTCACGGTCGTATTTGCTGTGAAGGGACCCTTCACGGCCAACCCCACGGCCAACCTCGAGGCCGACGCGACACGAGACGGGTCATTTCAGCAGTGGGGCCAGGGTCGTGGTGAGCGCGGTGAGCGCGCCGGTGGCCGCGGACAGCGAGCCGCCTTCGGGGCCGTGGGTCAGCACCACCACGA
>NZ_VJWX01000014.1 GCF_007713715.1 Amycolatopsis rhizosphaerae
GGCCGTAGGGGTTTACCCAGGACCGGTACTCATTGTCCGAAGTGGCCTGCGTCCTCGCCGGGGGTGGGCCCTGTCCGAACCGGACGCCGGACCGCTCGTTGAAGGCCCGGTAGGCAACGACGACGTCGGCGATCCCTGAAGCGATCGCCATGGCGGCCTGCTGCACGGGCCCGCAGGCACCCCCACCGCCATAGGGGATCCGGGAGAAGAACTTCAGCTCCGGCACCCCCAGGCTTCGGGCGATCATGTTCTCCGGGTTGGTCTCCATGGTGAAGCTCGTCATGCCGTCGACGTCGGCGGCGGTGAGTCCCGCGTCGGCCAGCGCGGCCTGGACCGCCTCCACTGCCAACTGGAGCTCACTGCGGCCCGAGTTCTTGGAGAACTCGGTGGCGCCGATGCCGACAATCGCCGTGCGACCCGACAGGTGGTTCGAGGTCATGTCACTCCCCTGTCCCACGGGGCAGCCGCACGGTCACCTCGGAGATGGCGTGCGCGCCCAAGCTGTTCGTCCCGCGCACCGCGACGCGGACAATGTCGTCGTCGACGGCCACGACCTCGCCGGTGAGGGTCATCGTGTCGCCGGGGAAGTTCGGGACACCGAGCCGGGTACACAGCCGCAGCAGCCGGGCGGCGGGACCGGCCCAGTCGGTGACGAAGCGGCCGACGAAGCCGTTGGTGTTGTTGATGCTCATGTAGGTGTCCGGCGTGCCCCGCTGCTCGGCCAGGGACGGGTCGTGGTGCACGTCCTCGTAGTCGCGCGTGGCCAGGGCCCCGGCGACGATGAGGGTCCGGGTCAGCGGGATCTCCAACGGCGGGAGGGTGTCGCCGACCCGCACGCCCGCGATGGTCCGGGTGCCGTTCACAACCGCTCCCCCTCGTCGATGAGATCACCGAGATGCTCCAGGTGCCAGGCGGCCGAGCCGGCGGTGTTGGTCAACTGGGTGGTCCAGAGCAGGTAGCGGTGGATCGGGTAGGTGACGTCCGCGCCGATCCCGCCGTGGACGTGCAGCACGGTGCGGGCGATGCGGTCACCGGCCTCGGCCGCCCAGTACTTCGCCACGTGGGCCGCCGCCGTGGCCGGGCGGCCAGTGCTCTCGCGCCACAGTGCGTTGAGGTAGGTGGCCTCCATAGCCTCGGTGGCGATGTGGCAGTCCGCGATCTGGTGGGCCACGGCCTGGAATGTCGCGATCGGGACCCCGAACTGCTCGCGGCCGGAGGTGTACTCGGCGGCCTGCCGTACGGCTGCCTGGCTGATGCCCGTCTGCAGCGCGGCGAGGGCGATCCAGGCCTGGCGAAGCAGCCACTCCAGCCGGTCCTCATCGGGGCCCCCGTCGAGTGGCTCGGCGGCGGCGCCGTCGAAGTGCAGGTCGCAGGCCAGACCACGATCGGTGCGCTCGAAGGTTTCGCGGCGCACCCCCTCGCCGGAGGTCGGCACGAGGTAGAGGCCGAGGGCGCCCCGCTCGTCCGCGGCCGGGACGACGACGGCGTCGGCCAGGTGGGCCGACCGGACGTCGGCGACGGTGCCGGTCAGCCGTGGCCCCCGCCCGGTGTTCGCGGCACGCACCCTGGCACCGAAGCGGCGGGCGTCGGCGACGTCGTCGACGGCAACGCTGAGGATCACGTCCCCCGACGCGACCCGCGGTAGCCATTCGGTGCGCATCTTCGCGTCGCCGTAGCGCACGATGGGCAGGACACCGCCGACCAGGGTCTCCCAGAGCGGCACCGTGCCCAGGGCGCGGCCCTGCTCGACGAACACGCCGGCGGCCTCCCAGAGCCCGAGGCCCGCGCCGCCGTACTCCTCAGGCACGAGCAGCCCGAGTACACCGGCCTCGGCGAGGTGGCGGTACAACGCCCGGTCGATGCGCTCGGCGCCGGCTTCCACGGCGACCAGTCGTTCCGGGTTTCCGTTGCGGGAGAACACGTCTCGGGCCAACTCGTTGATCGTGACCTGGTGCTCGGTGAGCCGGAAGTCCATCAGTGGTCCTCCTTTTCGAGAGACGGCGCCCCGGTGACCGCCCGGAACCGGGGCAGGGTGAGTTCGCCGTCGTAGTCGAGCCACTCGACCTGTACCGGCATCCCGATCTCGACCTCCTCGGTGCGGCCGGCGAAGTCGGCAATGAGGCGGGTGCCCTCCTCGAGATCGACGAGCAGGACGGTGAGTGGATAGTCGTAGCCGGGAGCCTTCGGATGGTGGCTCACGACGTAGCTGTGCACGGTGCCGCGGCCGGTGGCCTCCTGCTCGTGCCAGGCGTACGAGTGGCACCTCGGGCAGATCGGGCCGGGCGGGTGGCGCAGCATCCCGCAGTCCGAGCAGGCCTGGATGACGAGCCGGCGCTGCGCGGCGGCGCTGAACCAGAACTCGTTGTCCCGCAGAATGAACGGCTTGTGCCGCAGCCCGGGATCGGCGGACACGGGCTCGGCGGCCCGCTTCGCTTTCGAAGGATCGAAACGCAGGATGCGGAACCGCTGCCGGGCCACCACCTCATCGTGCTGGTCGGTGTAGGTGCGCAGCGTCGTGACGAAGTGACCGGGACCAAGCCCCGTGATCTTGCGGGCCGAGACGTCCTCGATCACCGTCGTCATTTTCAGCTCGTCACCTAGGCGCAACTCGCGCACGTACTCGTGCTCGTCGTCGGTGGCCACGACGCCGACGAAGCCGGCGTCGGCGAGGAGACCGAGCAGCCGGGCCATCGGGCTGTCCGGCGCCTTGCCGGACGCGGCGGTCTTGTGGGCCTTGTAGCCGACCATGAGCCAGGTCGAGAGCATCGGCGGGGGCGCGACGATGCCGTCCCGCCCGGTGGCGATGGCCGCCCGCTCGTCGACGTAGATCGGGTTCTCGTCGCCGAGGGCCTCGACGAAGTGGCGGATCATCGGCTGGTTGACCGCGTCCTGGGCGTAACGGGTCGGGGTGGCCTCGATGCCGACGAACTCCCGCAGCCGGGCGAGGAAGGCGTCCCCGTCAGCGGCTTCTGCCGGGATGGCGGTGGCGCTCAGGCGGACCACCTCCTGCGGGGCATGCCGAGGCCGGTCACCGCGATCATGTCGCGCAGCACCTCGTTGGTCCCGCCGCCGAAGGTGTTGATGTAGGAGCCGCGGGTATAGGCCTCGAGCCGGCCGCCGAGCACCGCGCCGGGGGCGCCGGGGCGGCGTGTCGCGCGGGGGCCGACGACGGAAACGAGGTCGCGGCAGACCCGGTCGTGGGTCTCGGTGCCGTAGACCTTGGCGACCGACGCGGCCGCGGGATTGGGGTTCTGGTCCTCCTCGACGACCGCGATCTTCCAGTTGAGCAGGCGCATCGCGGTGAGCTCCGCGTAGTCGCGAGCCAACTCGGTGCGCACCCACGGCTTGTCCATCGCACGCACCCCATCGGCACCGGGCCGGCTCGCCCAGGCGGCGACGTCCGACCACAACTGCTCGGTACGCCCGCCCATCGCCGCCAGGCCGACCCGCTCGTGGCCGAGCTGGCCGTTGATCAACTGCCAGCCACCGTTCACCTCACCGACGACGGCGTCGGGGCCCACCCGCACATCCTCGTAGTAGGTGGCGTTCGTGTGGGTGATGCCGCTCGTCACGATCGGGGTGCAGCTGAAGCCCGGAGCGGAGGTGGGCACGATGAGGATCGTGATGCCCCGGTGCTTCGGGGCATCACGATCTGTGCGCACCGCCATCCAGACGAAGTCGGCCTGGCTGGCCCCACTGGTGAAGACCTTCTGCCCGTTGATGTTCCAGCCGCCCTCGGGCAGCGCCTCGGCTCGGGAGTGCAGCGAGGCGAGGTCGGTACCCGAATCGGGCTCGCTGTAGCCGATCACGAAGAGGACGTCCCCGGTGAGCATTCCTGGCAGGTAGCGCTTCTTCTGTTCCGAGGTCCCGTGGCGCATGAGCATCGGACCGATGGTGTTGATCGTCACGAACGGGAACGGCGCCTGGGCCCGGTTGATCTCGTCGAAGAGGATGTACTGGTCGGCCGCGGGGCGGCCCTGTCCGCCGTACTCCGTGGGCCAGCCGAGACCGAGCAGCCCGTCCTTGCCGATCCGCCGGATGATCTCGCGGTAGGCCGGGCGATCCTCATTCGTGCCGCCGAGCGCCTCACGCACCTCCGGGGTGAGCAGGCGCGAGAAATAGGCCCGCAGCTCCCGGCTCAGCTCACGCTGCTCGGGGGTGTACTCCAGGAACATCGGTGTCCTCTCTCCTGGCCGCGTCAGCAGGTGACCGGCAACAGCGCCGCGCGCCCGTGGGTGGTGAACTGGTTCTCGAACTCCTCGACGTCTGCGGGCGTCAGCCTGCGGTACGTCGTCGATGCCCCGTCGCGGACGAACACCGGGTCGGTCGTGACCCAGGCGGCGCGTCGCAGTACCTGCTTGGCGATCTTGTTGTTTCCCGTCGTCGGCACCTCCTCGACGATCCGCACGAACCGGGGGCGCCACTTGGGCCCAAGGTCGGTCTGAGCGGCGAGGAAGGCGGTGAAGGCGTCCGGATCGAAGCGGAACCCATCGCGCAGCTGCAGCGCGCACATGACCTGGTCGCCCGTCCGCGGGTCGGGCACGGCGAACACGGGAGCGACGGCGACCGGCTCCCAGCGCTCGAGGATCCGCTCGACCGGGCCGGCGGCGAAGTTCTCGCTGTCGACGCGCAGCCAGTCCGACGACCGGCCGGCAAAGTAGAAGTAGCCGCCGGCGTCGCGGTAGGCCAGGTCACCGGACCAGAAGTCGTCTCCGCGGACGCGCTCGGCGGTGGCCTCGGGGTTTTTGTAGTAGCCCTCGAACCGGGCGGCCATGCCGATCCCGACGAGCTGGCCGATGGCCTCTTCGGCATTGACGAGCCGGCCGTTTCCGTCGAGCCTGCCGGGGGGACATTCGAGGCCGGTGACCTCGTCCAGGACCTTGACGACGCTGCCGCCGACGGCCACGCCGAGCGCGTCGCCGGGTGTGTCCGGGGTGCGGTTGATTCGCATGACGCCTTCGCTGGAGCCGTAGCCCTCGGACACGACCACGTCGAAGCGCTCCGTGAACCGGGAGATGTCCACGGCGGACGCCTCGGTGCCCACGGCCCGCCGCAGCGTGCTCGTCGCGTCGCGGGGGTCGGAAGGCTGCGCCAGGACGTAGGCGAGCGCCCGCCCGACGTAGTTGAAGAAAGTCACGCCGTGCTCGTGCACGTCGCGGACGAAGCCGGACGCGGAGAACTTGCGGACCACGGCGATGGTGGCGCCACAGACCATGGCCGGGCCGAGGTTGAGCATCAGGGCGTTACCGTGGAAAAGGGGCATGGCCAGATAGGCCACCGAATCGCGGGTCAGCTCGCAGCGATCCAGCATCGCCTCGGAAACGGCGGCAAGGCGGGCGTGGGTGCAGATGACGGCCTTGGGCACACCGGTCGAGCCGGAGGAGAACAGCAGCAGGAGATTGGCGGCCGGGTCGATCTCGCCCATGGGCATCGGTGAGCCGGAGTACCGCGCGAGCCAGGCGGCGTACCCGGGCGTGTCCACGTTGTGGATCCGCTCGGCCGGGATGCCGAGGTCCAGGCCATCGACGAGCCCGGCGAGGCGGTTCTCGGTGATGAGCAGGTCGCAGTCGGTGTGCCGCACATCGTGGGCCAACTCGGCGCCACGACGGGTCGCGTTGATGCCCACCACCGTGGCGCCGCACAGCGCCGCGGCGCAGACCCACTGGACGTAGTCCGGGATGTTCTCGAGCAGGACACCCACGTGCAGCGGCCGGCCGGTGGGCCACGACAAGTCGGCGAGAGCCGCGGCCCGGTCGGCGGCTCCTTGGACGATCTCACCCCACGTGAGCACGCGGCCCTCGAACAGCACTCCGGGGCGATCGTCGCCGATACGCCCGCGGACGATGTCCGCGAACACGGTGCGCCGCGCGGGGAGTACGGCAGCGTTCTGAGTCGTCATCGACTCGCCTCCGTCCGTATCGGGTGATGGCAGAACAAGCACGCTCAAAAGCAGGGAAAGATGCCCGGCCGGAGGGGCGCGCACGTCGCCCAGAAAACCAATCAAGCGCTTGGTTACTCCAACTTAGACGCCCCCTTCCCCGTCGTCAACCGTGTCGACAGCGACAGCCACGGGCACCTTGCCCGCGGCGCTCAGGGCAGCCCGAATCCATGTTCCAGACGTTCGCCGGACTGGAATGTCGTCCCACCGGCTGCGCCCGGGGAATGAACCGAGCGCTTGCTTGGCATATGATGCCGGTCGGGGCCAGGGCAACGACCGAGAGAGGAGCCGCCATGCCGGCGGAAGCGGAAACCGCACAAGAGGACCGGTTGGTCGTCCGGGGACTCGCCGGGCTGCGCGCAGCGGTCGGCACGATGCTCGGTCCGACCGCGTGGCTCTCGATCGACCAGCAACGGATCGATGCCTTCGCCGACGTCACCGGCGACCACCAATGGATTCACGTCGACCCCGGTCGAGCCCGCGAGTCGCCCTTCGGCTCCACCATTGCCCATGGCTATCTGACCTTGTCGCTCTGCAACTACTTCCTGCCACAACTGCTCAGCGTCGAAGGCGTGAGCATGGGGCTGAACTACGGCGCCAACCGGGTCCGCTTCCCCGCGCCGGTACCCACCGGAGCCCGGATTCGTGGTCGCGGAGAAATCCTTACCTGCGAAGATATTCCCGGCGGCGTGCAGGCGACGATCCGGATTGTCGCCGAGGTCGAGGGCGGGACCAAGCCGGGCTGTGTCGTCGAGACGCTCAACCGCTGGCTGGTCTGACGGGGCCAGCGGCGGGCTACCCACCCGTCACCGCACACCAGCGCCGACCTCGCAGAAGCGTCTACTGTGGATAGTCTGGGATTCGAACCGGGTGACGTCGTCGTGGTCACCGGCGCCGGGAGCGGGATCGGCCGCGCCATCGCCGTCGCCGCGGCCGCCGCGGGGCTGACCGTCGCGGTCTGGGACCTCGACACGGACAGCGCGCACGCGACCGCGGCGGAGATCGGCGAGGCCGGGCACAAGACCGTCGCGGCCGCGGTCGACATCGCCGACGCCGGTGCCGTGACGGCCGCGATGTCGTCGGCCTCTTCGGCGGGGCCGGTCCGGTACCTGGTGAACAACGCCGGTCCCTCGAGCGCGTCCGCGCTGGGCTTCGACGATGCCGTCCGCATAGCACTGGGCGGTACCCGCGGGGTCACCGAGGCATTTCTCGCCACCGGCACCGCGCACAGCCTGGTCAACGTCGCCTCCGTCTCGGGAACCACACTCGGCTCGGCCCCGGACTGGTACCCCGCGGTGAAGGCGGGCATCGCCGGGTACACCCGGCACCTGGCCACCTATCGAAGCGAGGAGGTGCGGGCGAACGCGGTGGCACCGGGTCTGATCGCCACCCCGCGCATGCGGGACGGCGGCTGGACGGTGGCCCAGTGACGCATTTGCGGTGAGCGGGCGCGCGGGTGGCCCTATCGCTTTCTCAAGGAGGACGGCATGGTGACGAAACACCAACCCGGACCACTGCTCGCCGGCCGCACGGCCGTGATCACCGGCGCCGCAGCGGGAATCGGCCGCGGTATCACCGAGGCCTTCCTCGCCCACGGCGCCCGGGTGCTGGCCGTGGACGTCGATGCGGCCGCGCTGGCGGGCCTGGACAAGAGGGCCGGTGACAGCCCGCTTGCCACGCTCCGGGTGGACGTGACCGCTCCGGGCGCGGCGCGCCGGATCGCCGACGAGTGCGAGCCCGACGTGGTGGTGCACAACGTGGGCCATTTCCTGCGCCCACCCACCGAGTTCGGCAGCGAGGCCCCGGCCGCGTGGGCCCGGTCGCACGACGTGAACTTCGGCCACGTGCTGACCCTGACGCATGCGCTGCTGCCCGGAATGGTCTCACGAGGCCGGGGCGGCAGCATCATCACCCTGACCACTGTGGAGGCCTTTCGGGGAATCCCAGGGCACGTCGCGTACTCGGCCTACAAGGCGGCGGCCGGGCAGTTCACCCGCAGCCTCGCCGTGGAAACGGGACGGCACGGGGTACGGGTCAACGCGATAGCACCGGACGTGGTGGAAAGCCGCCAGCTGCCGTACTCGGACTGGGTCGGCGAAACCGACCGGTGGCGGTGGGCCACCTGGGCGCCGCTGGGCAGGCACGGTACCGCCGACGACGTGGCCGGGGCCGCGCTGTTCCTTGCCTCCGACCTGTCGTCCTTCGTCACCGGCACCACGGTCCACGTGGACGGCGGCACCCTGGCGGCGGGTGGCTGGTATCCCCGGCATGGCGGCGGGTGGACCAACCGTCCCCTCGATCCTTGACGGCACCGCCGGAAAGGCCACGGAGGACGGCACGACTCGACGGGCGCGTCGTGCCGGTGGCGACCGGCGTCAAGATCCCGCGAACGTGATGCCCCGGGACGCACCGGAGCGCGAGTCGCCGTGTGCGACCGGGACAGCGCGTCGCCTCGGCGCCGTGGCGGAGCGGACCGTCGCCGGACGCGACAGGCACCACGAGCGGGCCCGGTCAGACCTGCTCCTTCAGTTCACGCTTCAGCAGTTTCCCGGAGGCGTTGCGCGGCAAACTGCGGACGAACTCGACCGATCGGGGCCGCTTGTAATTGGCCAGCCGCTCCTTGCAGTACGCCAGCACATCCTGCTCGGTCAGGTCCGCCTCCTCGGAGCGGATCACGAACGCCTTGCCGACCTCACCCATCCGCTCGTCCGGCACGCCGACCACCGCGACGTCATGAACCCCGCCGAGGTAAGCCAGTGCCTGCTCGACCTCCGCCGGATAGACGTTGAAACCACCGGACACGTACATGTCCTTCAGCCGGTCGGTGATCGTCAGGTAGCCACGCTCGTCCAGGACACCGACGTCGCCGGTGTGCAGCCATCCCCCGTCGTCGATGACCTCCGCCGTCGCCGCCGGGTCGTCGAGATAGCCGACCATCGCGTTCGGGCCGCGGACCACGACCTCACCCGCCTCGCCCGGAGGCAGGAACCTGCCCTCGACGTCGACCGTCGCGACTTCGAAACCGGAGGTGGCACGGCCCGACGTGTGCGAAACCGTCTCCGCGTCGTCGCCGGGCCGGCACATCGTCACCACCACGGCCTCGCTGAGCCCGTACGCGGTGAGCACCGTTTCGAACCCGAGGTCGGCCTGCATCCGTTCCACCAGTGCGACCGGAACGGTCGCGGCACCCGTCACCGCCAGCCGGAGGCTGGGCAGTGCGCGGCCCGCCCGTTCCGGAGCGTGCAGCAGCGTCTGGAAGACCGTCGGCGCGCCCGCGAGCACGCTGATCCGCTCGCGTTCGGCGAGCTCAAGCAGACCGGCCGGGTCGAAGACGGCCTGCGGCAGCATCGCGGCGCCGGTCAGCAGGCACACCAGGATTCCGGCCTTGTAGCCGAAACTGTGCGAGAACGGGTTCACCAGCAGGTACCGGTCACCGGCCCGCATCCGCCCGCAGTCGGCCCACGCGGCCGCCACACCGAGCGCCTGGCGGTGTTTCGACATCACACCCTTGCTGCGCCCGGTCGTGCCCGAGGTGAACAGAATGTCGGCGAGGTCCTCACCGGACACCCCGTCCGCACGCGCCTCGACCTCGGCTGCCGTCACCCTTTCCGCGTACGAGGGCAGCTCGTCCCAGCCGACCTCGCCGCCGGCCGGTACATCCGGCTCGCCCATCGGTACCCTGACCACCGCGCGCAGCTCCGGCAGGCCCGCCACCACCTCACCCGGCCCTTCCCCGGCGGCGTCCCGGATGCCGGCCAGCCGGTCGGTGCCCAGGAACGTTCCGGCGACCACGAGCGCGCGGGCCCGGCTGCGCCGCAGCAGATCGACGGTCTCGGGACCGGTGAACCTGGTGTTGACAGGGACGAGCGTCGCACCCGCGTAGGAAGCTCCCAGCGCGGCGAGAATCCAGTGGTGGGTATTGGGCGAGTTCAGCGCCACCCGGTCACCGGGCCGCACCCCGAGAGCCGCGAAGGCCCTCGCCACCTCCCGCACCCGAACGCCGAGCTGCGCGAAGGTCAGCCGTACCCGACCGTCGACGAGTGCCTCGGCATCCCCGAAGCGCTCGGCCGCGGCCCGCACCGCCGAAGGGATCGAATCCACCCAGCGCGCCTGTTCCATCTTTCTTTCCTCCTACGCGGGGATCTCCCGATCCCGTAACGATTTCGGGTCGAGGATCTCGCGGATCAGACGCAGTTCCGTCTCGTCCGGACCAGGCGTGACGGACGCATCCGAGCAGTCGACCGGGAACGACGTCGCCGCCGCCACGTCGGCCGAGGTCACGCCGGGATGCAGGGACACGGCGCGCATCGACCGGTCCGGGGCACCGAAGTCGAACACGCCGAGGTTCGTCACGACCCGGTACAGATCGTGGAAGCGCAGGCCCGCCTTGGCCGCGTTGTCGTAGCCGACGCCGGACACGACGTCCACGGACTCGACGAAGACCCGCTTGCTGTGCTTGGGAACCCAGTAGCTGGTCCGGTGGTTCGCCGTGTTGCCGGGTGCACCCCGCATGCCGAGCAACTGTCTGGCCGGGCGGGCGTGCCCGCCGATCGCGGAGATGTTCTGGTTGCCGAACCGGTCGATCTGGCTCGCCCCCATCACGACGTGCCGGCGCCCGTACGGCACGATGACCTCGAGCATCCTGCCGAACGGCTGCCAACCCTCGACGACACCGTCGGCGTCCACCAGACGGGCTTCACCGTCCGACATCAGCAGTTCGGGCTCGAAGGTGAGCCGGGCGAGCTTGGCGCCCAGTGACGGGATCACCCCGAACGGACTCGCCAGTACGGCCCCGTCACCCCGGAACAGCTCGGCCGCCGCCTTGACCGCGACCTCCGCCCTCGACACGCTCATCGAGCAGCCTCCGCTTCAAAACGGTCTACTTCGGACAGATAAGTTCGCTCGTCGCCGGAGAGGAACCTGTCCACGAACCCCGGCCACTCCTCGAGATCCTTGGCGCAGGCCGCATAGTGGCGCTGGAACCGCTCGTCCCGGCCGTAGTCGGGCACCGCGCTGGTGAAGTGCGCGCCGCGCGGCGCTTCCACCACACCCTCCACCATCGACCGGTTGAGCAACAGCGACTGGAGAGGGCCGCTCTCGGTGAGCTCCCCGGTGCCGACGATCTTCTCCACCGAGACGAACCGCTTCCTCGCGGCCAGGCAGTACAGGTCGTCGAAATACGGATCGGGCCCGAGGTACTGGGCGTTGCCCCGGGCATCGGCGCGGTTGAGGTGCACCAGCGCCACGTCCAGGTTCAGCGAGGGAACCGCGAGCAGGTCTTCGCCGTCGTCATAGGGTGAGCGCACCGTCCGCAGTTGCGGGTTGAGCCGTGGCACATCGGAACCGAGACCGGCGCGCGTCGGCAGGAACGGCAGGCGCTCCGCCGCCGCCCGCAGCGCGACACAGAACATGCCCTCGTCGTACTCGGTCACCTCGATCGCCCCGGTCTCCCTTGCCCGCCCGAACCAGGGGTCGAAAGCGATCGAGTCGAGGGTCACGAACCCGAACACGACCCGGCGGACCTTCCCGGCCGCGCACAGCAGCCCGACGTCCGGGCCGCCGTAGGACACCACGGTCAGGTCCTTCACCGAGGTCCGTAGCAGGGCACGGACCAGGGCCATCGGCTTGCGCCGCGAGCCCCACCCGCCGATCCCGATCGTCATCCCGTCGTTGATCTCCGCCGCCACCTCGTCGGCGGTCATCCGCTTGTCAGTCATCGTCTTTTTCTTTGTCCTTCAGGAATGCTTCGCGGGCCTCGTCCGAGGCGCCGAGGAGGTTGAGTTCGAAGGTGAATCCCTGCTCGAAGCGGTAGCTGCGGTGCACGTGCTGGGTGTCGATGCCGTTGAGTGCTTCCTTGGCCGCGCGGATCACCCGGGGGTCCTTCGCCGCGATGTCCCGGGCCACCTCCAGCGCGGCCTCGTCGAGACCCTCGCGTGGCACCACCCGGTAGACCGAGCCGTAGGCGTGCAGTTCGGTGGCGGTGATGGTGCGCGCGGTGAAGTACAGGGTGCGCATCAGGTGCTGCGGCACCAGGCGGGCCAGGTGGGTCGCCGCGCCCAGCGCGCCGCGCTCGACCTCGGGCACCCCGAACGTCGCGTCCGCCGAGGCGATCACGACGTCGGAGTTGCCGACGAGCCCGATGCCACCGCCGAGGCAGAACCCGTGCACCGCCGTCACCACCGGCACCGCGCAGTCGTAGACCGCGCCGAACGCCGCATGACAGCCGCGGTTCGCGCCGACCAGCGCGCCGTAGCCGCTGTCACGCTGGATCTCCTTGATGTCGACACCGGCGTTGAACCCGCGGCCTTCCGCGCGCAGCACCACCACGTGCACGTCCGGGTCCTCGCCCGCCCGACGGACCGCGGTGGCGAGGTCGAACCAGCCCTGCACGGGCAGGGCGTTCACCGGCGGGAAGTCGACGGTGACGACCTCGATGTGTTCCTCGATACGCTTGACTGTGATCGGCATCAGTTCGCTCCGTACACGGGTTCGGGCTCGGCGGCCCCGGCGATCAGCTTCTCCACGACCGGCCCCAGCTCGCCCGGCTCCCACCGCGCGCCCTTGTCCACCGGCGGCCCGTGCCGCCATCCCTGCGCCAGCGACACCTTGCCTCCCTCCACTTCGAACACCCGCCCGGTCACCCCGGCCGACTCGGCGCTGCCGAGCCAGACCACGAGCGGCGAGATGTTCTCCGGAGCCATCGCGTCGAACCCCGAGTCCGGCCTCGCCATCGTCTCCGCGAACACCTCCTCGGTCATCCGGGTCCGCGCGGACGGGGCGATCGCGTTCACCGTGACCCCGTACCGGCCCAGTTCCGCGGCCGCCACGAGCGTCAGCCCCGCTATCCCGGCCTTGGCCGCCGAGTAGTTGCCCTGCCCCACGCTGCCCAGCAGGCCCGCGCCCGAACTGGTGTTGATCACCCGCGCGCTCGGCACCCGCCCCGCCTTCGCCTCGGCGCGCCAGTACCCGGCCGCGGACCGCAGCGGGGCGAAATGTCCCTTGAGGTGCACGCGGATCACCGCGTCCCACTCGTCCTCACCGAGGTTCACCAGCATCCGGTCCCGCACGAAACCCGCGTTGTTCACCAGCACATCCAGGCGGCCGAAAGACTCCAGCGCGGTGTTCACGAGGTTGCCGGCGCCCCCGAAGTCCGCGACGTCGTCGGTGTTCGCGACCGCGACACCCCCACGCTTTTCGATCTCGGCGACCACCTGGGCGGCCGGGCCTTCCCCGGTTGCCGAGCCATCCAGCGCGACGCCGACGTCGTTGACCACCACCCGGGCGCCCTCCGCGGCGAACGCCAGCGCGTGGGCGCGCCCGATTCCCCGGCCGGCACCGGTGACGATCACGACCCGGTCCTTGCACAATCCGGTCACGAATCCTCCTTCTGATTCACATCGGCCGCGCTCTGGAAGGCGGGCACTTCACCACCGCCGTGCACGAGCAACGTCGCCCCCGACACATAGGACGCCAACCCCGAAGCGAGGAACGCGGCACACTGCCCGACCTCCTCCGGCTCGGCCAGCCGGCCCAGCGGCACGGTCCTGCCGACCGCGGCCACCGCCGCCTCGCTGCCGTAGTGCAGGTGTGCCTGCTCGGTCCGGACCAGGCCCACCGTGACCGCGTTGACCCGCACCTTCGGGGCCCACTCCACCGCGAGGGACGCCGTAAGGTTGTTCAGGCCGGCCTTCGCCGCCCCGTAGGCCGCCGTGCCGGGTGAGGGACGGGTGGCACTGACACTGGACACCATCACGATCGCCCCGCCACCATCCTGCCGCTGCATCACGGCATTGGCGTGCTGAGCGACGAGCAACGGCGCCAGCAGATTCAGGTTCACGACCCTCTCGTGGAACCGCGGCGACCCCTCCGCCGCCGCCACATAGGGGCTGCCACCGGCGTTGTTCACCACGACGTCCAGCCGCCCGTACCCGGCCACGACACGCTCCATCAGCACAGCCACCTGATCGGGATCACGCACATCACACGACAGGAACGCCGCCGTGCGCCCGCCCGCGGTGACGTCGGCCTCCGGCTCGTGCCGGGCGCAGGTGACCACCACGGCACCGTGGCCGAGGAATGCCCGGGTGATCCCGGCGCCCACTCCGCGCACGCCTCCGGTCACCAGGACCACGGCACCGTCCAAGCCCAAGTCTCTCGTCACAAAGCAGGACACTACCAAGCACTTGCTTGGTTAGCCAGAGGCAATTCACGGCCGCCCAGCAATCCACAGTGGACTCATGCCACGGACAGCCGTGAAGGGTCCCTTCACAGCCAATACGACTGTGAAGGGACCCTTCACGGCATCCCGCAACGGACGCGAACCGCACGCCTCAATCCGGCGTCGCCGCCACACCGTCGATGCGCCCGAAATAGGCTTCCCGAACCACATCGAGGTCCTCGACCTCAGCGGCGCGCGCGGACAGCACCACGCGGCCGACGTCGAGCACCGCGATGTGGTCGGCGATCCCGAGCGCCGCCTCGACCGCCTGCTCGACCAGGAGGATCGCGAGCCCGGTCTGCCTGAGCTCGCCGATACGCTCCATCACCTCCGCGACGATCACCGGTGCCAGGCCGCCGGAGGGCTCGTCGAGCAGCAGCAGGGACGGTTCGGCCATCAGCGCCTGGCCGATGGCCAGCATCTGCTGCTGCCCGCCCGACATCGAGCCCGCCGGATCCGCTCGTTTCTGGCGCAGGACTGGGAAAAGATCGTAGATCTTGTCCACCGGGCCACGCAGCTTCGCACGGCTGAGCCGCCGGGTGTAGCCGCCCAGCAGGAGGTTCTGCTCCACGCTGAGCTGATGGAAGACGCGCTTGCCCTCCTGCACGTAGGCCATCCCGTGCCGGACCCGCTGGTGAGCGGGCAGCCTCGAGACGTCCTTCCCGTTCAGCTCGACCGTGCCGTGCGCGAGCTTGTTCAGCCCGGACACCGCGCGCAAGGTGCTGGTCTTGCCCGCGCCGTTGCGTCCCAGCAAGGCCGTCACCGCGCCGGGCCAGACATCGACCGAGACATCCCACACGACCCGCAGATCGCCGTACCCCGTGGCCAGCTCACGCACCCGCAGCACCGGTTCCATCACCGCTCCCCCGCTTTCGTCTCGAGCGCGTCGGCGACCTCGGGCAACCGCGCGTCGTCGGACCGGACACCCAGGTACTCGCTGAGCACGCGGGGGTCGCGTTCGATGACCTCGGGCGGACCGGACGCGATCACCTGACCGTGGGCCAGCACGAAGATCTCGTCGGCCAGCGCCAGGATCAACCGGAAGTTGTGCTCGACGAGCAGCACCGTCCCGCCGGCATCGCGGATCCTGCGGATCAGCTCGGCCAGCCGGTCCACCTCGTCTTCGTCGAGACCCGACGCGGCCTCGTCGAGCAGCAGCACGCTGGGCCTGGTCACCAGCGCCCTGGCGACCTCGAGCAACCGCCGCATGCCCAGCGGCAGCGAGACGGCCTCGGCATCGCGAAGGTGCGTCATGCCGACGAGTTCGAGCACCCGCAGGGCTTCCGCGATGTCCGCGTCCCGCACCCGGCGAAACCGTGGCAGCCGCAGCACCGCGTCCAGCAGGGAGGCACGTGCCGTGCTGCACCGGCCGGATGCGACGGCCTCGAGCACGCTCACCCCCTCGGGCAGGTTCGGCGTCTGGAATGTGCGCGCCACTCCTGCCCTGGCCACGTGATGGGCCGGGAGGCGCTGCAACTGCGTGCCGCCCACGGTGATCCGCCCGGCGTCGGTCCGGTAGAAGCCGCAGATCATGTTCAGCATCGTCGTCTTCCCGGACCCGTTGGGGCCGATGAGCGCGGTCACCCTGCCGGGCCGGGCCGTGATCGAGACGTCCCGCAGTGCCTGATTCCCGCCGAAAGCCTTGGCCACTCCCGAAACCGCGAGCTCGGCACCGTGCAGTGCGGGTATGTCCGGCGCGACGGCCGACGCGGTGGGCTGGGTGTCCAGCCCGGCCGCCCGGTCCAGGCGCGCCACCAGCCTGCGGAACAACTGCGCGAAGCCACCGCCGAGCAGTACCCCGCCGGCGATCAGGAACGCACCGTAGAAGACGAGCGCGTACTGCTGGAACGCGCTCGACTGGTTCGGCCCGAGCTGGATGATCGCCGCGCCAACGGCCGCACCGTACACGCTGGCCGAACCACCGAGGATCGACGCCGCCAGCACGGAGGTGGCGAGCGTGAAGCTGAACGTCTCCGGTGAGAGGTAACCGTCGAGGTTCGCGAACAGCGCACCGGCCAGCCCCGCGGGGAACGCGCCCAACGCGTAGCCGAGCAGCTTCATGCGGAACACGGAGATACCGACCGACGAAGCCAGCACCGGACTCTGCTTGAGCACCCGGAACGCCACCCCGTGCCGGGACACCACGATGTTGCGCAGCACGGCGAACCACAGGATCGCCACGATCACGATCACGATGTAGAAGGAGTTCGGGTCCAAGACGGACCCGAACAACGTCGCGCCCGCGATTCCGCTCAGCCCGCTGTGCCCGCCGGTCACGTTCTCGAACACCGAGAGCACATCGGGCACGAGCAGCACCAGGAAGAACGAGGTCATCGCGAGCGACCAGCTGCCCAGCCGCAGCCCCGGGATCCCGGTGAGCACCCCGACCGCGAGCGCGACCAGCCCGGCCACCAGCAACTGCAGCAGGATGTCGGTGTACCCCGCGATGGACATCAGCCCCGCGGTGTAGGCCCCGGCGGCATACATCGCGGCCTGCCCCAGCGCCAGCTGGCCCGCGTAGCCGAGGGAGAGGTTCAGACCACTGACGATCAGTGCGAGAATGCAGGTCAGCTGGATCTGCCGTGAGGTCGCGAAGTCCAGGCCGATACCCGGTAACACCAGCACGACCACACCGATGAGCAGCGGCGGCACCCAGCTGGGCGCGGCTCGCAGTGTCCTCCAGACGACCATGACTCACACCACCCGTTCTCGGACCCGGCCGAACAGCCCCGCCGGGCGGGCCAGCAAGATGATCAGCAGCACGGCGAACACCATGATGTTGCTGAACTCGGCGCCCAGGTAGCGCGCCGTCACCGACTCGATGAGCCCGACCGCGAGGCCACCGACCAGAGTTCCGGGCAGCGACCCGAAGCCGCCGATGGCCAGTGCGACGAATCCCTTGAGCGCCAGTGCGGCGCCGAGGGTGGCCACCGCGTAGGTCTTCGGGCCGACGAACAAGCCGAGTACCCCGGCCAGCGCGCCGGAGAATGCGAAGGCACCGAACACCAGCCGTCTGGTATTGATGCCGCGCAGCACAGCGGCCTCGCGATCTTCCGACATGCCGAGCAGCGCGAGCCCGAGCAGCGTCCGCTTCCCCCACTGCCCGAGCACCACGACCAGGACCACGGCGAGGATCAGCAGCACGATCTCCACCGGATAGACCCGGCCGCCGAACACGGTCACGACCTCGTTCGAGCCGAAGAAGGGCACCGTCAGCGGCTGGCCACCCCAGACGAGCTGAGCGGCGCCGTTGAGCAGGGTCGACACACCGAGCGTGGTGACGAGTTGCGTCTCGTGCGATGCGGCGGGGCGGACGGCGAACCGCTCCTCCAGCCCCGCCAGCACGAGCACGACCACCGCGGCCAGCACGGCGACGACCGCGGCGGGCAGCCGGAAGGTAACCAGTCCCGTGTAGGCGACGAAGGTCCCGACCATCATCAACTGCGCATGGGCGAAGTTGAACGTGCGCGAGGAGATGAAGACGATGTTGTAGCCGATCGCAACCAGTGCGTACACCGCACCGAGTGCGAGGCCAGACCAGATCAGGGTCATCGCGAAACTCCCGCCGTCATGCGCCGGGGTGACCGAACTGCCCGTTCAGGACCTTCGATGGCACCACGAAGGTGAATGCGTCGGGGTCCGCGTTGGGGGCGTGTGAGGTCGAAGAGAAGTGGTAGCGCGAGACCACCGCCGTGCCCGCCGCCTGCTGCACCTCGGGCTTCTCGAGCGACTTGGCCAGCGCGGCCCCGTCGGTGGATCCGGCGTCCTTCGCCGCGGCGGCCAGCATCGCGAACACGTCGTAGTTGTAGGCGAGGACCAGGTTCCCCGGGATCTTGCCCAGGCCCGACATCGTCGTCACCATCGCGTTGACCTTCTGGTCGGCAGGATCGAAGGAGGTGCTCTTGAAGACCTCCATCAGCAGGTTCGCCACCTGCGGTGTGCCCAGCACGCCTGCCGGCGGCGGGGACGACACTAGACTGGTCGCCGAGACCGAGGTGTTCCCGAGTAACGGCACGTTCCAGCCGAGCTTCTGCAGGCTCTGCAGCAGGTACCCGACCGGCGCTCCATACCCGTCGACGATCAGCGCCTGCGGATTCTTCGCCTGCAGGTTCTGCAACTGCGGCGTCATGTCCAATGAGGACACGTCGTACTGCTCGTTGCCCACCATCGGAATCCCGGCCGCGCTCAGGGCCTGCTGCGTTTGCGCTCCGAAGGTCTGCCCGTAGGCGCTGTTGCCGTGAATCACGCCGACCGAGGTGTAGCCCTTCTGCTTGATGTGGGCGACGAATCCACGGAGCTGGTCCACCGGTCCCGGTGCGATGTCGAAGTTGAGCGGGAACTGCTTGGGATCGGCGGAGTCCTTCGTCGGCCCGATGTTGAACGCGAGGACCTTGTTCTGCTTGAGGATCGGCAGGGTCGCGCTCGCGACCGTGGACGGCCCCGAGTTGAGGAACACGTCCGGCTTGCTGTCCGACGCCAGTGCCTCACGGAGCTTCGTGACCGCGGTCGTCACGTCACCGGCGTCGTCGACCACGGTCAGCTCGACCTTGCGCCCGCCGATACCACCGGCCTTGTTGATGTCCTCGACGCCGGCCTTCGCGGCCAGTACCGAGGTCTGGGCATTCGCGGCAAGGACACCGGCCGCACTCAGCCCGCCCGTGATCAGCACGCGAAACGGGGCATCCGAACCGCCGGCCCCGGAAGAACCCGTGCTTCCGCAGGCGGTCAGGACCAGCGCCGCGGCCGTTGTGGCGGCGATGAACCTCATTGTTCTCATGATGTCCTCTCTGGACCTCAGCAAGCCAACCAAGCGCTTGATCAGGGGAGCGTAGTTTTCGCTTGCGGCGCGCGTCAAGCAATCCGGGGTGCCGTTACTCCGGCGGTCCGTTCAGTGACCGATCGAAGCGATCAGCGGTCTCAGCACCAGGGCGAGAACCCGTTGGGTCACGACGATAGCCCTCGCGGGGAACCGTCCATCCCGGACAGCGCCCGCCGCGAAACCCTCTGCCGCCGCCACCTCACGCGCGACACCGGCAACCGGTCTCACCCGAGCGCTGCCGGCCGTCTTTGCACGGCGTCAGAGCCATCAGCAGAGAAGTGATCCGGAACCGAGACGCCGCGGGCCGGACAGGTCTGGCCGCGGCACGTTTCGAGCCGCATGAGGCCCTTCTTGACGCGCGGCATGATTTTCCGGAAAATTACCAAGCATTTGCTCAACTGCTACGCCGGGAGGGGCTGCCTGGCGGGTCCGGAAGGTCACGTGTGAGCCCTTGGAGAGGTGGGGCCGCATGAAAGAGCAACAGGAACGCCGCGTGGTGATCCTCGCCAGCGCCGCGCGGTTGTTCGCGCAGAAGGGCATCGCCGCCACGACCGTGCGCGAGATCGCCGGCAGCGTCGGCATGCTCTCCGGCAGCCTCTATCACCACTTCCCCTCCAAGGATGCGATCGCCGGGGAGGTCGTGCGGGAGTACCTGCGGGACCTGCTGACCGGCTACCGGGCAATCATGGCGCGCGACTTCGATCCCCGCGACGCACTGCGCGAAGTCGTGTCCGCCTCGCTGGGGGCGGCGCACCGGCACCCGCACGCGACCGAGGTCTACCAGCGCGAGATGCGCCGTCTCCGCGAAAGATCGATGATCGACGAACTCGTCGAGGCCGCGAACGAGGTGAAGCTGACCTGGCTCGCCGTGCTGTCGAAGGGACGTGAGCGGGGCGTGTTCCGGCGCGATGTCCCACTATGGGTCCTGTTCCGTTTCATCCGCGACACGCTCTTCCACGTCGATCCCGGTGAACTGGGAGAGATGACCGATCCGGCAGGCATGTTCGCCACGGCCTATCTCAAGACCTTCCTGGACGGTTTCGCCGCGCCTGGCGCCTTCCCGGCCGCGGGCGAATCCGCATAGCCCACAACCACTGCACGCCGTCCTTGGCAGGTGGACGGGTCGGCGAACGCACCGCCCGCCCCGGAACGGAAGGCGGTGCGAGCCACCGGCCCTGCGCCGTCAGCGCGCACCACTCCCGAAGCCACTTCAAGCACGTTCCGGCTACGCCAGGCGTTCGAGCACCAGTGCCATGCCCTGCCCACCCGCGGCGCACATGGTCGCCACACCGATCTCCTGATCGGCCTCCTGGAGTCCGTGCAGCAACGTCGTGACGAGTCGCGCTCCGGTCTGGCCGAACGGATGTCCGAGGGCGATCGCACCGCCGTGCACGTTGACCCGCTCGACGTCGATCCCGATCTGGTCCACGCAGGGCAGCACCTGAGCCGCGAAGGCCTCGTTGAGCTCCATCAGACCGATGTCCGCAACCGCCATCCCCGCCAGCGAGAGCGCCCGCCGGACGGCCACCACGGGACCCATCCCCATCACCTCGGGGCTCAGCGCGGAGACACCCGTGGACACGATCTGCGCGAGCGGCCGGAGCCCGAGTTCCGCGGCCCGGGTGCCCGACATCACCACGAGCGCGGCCGCGCCGTCGTTGAGCGGGCAGCAGTTGCCCGCGGTCACCGTGCCGTCCTCGCGGAACACGGGTTGCAACCCGGCGAGCCGATCGACGGTGACCCCCGGCCGCGGACAGTCGTCACTGTCCACCATGGTGCCGTCCGGCAGGGCCACCGGAGTGATGTCGCGGCGAAAGAATCCGGAGGCAATGGCGGCCTCCGCGCGGCGCTGGCTCAGTGCCGCGTACTCGTCCTGTGCCGCACGACTCACCTGGTACACCTGCGCGACGTTCTCCGCGGTCTGCCCCATCGTCACGTAGAGATCGGGCAACCCGCCGTCGAGTCGAGGGTCCTTCCACGGCTGTGCCTGCGCCTCGGAGCGCGCCCGTGCCGCACTGAACCGGGGGTTGTGGGTGTCCGGCATCCCATCGGCCTTGCCGAAGCCGTATCGGGACACGCATTCCACACCGGCCGAGATGACGGTGTGCGCCTCACCGCTGCGGATCGCGTGTGCGGCCATTCGTGTCGTGAGCAGGCTGGACGCACAGTACCGCTGCACCGTCGCGCCGGGCAGCTCGTCCAGGCCGAGCAGGACGGCGACCGCCCGGCCCAGCCCGTAACCCTGCTCGCCGGCCGGCTGCGCGCACCCCAGCAGCAACTCGTCGACCTCCGCCGGATCCAGCGCGGGAACCTGGTCGAGCGCCGCGCGGACGAGTTGCGCGGCGAGGTCGTCGGCACGCAGCTCGCGCAACGAGCCTTTGTATGCCCGGCCGATGGGCGATCGCACCGCCGCGACGAGGACAGCCTGCGGTTCATCCGTCGTGTTCATTGCCGGAACTCTACCAAGCGCTTGATCAAACGAGAACTGGATTCAACCAAGCGCTTGTCCAACTAGTCGCCGCTGCGTATCTTCGACGGGCAGGAGCTGCACCACCGTCGCCTCGCCCCGAGGCCTGCGGCCAGGAAGGCAGCCAAAGACCACAATGGACCCGTCAGCGCCACTGGCGGACCGGATGCGGTCCGCGCTCGCGTGACACGCCAGGAGATACGGAGAGACGATGGCCGAGAGGCTGCAGTCGGATCGGTCCACCGCGATCTTGCGTGGCGCGGCGAAACTGTTCGCACGCAAGGGAGTGCGGTCCACGACGGTGCGGGAGATCGCGGACGAATCCGGGGTACTCTCCGGCACCCTGTACCACTACTTCCCGTCGAAGGAAGCCATCGTCGACGAGATCGTCACGCGGTACCTCGACGCCCTGCTCTCCCGCTATCACAGGGCGCTGGCCCCGGCCGCCGATCCGCGCGCCCGGTTACACGGCCTGGTGGTGGCTTCGCTGGAGTGCGCGAAGGTGTTCCCGCACGCGACCCAGATCTACCAGAACGAACTGGGGTACCTGCGGCAGCGCCCCGGCTACGAGCGCATCAAGGCGGCCGTGTACGACGTCCAACAGGCCTGGATCGACGTCATCGAGGACGGCCGTGCGCACGGCGTGTTCCGTGACGATGTCCCGCCGCGGATGTTCTACCGTCTGATCAGGGACGCGGTATGGTTGTCGGTCCGGTGGTACCGCCCGGACGGCTCGTACCCGATCGACCAGTTCGCCCGCGACACCACATCCGTCTTCCTGCAGGGGATCGGCCGATGAGCGGGACCTGGCCTGGGGACCGGCAGCAGATCGTGGACGTGGTGGCCCGCTACTGCCGATCGATCGACCGGCGGGACTTCGCGCTGCTGCGCACCTGCTACCACCCCGACGCAACGGAACACCACACCGGTTTCTCCGGATCGGTCGACGAGTACGTCGACTGGCTCCGCCTCGCGCTCAGCCGCTACGCCGGCACACATCACATGCTCGGCCAGCAACTGGTGGACATCGATGGCGACGTGGCGCGGTGCGAGTCCTACGGGACGGCGACGCACTGGGTCGGCTCGAACAGCGATCCGAAGTGGGACTACACCACGGGTTTCCGCTACGTCGACCGGATGGAGCGCCGGGACGGTCACTGGAGGATCGCCGAACGGATCGCCGTCCGGGACTTCTCGCGCAGCGACGCCGGGCGCTTCCGGGCAAAGGAA
Source organism: Amycolatopsis rhizosphaerae (assembly GCF_007713715.1). GTDB lineage: Bacteria > Actinomycetota > Actinomycetes > Mycobacteriales > Pseudonocardiaceae > Amycolatopsis_E > Amycolatopsis_E rhizosphaerae. Next base: position 22,673 of record NZ_VJWX01000014.1, read on the forward strand.
GGCGCCGGCCCTTCCGGAAGCGCCGCGGCCGACGACCCGCTCTACCACCTGCCCGGCTGGCCGCCCGCCGCCCGTGCCGAGAAGGGTTCCCGGTGAAGTTCGACATCGCACTTCCTGGCACGAATCACCTTCCCGGCCGTTTCGGGTGGGCGCGCGAACTGCCACCAGCCGGGCTGAAGCGCATCCTGAAAGTGGCCGACGCACTCGGCTTCGCCTCGGTCACGGTTTCCGAGCACTACGCCATGCCCTACTTCGAGGTGCCGCGCCTGGGTGCCTACTGGCAGGACGCACTTTCTGTGATGGCCTTCGCCGCCGCCGCGACGGAGCAGGTCCGCATCGACGCCACCGTGCTGGTGCTGCCCTACCATCGGCCGCTCCAGCTTGCCAAGGCGCTGGCGACGATCGACGTGCTCTCCGGCGGCAGGCTCAACGTCTCGGTCGGAGTCGGCCACGCCGAGCAGGAGTTCGAGGCGCTGGGGGTACCGTTCCGGCGGCGCGGGGCGATCACGGACGAGATCCTGACGGTCTTGCACACCCTGTGGCAGGAGGACACGCCCGAGCATCACGGCGAGCACTTCGACGTTTCCGGGCTCGCCTTCGAACCGAAGCCGGTGCAGCGCCCGCGCCCGCCGATCTACGTCGGCGGGAACTCCAAGCCCGCCCTCCGCCGAGCCGCACGGCACGACGGGTGGCAGCCCAACCCCATCGGCTTCACCCTGGCGGAGATCCCGCCACTGCTGGACTACATCCGTGCACAGCCGGAGTTCGCGGGCAAGGAGGACAGTTTCGACCTGAACTGGCTGGAACACCCTTCCGATGTGGACCTGCCACACTCGTTCGCCGGCCAGGATCTGCGGGAGTACCGCGACCGGCTGGTGACGGCCTACACGAGTTCCTACCCGGCCACGGGCGTCACGCGCACCGCGATCGGCGTCCCGCCCGGGATCGCTTCGACCGGCGAATATCTCGACTATCTGCACTGGTTCGCTGCCGAGGTCATGTCCGCCATTTCCTGACAGGGACGGTCTCATGTTCGCACCTCTTGCTTTCTTCTCCTTCGTCCGGCTCACCGACCCCGCCCGATACCGGGAGTACAACGAATGGCATCAGCTCGACCATCGTCCCGAGAACCTGCTGCTGCCCGGCGTCGCGTGGGGTGAGCGCTGGGCCGCCACGGCGGACTGCGCCGAGCTGATGGCCGCACCCGCGGCCGAGTACTCGGCACTGGACTTCGTCGCCATGTACTGGTTCCGCGACCCGGTCGAGCGCAGTGTGGCGGAATGGTCCGAACTGGCCGAGCGGTCCTTCCAATGGGGACGCCGACCTGAGTTGTCCTATGTGGAGCGCCCGTTCCTCGGTTTCTTCACACCGGTGAAGGGATATGTCGCACCCCGCGTGCTCGTGTCACCGGAGGCGCTGCCGTTCCGGCCGAACCGCGGCATCCGGTTGAGCCTGACCCGCCTTGCCGCACCCCACAGCCTCGAGGCCGAGCAGGCGTTCCGCCATTACGACACCGTGGCCATGCCGGAGCTGCTGGCCGTTCCGGGTGTCGCCGGCGGGTGGACCTTCTCGTTCAGCTACACCCAGCGCCACGCCACAACACCTCGCGACGGCGGACCGGACTTCGAACCGGGCTCGCTTCGCCTGCGGCTGCTGTTCCTCGACGAGGACCCGGTCGAAGTGGAGCAGGAGATCCGCCGCCGGGAAGCGGCCTGGGACACCGGCAAGGCCGAGGAGTTGCTGCTGTCCGGGCCGCTGCGCAGGATCATCCCGTGGCAGGACTGGTGAGTCCCCAGGCCACGCAGCCGGACAACATGTTGCCAGTGAGGTAACACCGATCCCTCACTGGCGACGATGTCCTGCCGCGGGTCGCCAATCCGGCCCGGCCGGATTGGCGCCGCCGGTCATCACCTCACACCGGCCGGCCCCGCACACCCTCGACCAGCAGCGTCCGCGCCTCCACCGAGCCATCGAGCAACCGGGTCTTCCGGTGCGCGATGCGCCAGCCCTCCGGCAGTCGCCGGAGCTGGAAGTGGCTGACTCCCGCCCGCTCGATCACGAAACCGTCGTCCCGGCGGCGGACCAGGATCGAATCGCACACCGCGATCGCCTCGTCGCCGTCCACGGTCACATGGGCCGGCCCAAGGAAATGGCAGCTGCCGCCGGTGATGATCTCCTGATGGGAACCCGACAGCACCATCGCGCGCACGTCCTCGCGGGAACTCATCCGCCATCCTTCGACGTCGTACGAGCCGTCCTCGGCCCACAGCGCCGCCGTACCGTCGGCATCGCCCGCGTCGACAAGCGGCCCGTAGGACGCGATGAGCGCAGCGATGGCGGCCTCGTCTTCGAGCTTGCGCAACCGGCCTTCCAGCGCCGCGATACGCATGTCGTCGGTCATCGCACGTTCGCTTCCATGCCGTCCGCCAGCTGCCGCAGACTCGCCAGCTGATCGCGGTAATGGGCACTCGATTCGGCGGCGATCGTGACCGTCACCCCGGTCGCGCCGGCCTCTCGCAGTTCCACCAACCGCCGCGTCGTGCCCTCCGGATCACCGCCGGGGTCCAGCGGTCCGGCGGGCAGCACGACCTCGAAGCCTTCGGGCAGCTCGACCTTCGCGAGCATCTCACCAAGCGCGGAGTCGGACAGGCCGAACGGCATCCATCCGTCGCCGAAGGCACACGCGCGCCGCAGCGACCGGAGGCTCCGGCCCCCCACCCACAACGGCACCCTGGCCTGCACCGCATGGGGTTCGACGAGCATTCCCTCGAACTCGTAATGGGTGCCCGAGTACACCGGTTCCCGCTGCGACAGCGCGGCCCGCAGCGCGCGCATGGCGTCGTCGGCACGCACTCCCCGGTTCGCGAAGTCCGCGCCCAGCAGGTCGAACTCCTCCGGCAGCGATCCCACGCCCACACCGAGCACCAGCCGTCCTCCACTGATCCTGTCCAGCGTGCCGTAGCGTTTGGCGAGCGCGAGCGGATGGTGATAGCCGAGGACGACCACCGAGGTGGCCAGTTTGATCCGCTGGGTGCAGGCGGCGAGGTAGGCCAGCGTCACCGCCGGATCCCAGTACGTGCCGCCTCGCTGGGCCGCGACCTCGACGGGGACCGCCACATGCTCGGCGCAGGTCAGATAAGCGAAGCCGAGCTCGTCCGCGGCTTGGGCGATCTCGGCCAGGTCTTCGATCTCGCCGTCCCGTTCCCATTTCGAGCACGAGCCCGGAAACTGGAAAACCACCGGTGTCGACACACCGATCTGCACAGGTACCTCCCTCTCGGCTCGCCGCAGGTCACGGCAAAGCCCCTCTCGCTGAACGGGGAACCGCCCCGACGCCGGATCGAAGCAGCGAGGCTGGTGCACGTGGTAGCCCGGCACGAGACCCAGGCTCCCGAGGGCGCGCGGCCCGACCGGGGGCCGCTGTGGTGCCGGCCGCATCGCCTCGGACCCTACGCCTGTATCAAGCGCTTGTTCAAGTTCAGCGGCAGGCAGGGCATCGATTACCCCTGCAGGCGCGCACACGGTTACGCTCAGTAACACGAGACCGGTTCGACACGCCGCCCTCTTCACCAAGCAGCGGCCGCAGTAGTGGCGCGCACGAGCTGAACCACGGTAAGAAGACGAAGGAGTCCGGGGAATCCAGGGATGAACCGCCGGGAATTGCACGCACGCAGAGCTTTCCGGGTTACTGAGCGAAAATTCCGGACCGACGATGCGGATCACAGTGCGCGGAAATGCAGCCCGACCGAGAAACTCACCCGGCGTGTCCCGCTCGGGTTGCCACGCCCGGCGGGAGGCGCGCGACCGTACCGCCGCAGGGTCCGCATGAGCAGTTATCCGGTGCCCGGCATAATTGTCCCATGCCAGGCAACGAACGCAAACCTGCGAGCACCGCCACCCCAGGGCGAGCCCGCGACGGGTCGCCCCAGAACCGGCGACAGGCGCTGATCGACATCGCGGCCGAACTGTTCGCCGAGCATGGCTTCCAAAGCACCACCGTGCGCGATATCGGACGGGCCGCCGGGGTGCTCTCCGGCAGCCTTTACCACCACTTCCAGTCAAAAGAGACAATTCTCGAGGAGATCCTCTCGACCTTCCTCGACGAGTTGCTGGAATCGTGCCGGGAGATCGTGGCCGCCAACTCCGATCCGGCGGCGGCGCTGCGAGCGCTGATCGAGGCCGCGTTCGTGTCGATCGGTCGGCACAAAGCGGCCATCACGGTGCTGCAGAACGAACGCAAACACCTGGCCCGGTTCACCTGGTTCGACCACGTGTCCAAAACGGAGGCCGGCGTGCGGCGGATCTGGGTCAAGGTGCTCGAGGACGGCGTCGCCGGTGGCCGGTTCCGCACCGACCTCGATCCGAAAATCACCTACCAGTTCATTCGCGACTCCGTCTGGTCAGCGGCGCGCTGGTACACCCCGTCCGGTCGTCTCACGCCTGCTCAGCTCACCGAGCAGTACCTCACCCTCGTCATGAACGGGCTCTCCGCGCCGTCCGGCGGCCGCGCCCGCCGGACGGGAACACGGGCGGCCTCCTGATCGGCCGGCCGGCCGCCCGGACGACACCGCGGGCGAGGGCGGTGCGAGGTTGGTTCCTCGCGGCCTCACGGCACCCTTCCGGGGGTCGTGAGGCCGCGGGCGAACATCAGGTGCCGACGGGCACCACCCGGCGAAGATGGTGGTGTGGCTGCCCGAACAACTGCGCCGTGCCGTGGGCGCGTTTGAAGAAGCGATGCGCTTCGTGCTCCCACGTGATCGCGATACCACCGTGCAACTGGACCATTTCGGCGGCTACGGCCGAGAACGCTTCGGAACAGTAGGCCCTCGCGACCGCAGCGAGCCGAGGCAGGTCTGCGTTGGGCTCGCTCGTCGCATAGGCTGCCGACCGGGCGGTCTCGGTCGCGACGTACATGTCGGCCATCCGGTGCTTCAACGCCTGGAACCCGCCGATGGGGCGGCCGAACTGCTTGCGCTGCTTGGTGTAGGAAATCGTGATCTCCAGGGCACGCGTGGCCGCTCCCGCCTGCTCCGCCGCCAGGACGGCGCAGGCCAGGTCACGGGTACGGCCGAGCCCACGCCGGAAGTCACCGCTGCCGATCCGCACCGCCTGCACCGCGGTGAGTTCGATGTCGGCCAGGCGCCGGGTCTCGTCCATCGCGGGCGTGTGCCTGCGACGAGCCTGTTGAAGATCCACCTCGAACAGGCCCAGTTCACCGCCGGTATCCGCCACCACGAGCAGGACATCGGCGATATCGCCGTCGAGGACGTACCGAGCATGACCATCCACAACGGATCCCGACGCGGTGAAGGCCGCTCGTGACGGATCCCAGGTGCCCTCCGCCGAGGTCCAGGCGAGCGCCGCGACCGCGCCCTCAGCCAGCAACGGCAGCAGGCGTGCCGCCGCTTCCTCGTCACCCGTCTCAAGAATGGCCTGCGTGGCGAGTACCCCGGATCCGAGAAACGGGGCGGGACTCAGTGCCCTGCCCAGTTCCTCTGCCACGACTTGCGCTTCTCGCAGGCTCGCGCCAAGTCCGCCGTGCGACTCGGGAATCAGCAGCGCCGCGACGCCGACCTGGTCGCAGAGCAACTTCCAGGGCTCGGCGTGCCGCTGGAGCACGGACCGGACCGTATCGCGGAGTGCCTCCTGTTCAACGGTGAAGGTCATACCAACGCCTCCAGAATTCGCCGACGGTGGAACGCCGGTGTGCCCCAAGCGCCCACGAGCGCCCGCACCTTGGTAAGGCTGAGGCCGAGCGAGTGCTCCGCGGTGTAGCCGATCGCGCCGTGCACCTGCAGACCGGTGCGCGCCGCCAGAGAGGCGGCCTCGCCCGCGGCGACCTTGGCCGCGGACACGTCACGGGTACGTACCGGCGAGCCGGTGGCGACAGCGGCGGCGTACAGCAGGGGGCGAGCCAACTCGAGCTTCGTCGCGACGTCGGCGAGGAGGTGTTTGATCGACTGGTACTGGCCGATCGCCCGGCCGTACTGCCTGCGTTGTTTCGCGTACGCGACGCTGGTATCCAGCAGCCGTTGTCCGGCGCCGAGCAGCTGGGCGGCCGTGGCCAGCGCACCGAGATCGAAGGCACGCCCGGGATCGTCGGCGACACCAAGACGCTCGCCCGGCTCGACGGCAAACAGGCGCCGGGCACCGTCTACGGAGGACAGTGCGCTCGTCGGTGTGCCCGCCCGCAGGTCGGTTCCCGCCACGTAGACGCAGAGGTCCGCGATATCCGCGTCCAGAGCGTACGGGACATGGGGCGGGTTTGCGATCGACACGAGCTTCTCGCCCGCGGCGACTCCTTCCAGACTCTCGTCTTCGAAGAGCGCGGGCAACACCGCGACCGTCTCGACCCAGGGGCCCGGCACGGTGTGATAGCCGAGCCGTTCGAACGCGACGACCAGATCGACGGCGGTCGCGGCAAGGCCGCCGAATCGTTCCGGTATCACCAGCGCGGTGACGCCCAGCTCCGCGAGCGCGTGCCACACCTTGCGCCCGGGCTCGTGCTCGCCCACCGTCCAGGCGCGGATGACGGCGGTCATGTCGAGATCGGACAGCAGGTGGTCCATGCTGGCCGCGAAATCGGTCTGCTCCTGCGACAGTGCGAATCTCATCGGTCACCTCTCGGCAGGCCCAGCAGGCGTTCCGCAATGGTGTTGCGTTGGATCTGGTCGGTACCGCCATAGATCGGTCCGGCCAGCGAGAACAGCCAGCCGTCGAGCCAGGGGCTCTTCACCTCGGCGGCCGGACCGAGCAAGTCGAGCGCCGTCTCGTGCAAGTCCACGTCGAGGTGGGACCAGAACAGCTTGTTGACACTCGACTCCGGACCGAGGTCGCCGCCTTCGGCGAGCCGGGTCACGGTGCCGTACGTGTAGAGCTGGTAGGCACGGGCGCCGATCCAGGAGTCCACCACGCGGTCGGCGAGGGAATCGGGCGCTTGCCCCGGGGTGGCCGACTCGCGCCACAGCGCGATGAGGCGGTCCGCGGCGGCGAGGAACCGGCCGGGGCTGCGCAGGGACAGTCCGCGTTCGTTGTTCGCGGTGGTCATGGCGACACGCCACCCTTCGCCGGGCTCGCCGATCACGTCGGCGTCCGGGACGAAGACCTCGTCGAGGAAGATCTCGGCGAATCCCGGTTCGCCATCAAGCTGCGGGATGGGGCGCACCTGCACACCTGGCGCACGCAGGTCGAACATGAAGTAGGTAAGCCCCTTGTGGCGTTTGCTCTCCGGGTCGCTGCGAAACAGTCCGAAGGCACAATCGGCGAACGTGGCCCGTGAGCTCCACGTCTTTTGCCCGGACAGCAGCCAGCCGCCGTCGACGCGGGTCGCCCTGCTACGCAGCGCCGCGATGTCGCTGCCCGCCTCCGGCTCCGACCAGGCCTGCGCCCAGACCTGCTCGCCGCGCGCCATTTTCGGCAGGATACGACGTTGCTGCTCGATGGTGCCGTGCGAAAAAAGGGTAGGCGCCAGCATGAAAATACCGTTCTGGCTCACTCGGCCCGGCGCGCCCGCGGCGTAGTACTCCTCTTCGAAGATGACCCATTCCAGCAGGCTCGCGTCCCGGCCGCCGAACTCGGCGGGCCAGGACACCACCGACCACCGGGAGTCGGCAAGTTTGGCTTCCCACAAGCGGTGCTGCTCGAATCCCCGTGTGGTGTCGAACGAATCGAGTGGCTGGGCCGGCACATTGCCGGCGAGCCAGGCGCGTGCCTCGTCACGGAAGACAAGGGTGCGCTCGTCGAGGTCAAGATCCATGCTCTGCCCCTATCCGGCCTGCTGGTTCGCGGCACGCATGGTCCGGGCGTCCTGGCCCGCCAGTGAATCGCCGCCGGTTTCGGCATTGTGTGCATGGGCAAGATGGTGCAGGCCGAACACCGAATCCATGCCCGAGCGCAGCCCCATCAGGTCCTCCGCCTGGTTGACCGCCTTCTTGGTCAGGGCAAGACCGAATTGCGGCATCTCCGCGATCTTCTCCGCCAACGCGAACGTGGCCTCCTCCAGGGATTCTCTCGGCACGACGCGGCTGACCATCCCCCACTCCTTCGCCTGCTGTGCCGAGAACCGCTCGCCGGTGAACAGCACCTCCTTGGCCGCGCGCGGGCCCAGTATCCAGGGGTGCGCGAAGTACTCCACGCCGGGAATGCCCATTCGCACCACCGGATCCGCGAAGAACGCATCGTCGGACGCCACGATCAGGTCGCACACCCAGGCCAGCATCAGGCCACCCGCGATACACGCCCCCTGCACCGATGCGAGCATCGGCTTCGGGATCTCGCGCCAGCGGCGGCACATGCCCAGGTACACTTCGGACTCACGCGCGAAACGTTGATCACCGCCCGCACGGTCGACGTGATCCCACCACATCACCGCCCTGCGCTCGAACGTTACGTCCACGTCTCGCCCCGGCGTGCCGATGTCGTGCCCCGCCGAAAAATGCTTGCCGGCACCGGCCAACACGATCACCTTCACCCCGGGATCGTCCACAGCCCGCGTGAACGCCTCGTCCAGCGCGTAGGTCATTGCCGAGTTCTGCGCGTTCCGGTACTCCGGCCGGTTCATCGTCACCAGCGCGACCGGCCCGTGCCGGTCGTAGCGCACGACCTCGCTCATGAGCCCTCCCTCAGCAGCCTTCCCGGCCGCTTTTCGCGACACCATGGGAACATCGTGATTCCCTCTCCCTAACAAGTGCTTGGTAGGGTAGCGTACGCACGAGAACCGGCTTTGAACAACAGGAGTGGCCGTGTCGGATTTCCGAGAACGTGTGCGAGCCTGGCTCGAGGACAACCTCAGCGGAGAGTTCGCCGGCCTGCGCGGTCTCGGCGGGCCCGGGCGCGAGCACGAAGCCTTCGAGGAGCGCATCGCCTGGGAGCGGCATCTCGCGACCGCCGGCTGGAACTGCCTCGGCTGGCCGAAGGAGCACGGCGGCGCCGACGCTTCTCTGGAGGAACAGATCATCTTCCACGAGGAGTACGCGCGCGCCGAGGCGCCGGCGAAGGTCAGTCACCTCGGGCAGGAACTGCTTGGGCCCACGCTGATCGCGTTCGGCACGCCGGAGCAGCGCCGGCGGTTTCTGCCGAAGATCGTCGCGGTCGACGAACTGTGGTGCCAGGGTTACTCCGAGCCGGACGCCGGTTCCGACCTCGCCGCGGTGTCCACCAGTGCACGGCTCGACGGTGACGAGTGGGTGCTGCGCGGCCAAAAGATCTGGACGTCGCTCGCGCACGTCGCCGACTGGTGCTTCGTGCTCGCCAGGACCGAGCCGGACTCCAAGCGGCATCACGGCCTGTCGTACCTGCTGGTCCCGATGAAACAGCCCGGTATCGAGGTGCGGCCGATCCGCCAGCTCACCGGCACCAGCGAGTTCAACGAGGTCTTCTTCGACGGCGCCCGCACGGCCAGGGACATGGTCGTGGGTGCGCCGGGCGAGGGCTGGCGCGTCGCGATGGGCACGCTGGCTTTCGAGCGCGGCGTCGCCACGCTGGGACAGCAGGTCGGCTTCCGCCGCGAACTCGCGAGGCTGACCAAGCTCGCCGAGGCGAACGGCGCCACGGAGGATCCCGCCATCGCCGAGCGCATCTCCCGCGCCTGGATGGGGCTGGAGGTGATGCGCGCGCATGCGCTGCGCACTCTCGGTTCGCGGACGCCCGGCGTCGCGGAAGTGTCCAAACTGGTCTGGGCGAACTGGCACCGCTCACTCGGCGAACTCGCGATGACGGTGCGCGGCGCCGCGTCGATGACCGGTGAGGACCTCGACGAGTGGCAGCGCCTCTACCTGTTCACCCGGGCGGACACGATCTACGGCGGCTCCAACGAGATACAACGCAACGTCATCGCCGAGCGCGTGCTCGGACTGCCCAGGGAGGTACGTCCATGATCCCCGTTCCGAAGTATCCGGAAGGATCGAATCTGTTGCGGGACAAGGTGGTCGTGGTGACCGCGGCGGCTGGCACAGGTATCGGGTCCGCCGTGGCCAAGCGCAGCCTCGAGGAGGGCGCACACGTCGTGCTCAGCGACTGGCACGAGCGCCGGCTCGCCGAGAAGGCCGAAGAACTCGGCGATGTGCATGCCATTCCCTGTGATGTCACGGACGAGGCGCAGGTCCAGTCGCTGATCGACGGGACGATCGCGCACTACGGCCGCATCGACGTATTGATCAACAATGCCGGGCTCGGGGGCAGCAGGTCCATCGTGGACATGACCGACGAAGAGTGGTCGCGCGTGCTCGACGTGACGTTGGGCGGTACCTTCCGCGCCACGCGGGCGGCACTGCGCGCGTTCATCGCACAGGGAACCGGCGGCGCGATCGTCAACAACGCCTCGGTCATCGGCTGGCGAGCCCAGGCCGAGCAGGCGCACTACGCCGCCGCGAAGGCCGGTGTCATGGCACTGACCCGGTGCGCGGCCGTCGACGTCGCCGAACACGGGATCCGGGTCAACGCGGTGGCGCCGAGCCTGGCGATGCACCCGTTCCTGGCCAAGGTCACCACCGAGGACCTGCTCGAGGAGCTCACCGCACGGGAGGTATCGGGGCGGGCCGCACAGCCGTGGGAAGTGGCGAACGTGATGGTCTTCCTGGCCAGCGACTACGCGTCCTACCTGACCGGCGAGGTGATCTCCGTGAGCAGCCAGCATGCTTGACCAGGGGTCGCGTCGGCGCGCCGAACTCCTCGGAATCGCGGCCCAGTTGTTCGCCGAGCACGGGTACCGGTCCACCACAGTGCGCGATATCGCCGAGGCCGCCGGAATCCTCTCTGGCAGCCTCTACCACCACTTCGACTCGAAGGAGTCGATAGCGGACGAGATTCTCAGTGGATTTCTGGACGAGCTGTTCGCCAGCTACACCGAGATCCTCGCGGCGGGCCTGAAACCGCGGAACGCGATTGAAGCCGTCATCATCGCGTCGTTCGAGGCCATTGATTCCCACCCACACGGGGTGTCGATCTACCAGACCGAGACGAAACACCTCGCCAAGCTTTCCCGGTTCGACTATCTCGAACACCGCAACACCGAGTTCCGCAAGCTGTGGACAACCATGCTCTCGGACGGCGTGCGCCAAGGCGCGTTCCGTGAGGACCTCGACATCGAGGTCGTCTACCGCTTCATTCGCGACACCGTGTGGGTGGCGGTGCACTGGTACAACCCCAACGGCTCACTGCCCGTCGGGCAAGTCGCCCGGCAGTACCTGACGATCGTGCTGGAAGGCATCGCGGTACGGCGTCGGCCGGCGAAGAGGGGGTCCGGCACCTGAAGCGATCCTGCTCGTTCGATGACGTGATCCTCTGGTCCCGTCCGCCGTCCGCGGATCCGAGGCACCCAGGGGAGAAACGCGGGGGATCACCGATTCTCGTCCGGCGCGGTCGCGGCATCCGGGGCCGAGAGCGGATACGGCGAGGGCCATGCGGCCTCCGCCGGCCGAACCCCCGGCACCGTAGGCCGCTCGATCCAGAGTCGATGAAGCTCCCTGCGCGCGAATCGCAGGCACCCGTCCCGCACGAGGTACCTGTCGAAGTACCGGATCACCCATCGACTATCGGCTCGGCTCCCGTCCGGAGGTGCCCGGCGGTGGCGCTGACGATCGCTTCCGCGCCATCGCGCCGCTGCGAAGTCAGCGTCACGCCCAGGATTCCGTGTACCGTCGCGCGATTTGACGCAACCCGTCCGAGGGCCGTGCGGATGGCCGCCCGGCCAACGCACGAAGTCGACGCTCGTCGGCTGGACGCGGCGGCCGACCTGTTCCTGCCCGAGGCGGTGCTCGCCCTGCCCGCCAATGCCGACGGCGGTCATGGTCGCATTGTCCGGCACACGCAAGCGCTTGCTCAAATACTCGAGGTCCGCGAGGCGCCCATGAGAGCGATCCCACAGACGCTCGCGACCGGAGTCCGCTGGAGACACCGAGACGAATTCGTCCTGCACCAACGGTTCCAGACCGAAACGCCGGACTCGCGAACACCGACCGGCAGCGCCGTGGCGCTGGCCAAACCCGGACTCAACTTCTATCGTCAATTTGTACAAGCGCTTGGTCGGCTCGAGATGCGGGCCGACGTTGCCGGAGTAACACGAAGGAGCAGCCCCCATGGCAGAGGCCTACCTTGTCGAAGCGGTGCGGTCGCCGGTCGGACGGCGCGGCGGTGGGCTCGCCGCGACCCACCCGGCCGACCTCGGGGCCGCCGTGCTGACCGCGCTCGTCGAGCGCGCGGGGATCGACCCGGGCGCGGTCGACGACGTGATCTTCGGCTGCGTGGACACCATCGGCCCGCAGGCCGGGGACGTCGCCCGCACCTGCTGGCTTGCCGCCGGACTGCCGGAAGAGGTGCCGGGAGTGACCGTCGACCGGCAGTGCGGCTCGTCGCAGCAGGCGGTTCACTTCGCCGCGCAGGCCGTGCTCAGCGGTACCGCCGATCTCGTCGTGGCCGGCGGGGTGCAGAACATGAGCGCCATCCCGATCAGCTCGGCGATGACCGTGGCTCAGCCGATGGGCTTCCCGGACCCGTTCTCCGGCTCGATCGGCTGGCAGCAACGCTACGGCGCGCAAGAAGTCGACCAGATCCGCTCGGCAGAGATGATCGCCGAGCACTGGGGCATCTCCCGTGAAGCGATGGAGGCGTTTGCCGTCACCTCCCACGAGCGCGCGATCGCGGCACGCGCCGAGGGCCGCTTTGTCCGTGAGATCGTGCCGGTCTCCGGGCTGACCCAGGACGAGGGGCCGCGCGAGCCGAACCTGGAGAAGATCCGCTCCCTGAAGCCGGTCCGGGAAGGCGGCTCCATCACGGCCGCGGTGTCCAGTCAGATCTCCGACGGCGCCGCCGCACTGCTGGTCGCGTCGGCGGACGCGGTGCGCCGCTACGGACTGACCCCGCGAGCGCGCATCCACCACCTGTCCGCACGCGGCGCGGACCCGGTGTGGATGCTGAC
>NZ_VJWX01000150.1 GCF_007713715.1 Amycolatopsis rhizosphaerae
CCGCCACCGCCGCCCGTCCCGCCGAAACCGGCCACACCCGGAAAACCGGCCACGCCGCCGGCACCGCCACGTGCGGCACGTCCGCCGGCTCGCCGGGAAGAACCGGGACCGGAGGACTACTTCGAAGACCCGCTGTCGGCGGGCAGGCGGCCGAAGCCGTCGGATCCGCCTCCCCGGAGCAGCCGTCCCCCGCGGCGCGACGACGGGCCGGACGACGACGACTACTTCGGCGGTTCCCTGCTCCGCTGACGCCGGGAAGCGGAAGCGGAGACTGCCGGAAGAAACTAGAACCTGTTACCGTTTCCGTATGATCCTCGATCGCTTCCTGGTGACGGGCAAGGTCGCCGTGGTCACCGGTTCCGGGCGCGGCATCGGCGCCGCCGCCGCGGTCGCGCTGGCCGAGGCCGGTGCCGACGTCGTCCTTTCCTCCCGCACCGAAGAAGATCTGAAGAAGGTGGCGGCCCTGGTCGCCGAAACCGGTCGGCGGGCCCACGTGGTGCCCGCCGACCTCGGCGACCCGGCGGCGGCGGCAGCGCTCGCCGCCGCCGCGGTCGACGCCTTCGGACGCCTCGACATCGTGGTCAACAACGTCGGCGGCACCTACCCGCGCCCGCTGCTGGAGACCACGCCCGAATTCCTGGAAGAGGCGTTCCGGTTCAACGTGGCGACCGCGCACGCGCTCACCACCGCGGCGGTTCCCGCGATGCTCGAAGCCGGGGGCGGCTCGGTGGTCAACATCTCCTCCGTCATGGGGCGCGTCGCCGGGCGCGGCTTCGCCGCCTACGGCACCGCCAAGGCCGCGCTCGCGCACTACACCCGGCTCGCCGCGCTGGACCTCTCGCCCCGGATCCGGGTCAACGCGATCGCGGTCGGTTCGGTCGCCACCTCGGCACTGGACATCGTGGTGGGCAACCCGGAGATCCGCGGAAGGATGGAATCCGCCACCCCGCTGCAGCGGATCGGCGAGCCGGAGGACATCGCCGCGGCGATCCTGTACCTGGCGTCCCCGGCCGGCGCCTACCTCACGGGCAAGGTCCTGGAGGTCGACGGCGGGCTCCAGGTGCCCAACCTCGAACTGGGGCTGCCGGACCTATGACCTACCGCGTCGTGCAGTGGAGCACCGGAAACGTGGGCCGTCACGCGATCGCCGGTATCGACGCCCACCCCGGCCTGGAACTGGCCGGGGTGTGGGTGTCCGATCCGGCCAAGGCGGGCCGGGACGCCGGTGAACTGGCCGGCCTCGGCCGGGAACTGGGCATCACGGCGACGGGCGACGTCGATGCCCTGCTCGCCCTGCGGCCCGACTGCGTCGTCTACACCGCGATGGCGGACGACCGGCTGGCGGAGGCGCTGCAGGACCTCGCGCTCCTCCTGCGCGCCGGGATCAACGTGGTGTCGAGCAGTCCGGTGTTCCTGCAGTTCCCCACCGGGGTGGTGCCGCCCGGGGTCACCGATCCGGTGCGCGAGGCGGCGGCGGAGGGCGGCGCCTCGCTGTGGGTCAACGGGGTCGATCCCGGGTTCGCCAACGACTGGCTGCCCCTGGTGCTCACCGGGGTGTGCGAACGCATCGACCAGGTGCGCTGCCTGGAAATCCTGGACTACTCGACCTATCGCAACCGCAAGGTGCTCTTCGACATCATGGGCTTCGGCGGTTCACTCGACGAGACGCCGATGCTGCTCCAACCCGGTGTGCTGAGCCTGGCGTGGGGCAGCGTCGTCCGGCAACTGGCCGCGGGTCTCGGCGTGGAGCTCGACGGCGTCGAGCAGAGCCACGAACGCGTGCCCGCCCCCGAGAGCTTCGAGATCCCGAGCGGAACCATCGCGAAGGGCACCGCCGCCGCGCTGCGTTTCGAAGTACGGGGCATGCGGGCGGGACGCGCGGTGTGCGTGCTCGAACACGTCACCCGGCTGCGGCCCGACCTGGCACCGGACTGGCCCCAGCCCGCCGGGCAGGGCTGCTACCGGGTCGAGGTGACCGGCGAGCCGCACTACACGCTCGACCTGCGGCTGGTCGGTTCCGACGGCGACCACAACACCGCCGGGCTCAAGGCGACGGCGATGCGGCTGGTCAACGCGATTCCGGCGGTGGTCGAGGCCCCGCCGGGGCTATTGACCGCCCTCGACCTTCCGCTGATCACCGGCCGAGGCCTGGTCCGCGGCTGACGCGGCGTTCTCCTTCTCGCGCGGCTCGCTGCCGGGGACGCCCTCTCCGTCACCGCCGGGCTCGACGGTGTCCCCGGCAGCGTCCCCAGTGGTGTCTCCAGGGGTGTCCCCAGTGGTGTCTTCAGCGGTGTCTTCAGCGGTGTATCCGGTGTCTCCGGTGTTCCCACTGGCGATGACCTCACGGGGGCCGAGGCGGCGGGCCAGCACGAAGTACACCATCGCTCCGGCGAACACCACCAGCGAGGTGAGCACGTTGATCCGCAGGCCGAACACGTGCGTGGCATCGTCGGTGCGCATCAGCTCGACCCAGAACCGGCCCAGCGTGTACCCGCCCACGTACAGCGCGAACGCCCGGCCGTGCCCGAGCTTGAACCGCCGGTCCGCCCAGACCACGAGCACGGCCACGCCGAGGTTCCAGATCAGCTCGTAGAGGAACGTGGGATGCACCGGGCTGTCCGGCAGCGGGATGTGCCCGAAGGCCACCCCGTTCGGCCCCTGGTCGGGGATGGACGGGTTGTTCGGGTCGAAACGCTGGTAGATCTCCAGTGCCCACGGCAGCGTCGTGTGCGCGCCGTAGAGCTCCTGGTTGAAGTAGTTGCCGAGCCGTCCGATGGCCTGCGCGGTGACGATGCCCGGCGCGATCGCGTCGGCCATGGCGGGCAGCGGGATGCCTTTGCGGCGGCAGCCGATCCACGCGCCAACGCCGCCCAGCGCGATCGCACCCCAGATGCCGAGGCCGCCGTCCCAGATGTAGAGCGCCCTGATCGGCTCCTTGCCGGGACCGAAGTAGCGCCACCAGTCGGTCATCACGTGGTAGAGGCGGCCCCCGACCAGGCCGAACGGCACCGCGAACACGGCGATGTCCACCACCGCGCCCTTTTCGCCGCCGCGCTGCACCCAGCGCCGGTCACCCCACCAGATCGCGACCACGATGCCGGCGATGATGCACAGGGCATAGGCCCGGATCGGAAGCGGGCCGAGATGCCAGACCCCCTGTTCCGGGCTGGGGATCGTCGCGAGGAACACAGCCGAGGCGGTATGCACGGGGCCACCGTAACGTGTCGCCGCCGGTCACGGGCGCCCCGGTGGCCATGCCACGCCGTGAGGGGTCCCCTCACGGTCGTATTTGCCAGGGTTCCGGCAAAGTCCGGTCCGCTCGGCGCTGCCCGGCGAGTCCCACGCTCAGGCAGGAATGGGGCAAAGCCGTGAAGGGTCCCTTCACAGCCGTATCGACTGTGAAGGGACCCTTCACGGCCAACACTCGGTTCAGCCCAGGGCGGCGGCGACGTCCGAGCGCAGTTTCGCGAGCTTCCCGTAGAACGCCTCACCCGGGCATTCGGTGTTGTAGTAGTCCCGGTGTCCCTTGATCTCCGCCACGGGAATGCCGTACTGGGAACACGTGTACGCGCACAGCGCCACCAGTGCCTTCCACTGCGCCTGCGTGGGCAGCTCGGTGATGTAGGTGCCCTCGTTTTCGATGCCGATCGCGCTCTCGTTCTGCCCTGGACAGTGCGCGCCGCGGATCATCCGCGTGCCCGAGCGCAGCGCCGCCAGGCTGCCGTGCCGCCCTTCGAGCCGGTACCCGCCCCGGCTGACGGTGAAATGCTGACCGGTGTCGGCCCAGCCGTTGTTGTCCATGTGGTCGTGCTGGTCGTCGCGGGCCACCTGGAAGGCGTGGGCCAGTGAGTAGTCAGTGCTGTTGGGGCAGGCGATGTGGTGGATGAGGATCCGCACCGGCTTGTGGTCGAGCGTGACCAGGGTGTCCTGCGGGGGCCGCGCGCCCCACTCGTCGCAACCGTAGATCCGGGGCTCGGCCATCGCCCAGGCGGTCGCGGGGAGCAGCAGGCCGCCGGTGGCGGCGAGGGTCGTGCCGAGGAAAATCCGTCGCGAAAGATCAGCCATGCCCGGCAGTCTGGGCAGCCGCCGTACACAAGTCGTACATTCCGGTCGGCCGCGGAGCCGCCTTTAGGGGGTGTGTCGAAGTGGCTTGCGTGGCGGTGCCAGCTGACAGCGTGGTGCAAGCGGCTGACGCCGCTTCCTAGGACGGGGTGCGGTTGAGGACGGCCGAACCGACCGCGAGCAGGGAACAGAGGGCAAAGATGGCGGTCAGCCACAGCGGCCCGCCCCGCAACACGTTCCAGACGACGCCGCCCGCGGCGAGCGCGGCGACGAGGAGGTTCCGGACCTGCAGGGGCGTCAGCTTGGGCATGTCCGCCACCCTCTCATGGTGTCTCAGGCCGGGCAGAGCCAGTCCGGCCTACCCGGCTCCGGGAGCAGCGAACCCGGCGCGAACGTCTGCCGCAGGGTGAAGGCGTACGGGGTCGGGCCGTGGGCCCGCAGGTGACGGATCCGGTCCTCGGCCTCCGCGGTGTCGGGCCGGTGCCCGGCGGGCACCCACCACAGCGCGGTGACCGCCTCCCGCATCCGTTCGAACCATTCCCGGCGGCGGCGCAGCACCTCGCGGTGCTCGTCGGAGTAGACGAACTCCGCCAGGTCTTCCACCGACCGCCACACCGACATGTTGACGATCACGCCGGAGCTGTCCCCGGCGTCCCACTCGAAGGCCCGGACCGAGGTCGCGTTGCCGTCCTCGGTCTGCATGCGCCACACGAAACCCGGCGCGGCATCGGCGAGCGCGTTGACCGGATCCAGCGCCGCCACGAAGCCGGCCAGTTGCGGATCGGTCAGCGGAGCCAGCAGCCGGGCGATGTTCACCTGAGCGAGTTCGAAGATCACGTGCCCAGTCTGCCGCACCCGTCAGGCGCGCACGAGGGGTTCGCGCACGCCTTCGGCCAGTTCGGCGGTCAGCGCGCGGACCGCCTCCGGACCCTCCTCGGCCTTGCTGACCAGCGCCGATCCGACGATCACCGCGTCCGCGAAACCGGCGACCTCGGCCGCCTGTTCGCGCGACCGCACGCCGAGCCCGACCCCGATCGGCAGGTCGGTGTGCGCACGGGCGCGCCGCACCAGTTCCGCCGCCCCGGTCCCGACCTGGTCGCGGGCCCCGGTCACCCCCATCACCGCGGTGGCGTACAGGAAACCGGAGGTCGCCTTCGTCACCAGGTCGATGCGCTCCTCGGAGGAGGACGGCGCGACCAGGAAGATGCGGTCGAGCCCGTGGCGCCGCGAAGCCTCGATCCACTCGGCGGCCTCGTCCGGGATGAGATCCGGGGTGATCATGCCCAGCCCGCCCGCGGCGGCGAGGTCACGCGCGAAGGCGTCCACGCCGTAGCGGTGCACCGGGTTCCAGTAGGTCATCACCACGGCCCGGCCGCCGCGCTTCGCCACCGATTCGACGACCTCGAACAGGTGGCGCAGGCGGAACCCGCCGTCCAGCGCGGCCTGCGCGGCGCGCTGGATGGTCGGCCCGTCCATCACCGGGTCCGAGTAGGGCACGCCCACCTCGACCAGGTCGGCGCCGCCGTCCAGCATCGCGGCGAACAGTTCCTTCGAAGCCTCGACCGTGGGGTAGCCGGCAGGCAGGTAGCCCACCAGGGCCGCCCGCCCCTCGCTCCTGGTCCGCGCGAACAGACTCGCCAGCCCGGTGTCGCCGCCCGTCACGCCGATCAGTCCACCAATCCGAAGTACTTCGCCGCGGTGTCCATGTCCTTGTCGCCACGACCGGACAGGTTCACCAGGATGAGCGCCTCACGGCCCAGTTCCCTGCCCAGCTGGATCGCACCGGCCAGGGCGTGCGCGGACTCGATGGCCGGGATGATGCCCTCGGTGCGCGACAGCAGCCGCAGCGCCTCCATCGCCTCCGCGTCGGTGATGGGCCGGTATTCGGCGCGCCCGCTGTCCTTGAGCCACGCGTGCTCCGGCCCGACGCCGGGGTAGTCCAGCCCGGCCGAGATCGAGTGCGACTCGAGGGTCTGGCCGTCCTCGTCCTGCAGCAGGTAGGACATGGCACCGTGCAGGTTGCCCTGGCTGCCCTTGGTCAGGGTCGCACCGTGGCGGCCGGTTTCCAGCCCTTCACCGCCGGGTTCGAAGCCGACCAGCCGGACGTCCGGGTCGTCGATGAAGCCGTGGAAGATGCCGATCGCGTTCGATCCACCACCCACACAGGCGGCGACCGCGTCCGGCAGGCGGCCGGTCTGCTCCAGGACCTGCTGCCGGGCCTCCTCGCCGATGATCTTGTGGAAGTTGCGCACCATCATCGGGAACGGGTACGGACCCGCGGCGGTACCGAACAGGTAGTGCGTGGTGTCGGCGTTGGTCACCCAGTCCCGCAGGGCCTCGTTGATCGCGTCCTTGAGGGTGCGCGAACCGGTCTTCACCGGGACGACCTCGGCGCCGAGCAGGCGCATGCGCGCCACGTTCAGTGCCTGGCGCTCGGTGTCCACCTCGCCCATGTAGACCACGCAGTCCAGGCCGAGCAACGCGCAGGCGGTGGCCGTGGCCACCCCGTGCTGACCGGCGCCGGTCTCGGCGATGACGCGCTTCTTGCCCATGCGCCGCGTCAGCAGCGCCTGGCCGAGCACGTTGTTGATCTTGTGCGAACCGGTGTGGTTGAGGTCCTCACGCTTGAGAAAGATCCGCGCGCCCCCGGCGTGCTCACCGAAGCGGGGAGCCTCGGTCAGCAGGGAGGGCCGGTTCGCGTAGTCGCGAAGGAGCCGCTTGAACTCGTTGACGAAGGCGGGGTCGCGGCGGGCCTTGTCGTACTCGGCGGCCACCTCGTCCACGACACCGATCAGTGCCTCCGGCATGAACCGGCCGCCGTAGGGGCCGTAGTAGCCGCGCTCGTCGGGATCGTGCTCGGTGTGCTGGGGGTCGTGCTGGGGGTCGCTCATCGGCTCGGCCTCGGGCAGGCGGGGTGGGAACCGGCGGTGACCAGCTTGATCAGCGCGCCCTTCGGGTCACCGGAGGCGACCAGGCCCTCGCCGACCAGCACGGCGTCCGCCCCGTGGCCGGCGTAGGCCATCAGGTCTCCCGGGCCCCGCACACCCGACTCGGCGACCTTCGTCACGTCGAAGGGCAGTCCGGGGGCGATCCGGCCGAACACGTCGCGGTCCACTTCCAGGGTGTGCAGGTTGCGGGCGTTGATGCCGATCACCTGGGCGCCCGCTTCCAGCGCGCGATCGGCCTCTTCGGTGTTGTGCACCTCGACCAGCGCGGTCATCCCGAGGGACTCCACCCGGTCGAGCAGCGCCACCAGCGCGTTCTGCTCCAGCGCCGCCACGATCAGCAGCACCATGTCCGCGCCGTGCGCGCGGGCCTCGTGCACCTGGTACGGGCTGACGATGAAGTCCTTGCGCAGCAGCGGAACGTCCACCACGGCGCGGACCGCGTCGAAGTCGGCCAGCGAGCCGCCGAACCGGCGCTGCTCGGTGAGCACGCTGATCACGCGCGCACCGGCCTCTTCGTAGTCCTTGGCCAGTGCCGCCGGATCGGCGATCGTGGCGAGCTCGCCCTTGGACGGGCTGCGCCGCTTGACTTCGGCGATCACACCGATCGAGGACTCACGCAACGCGCTTGCCGCGTCACGAGGCGGCACCGCCTTGGCGGCGAGGCGCTTGAGCTCGTCGAACGGCAGCGCCTTCTCACGCTCGGCCAGGTCCGCGCGGACGCCGGCGACGATGTCTTCGAGAACGCTCACCAGGCGCCCCCGTTCCCGGATGACCCCAAGTTTTCACTCGAAAGCTGGCTCACAAACACCTTCCCCTTCCCGCAGAAAAGATGCTAACCCGCCCGCCGTCACGGTCCCGTTCCGGGTCGAACATGCCGTGGTGACGACGAAAATGACCTTCTGAACGACCCGGACCGGCTTGCGCGAGGGCGCAAGCGGCCCCGCGATGGGGAAGCAGCACCCTAACGATCTGTCGGGTCTTTGCCTTCGGAGAGCGCCTCCCACAGGTCGGTACCGGGCTCCCGCGCCGCCTTGCGCGCGCCGGGCGCGGCGTAGCGGGCACCCAGGCGCGGCATCGCACCGGCGCGCCTGGTGGCCAGCAACCCGCCGAGGAGCAACAAAATTCCCCCGAGCAAAGCCAGTCCGCGCCCGGTGAACACCTGCCACACCGGAGTACCGCCGGGGAAACCGCCGAACCGCACTCCGGCGACGGCGATCCAGCCCGCGGCCAGACCGGCCAGCGCCAGTACGCCCCCGAGCAGCCGCCGGGGCCAGCCACCGGTCGCCACGACCCCGGCGACCCCGGCGACGGCGAGCACCGCCAGCGGCACCAGTGCGCCGGAATGCTCGGCACCGGTCTGCGTTTCCAGAACCTGGCCCTGGATCGCGGCCGCGCGCAGCGAGGCCGACCAGACCAGGCGGGACGAACCCCACAGCGCCGCCGCTCCCAGCAGCAACGCCGTGATGATCGTCCACAGTGGACGCCGCTCAGACACCGGCGGCGTCCTCGGCCGGATCCAGCGCCCGCGCGGGCGCCATGGTCTGCGCCGCGGCGATCGCGGAGAGCACGGTGCGGGCCTTGTTCAGGGACTCGTTGTCCTCGTACTCGGCGACCGAATCGGCCACCACGCCGCCGCCCGCCTGCACGTAGGCCATGCCCTCGCGCACCAGTGCGGTGCGGATCGCGATCGCGGTGTCGGCGTCACCGGCGAAGTCCAGGTAGCCGACCACGCCGCCGTAAAGCCCGCGGCGCACCGGTTCCAGCTCCTCGATGAGCTCCATCGCCCGCACCTTCGGCGCGCCGGACAGCGTGCCCGCCGGGAAGCAGGCGGCGACGGCGTCGAACGCGGTACGGCCCTCGGCGAGCTCACCCGTGACGGTGGACACGATGTGCATCACGTGGCTGTAGCGCTCGATGGTGAAGAACTCCACGACCCGCACCGTGCCGGGCTTGCACACCTTGCCGAGGTCGTTGCGGCCGAGGTCGACCAGCATCAGATGCTCGGCGCGTTCCTTTTCGTCGGCGAGCAGGTCCTTCGCCAGCTGCGCGTCCTCCTCGGGATCGGCGCCGCGCCAGCGGGTTCCGGCGATGGGGTGGGTGGTGGCGCGGCCGTCGCGCACCGTGACCAGCGACTCCGGGCTGGAGCCGACGATGTCGAAGCCGTCCAGCCGCAGGAGGTACATGTACGGGCTGGGGTTGGAGGTGCGCAGCACCCGGTAGATGTCCAGCGCGTCCGCCTGGTTGGCGATCTCGAACCGTTGCGAGGGAACGATCTGGAACGCCTCACCGGCCTTGATCGCCTCGACCGCCCGCTCCACCGCCCGGTAGTAGTCCTCCTGGCTGCGATGCCGGGTGAACGCCGGCTCGGGCCGCTCGAACACCGCCGTGGTGGAGGGCGCCGGGGCACGCAACTGCTCGGTCATCCACTCCAGCCGGCGCACCGCGTCGTCGTAGGCGGCGTCCACCCGCTCGGGCGAGTCGTCCCAGTTGACCGCGTTCGCGATCAGCGTGACGGAGCCCTCGTGGTGGTCGAAGGCGGCCAGGTCGGTGGCCAGGAGCATGGTCAGCTCGGGGATGTCCAGGTCCTTCTCGGCCAGCTCGGGCAGCCGTTCCAGCCAGCGGACCGCGTCGTAGCCGATGTAGCCGACCATGCCGCCGGTCAGCGGCGGCAGACCGGGCAGCGGTTCGGTGTGCAGGGCCGAGACCGTCTCCCGCAGCACGGCCAGCGGGTTGCCCTCGGTGGGCAGCCCCACCGGCGGGGTGCCCGTCCACACCGCCTTGCCGTCGCGCACGGTCAGCGCCGCGGGGCTGCGCACGCCGATGAAGGACCATCGTGACCAGGACTGTCCGTTCTCCGCCGACTCGAACAGGAAGGTGCCGGGGCGGTCCGCGGCGAGCTTGCGATACACGCCGACCGGGGTCTCCCCGTCGGCGAGCAACCGCCGCACCACCGGGATGACCCGGCGGGAGGAGGCCAGTGCGCGGAAGTCGTCCCGGGCGGGGCTCACCGAACCGAGCCCGCCGGACGCGGAATTCGCGGAGTGGACAGAGACCATAGAAACCATTGTGCCGCTCGCGCCGGGAAGCTCCGGCACCGGGCGTTAATTCAGTAATCGTTGAATATTTCGGCGGGCCCGGTCATGATGTCACGGTGAGCACCACGGAACCTTCGAAGACGAGCAAACGGCGCGGCAGGCGCCCGGCCGGGCAGGACACCCGGACCGCACTCCTGCAGGCCGCCCGCGAGGCGTTCTCCGAAAACGGCTACGAGGGTGCCACGGTGCGCGCCATCGCCGCCAGGGCCGGGGTGGACGCGGCCATGGTCAACCACTGGTTCGGCGGCAAGGACGCGCTGTTCGCCCAGGCCGTGCTGCAACTGCCGTTCCAGCCCAAGGAACTCGTCGCCGCCCTGATGCTGGGCGACCCCGAGACCCTGGGCGAGCGCATCGTCCGCCGGTTCGTCACCACCTGGGACTCGACCTCCGGGGGCACCTTCCCGGCGCTCGTCCGCAGCCTGGCCAGCCACGACAAGGCCGCGATCGGGCTGCGGGACTTCCTCATCGACAGCATTCTCAACGAGATCATGGCGGCGCTGCGGGCCGACCAGGCCCCGCTGCGCGCCGCCCTGTGCGCCTCCCAATTGATCGGCATCGGCATGGTGCGGTACGTCGCCCGCTTCGAACCGCTCGGCTCGGCGGACGTGGAAACCGTGGTCGCCGCGGTGGCCCCGAATCTGCAGCGCTACCTGACCGGCGACCTCGGTTCACCCCGTTCGAATTGAATTCCCGCTCATTCACGGGGAACCGGTTCCGGCCCCGCTGCGGCGGCCAGTCCGAGGCGGAACATGGCGCGGTCCACATCGTTCACGTGTTCCACGGCGATACGTTCCGCGGCCCGGATCGAGAACAGCGCGGTGTCCAGGAACTGCCGCAGATCGGCGGCGTCCGTTGTGGACAGTTCCCCGGGATTGTCCATGTCCGCCTTGGACACCTCGTCCACCGCGGACTCCACCGCCAGCAGATCGCTCATCGTGTCGTCCAGCTTGCCCAGCAGATGCCGCGCCCGGGCGCGCAGCTGTTCGTAATAGGTTCTCGTATCGCTCATCGTCGCGCCCCTCCAGAAAAATCGTGCGACTGACCGGCACCACATTTCCGAAGATCCACCCACTTGGCAACGAATCAGACAACGCGATCCGAAGTTCACCCGGAAGGGAGAGAAGAGCCGCTGCCGTTGGCCGTGAAGGGTCCCTTCACAGCCGAATCGACCGTGAAGGGTCCCTTCACGGCTCGCCTCAGGCGTCGTCGGCCAGTAGCAGGCGCTCGCGGGTGTCGAAGCAGCTGTGCGTGCCGGTGTGGCAGGCCGGGCCGGTCTGGTCGACGCGCACCAGCACCGTGTCCGCGTCGCAGTCCAGCCGCACCTCGCGCACGCGCTGCGTGTGCCCCGAGGTGGCGCCCTTGACCCACAACTCCTTGCGGCTGCGGGAATAGTAGGTGCCCTCGCGGGTGGTCAGCGTGCGCTCCAGCGCCTCGTCGTTCATCCACGCGACCATGAGCACGTCCGAGGTGCGGTGTTCGACCACGACCGCGCAGATGAGACCGTCCGCGTTGCGCTTGAGCCGCGCCGACAGTTCCGGATCCAGGCTCACGCCGCATCTCCCAGCAGGTAACGGCGCATCGGCCCCGAATTCAACAGCACTCCCGTGTAGACATAGCCGGCCGCGAGCAGGCCGGAGAACAGCTTGAACCACATCACCGCGCTCGCCAGCAGCAGGAACGCGTGCAGGATCGCCAGCAACGCGACCACCGCGAACCCCAGGAACCGCGCCGACGGCATCCGCAGCGCCAGCCCGCCCGCCACCAGGCCGCCGAGCACCAGGCTCGCCAGCGGCAGCAACAGGGTGCGCGGGGACGCCTCCGAGGTGGTCACGATGATCGCGCCCAGCGCCACGTAGGCCAGTCCCAGCCCGAGCAGCAGCCCGATGGTCACCCTGACCTCGACGGCCACCCGCTTCACCGGACCTCGACTCCCCCGGCGCGCAGGGCTTCCTTCACGTCGCCGATCTTCAACTGTCCGAAGTGGAACACACTGGCGGCGAGCACCGCGTCGGCCCCGGCCCGCACCGCGGGCAGGAAGTGCGCGACCTCGCCCGCCCCGCCGCTGGCGATGACCGGCACCCTCACCGCACGGCGGGTCAGCCGGATCAGCTCCAGGTCGAAACCGGCCTTCGTGCCGTCGGCGTCCATCGAGTTGAGCAGGATCTCCCCGACCCCGAGTTCCTCGGCGCGCGCCGCCCACTCCACGGCGTCGATGCCGGTGCCGCGGCGGCCGCCGTGGGTGGTCACCTCGAAGCCCGACGGGGTCGGCTCCCCGCCCTCGGGCACCCGTCGCGCGTCCACGGACAGCACGATGCACTGCGCCCCGAACCGCCGCGAAGCCTCGTGCAGCAGTTCCGGCCGGGCGATGGCCGCGGTGTTGATGCTCACCTTGTCCGCCCCGGCCCGCAGCAGGCGGTCCACGTCGTCGCAGCTGCGCACGCCCCCGCCGACCGTCAGCGGGATGAACACCTGCTCGGCGGTGCGCCGGACCACGTCGAAGGTGGTCTCGCGGTTGCCCGAGGAGGCGGTGACATCGAGGAAGGTCAGCTCGTCCGCGCCTTCGGCGTCGTAGGCACGCGCCAGTTCCACCGGATCACCCGCGTCCCGCAGGTCGGCGAAGTTCACGCCCTTGACCACCCGACCGGCGTCCACGTCCAAACAGGGAATCACCCGTACCGCTACCGACATACGCCCAGCTTAGAGGCCAAGGGGGAACCCCCGTCCCGCCGAGCCGCGGATAGGGTGGCCGAATGTGGTGGGGACTGGCCTTCGCTTCGCTCGCGGCGGTGGCGTACGGAGTGGCTTCGGTACTGCAGGCGGTCGCGGCCCGCGCCGTCGACACCGGTGAGGCGGGGGTCGACCCGCGCCTGCTGGTGCGGGTGCTCCGGCAGTGGCGCTACCTGCTCGGCCTCGGGCTCGACGCGTTCGGGTTCGTCGCCCAGCTGATCGCGCTGCGGGTGCTGCCGCTCTTCCTGGTCCAGGCCGCGCTGGCCGGAAGCCTCGCGGTCACCGCCGTCGCCGCGATCGCCGTCGGGGCCCGGCTTCGCGCCGCGGAGTGGGCCGCGGTGGTGGCGGTCTGCGCCGGGCTGGCGCTGCTGGGACTGTCCGCCCAGAGCGAGGGTTCCGCCCCCGCCGGGCTGGGTTTCCGGCTCGCGCTCGCGGTCGCGACCGTGCTGCTCGGCGCCGTGGGCATGGCCGCGGGCCGGGCGCCGGAGCGGTTGCGCAGCCCGGCGCTGGGTCTGATCGCGGGGCTGTGCTTCGGGCTGGTCGCGCTCGCCGGGCGCGTGCTGTCGACGAACAGTCTTCTTGCGCTGGTCGGCGATGTGGCGCTGTACGTCATCGCCGGTGCCGGGGTGCTCGCGATGCTGTTCTTCGCCTCGGCACTGCAACGCGGCAGCGTCACCACCGCGACCGGCCTGATGGTGCTCGGGGAGACCGTGGCCCCCTCCGTGATCGGCGTCGCACTGCTCGGCGACAGCACCCGTCCCGGATACACCTTCGTCGCCCTGCTCGGGTTCGTGCTGGCGGTGGCGGCCGCGCTCGCCCTCGCCCGGTTCGGCGAGGTCGAGAAGTCCACAGTGGACGATCACGGAAACGGCTAGACTGGTCGCCATGGCCTCTGAGATCGACCGGCTGGGCGCCGAGAAGTTCGTGCTGCTGACCACCTACCGCCGCGACGGAAGGCCGGTGCCCACCCCGGTCTGGGCCGCCCGCGACGGCGACGAGCTTCTCGTGTGGTCGGAACGGCGGGCGGGCAAGGTCAAGCGCATCCGGGCCGGGGGCAGGGTCACCGTGCAGGCCTGCGATGTCCGCGGCAAGCAGACCCAGGGCCCGGCGGTGACCGGCCAGGCCCGGATTCTCGACGCGGAAGGCTCGGCGCGGGTTCGCCGCGCGATCGCGCGGAAGTACGGCCTGATCGGCCAGGTCACCCTGTTCGCCAGCCGCCTGCGCGGCGGCACCGAACGGACCGTCGGCCTCGCCATCACCCTCGACCACCCGTGAGGGACCCCCTCACGCCGGGCCGGAGGGACCGGGGCAAGCCGTGAAGGGTCCCTTCACAGTCAAATCGACTGTGAAGGGACCCGTCACGGCCGGTTTGGGGGGCG
>NZ_VJWX01000151.1 GCF_007713715.1 Amycolatopsis rhizosphaerae
CGATCCCCCCGCCCCAGGGCTGCACCGACTACGACAAGGCGGTCGTGGCGACCTGCCTGGACACGGTGTCGGCGATCGCCGCGCTGCCCGGCGGCGGCTCGGATCCGGGGGCGCTGGCGGCGGAGCGCCGCAGCGGCCGGATCATGCAGGTCTCCGCCAACGGCAAACCCGTCCAGCTGGCCTCGCTCAAGGTCGACGCGACCGGTGACGGCGGGCTGACCGGGCTGGCACTGTCCCCCACCTTCGGTGAGGATCAGCTCGTCTTCGCCTACATCACCACGGCCACGGACAACCGCGTGGTCCGGCTGACGAAGGGCCAGCAGCCCAAGCCGGTGCTCACCGGTATCCCGAAGGGCGCCACCGGCAACCGCGGTGCGCTGGCCGTCGACGGCAAGGGCGCGCTCCTGGTGGCCACCGGGGACGCGGGCAACCCCGCCGCGGCCGCCGATTCCCGCTCGCTGGCGGGGAAGGTGCTGCGCATCGACACCGGGGGCAACGCCGCGCAGGGCAACCCCGCTCCCGGCAACCGGGTGATCGCCGGCGGGCTGCACTCCCCCGGCGGGATCTGCAAGTCCGGGGATCTGACGCGGCTGTGGGTCACCGACCACGGCGCCATCGACGCGCTCTACCGGGTCAATCCGGGTGCCGCGCTGTCCGCACCCGCCTGGACCTGGCCGGACCGGCCGGGGGTGGCGGGCTGCGCGGACGGCGGCCAGTCGGTGCTGGTCGCCACCGCGGGCAGTGCCGTCCAGCAACTGCCGCTCACCGCGGAGGGCGCCGTCGGCGGCACCCCGAAGCCCCTGCTGGACGGCAAGAACGGAATCGGTTACGGGCGGTACGGCGGCCTCGACCCGATCGACGGGCGGTTCGCCTTCATCGGCACGGTGAACAAGGACGGCGGGCAGCCCGTGTCCAGCGACGACCGCGTGGTCGTGATCCAGCTCCAGCCGAACCCCAACGGCGGCAGCGGCAAGGACTGACGCCGCCTGTCCAGGGGCCTCCGGCAACCGCCCTGATCAAAGGTGCGAGCAGGGATTCGACGCTGCCGCTGGGCCGGCGCCGATCAAGGAGTCACTCCCAGGTGGAAGCGCAGGAGACGCGTTCGCCGGTATCTTGGCGGCGTGGACGTGGAACCGGGCGAACTGGTCGACGGGGCTGCCGCCGTCTCCGACCCCGAGTCCGACAAGTACTGGGCACTCATCCGCCGCCTGCACGATCGCACGGACCGCGCCGCGTTCGACGTGGCACTGACCGCCGCCCGATCGACGGAAATCCGGCGCCGGCTGGTCGGCCTCGATGTGCTCGGCCAGATCGGGTACGCCGCCGACCGGCCTTTTCGGGCCGAGACACTGGCCGCGCTGCTGGCCGAGGCGGTACAAGCCGCCGACGACCGGCTGATCGCCTCGGCCGTGACCGCACTCGGCCACCTGTCCGACCCACGCGCGCGTCCCGGAATCCTGCGCCACGCCGCCCACCCGAGCAAGGACGTGAGGTTCGCCGTCGCGGTGGCGCTGCCGGGCGTGACGGACGCCGACGCACCCGACGCCGACGTCGTCGAGGCCCTGATCCGCCTGACGCGCGATCCGGACACCCAGGTGCGGGACTGGGCCACCTTCGGACTCGGCACCCAACTGGCCGCGGACACACCGGCCGTCCGCGCAGCGCTGACCGAACGCCTCGGCGATCCCGACGGCGACACGGCCGGGGAGGCTCTGCTCGGGCTGGCCCGCCGTCACGATCCGCGGGCCCTGCCCAGGGTGCTGGCCTGGCTCGACGACGACCCCGGCAACCTGATCGTCGAGGCGGCCGGGGAACTCGCCGCCCCCGAGTGCCTGCCGGCGCTGCTGCGCCTGAAGGACCGGGACGGCGGCGGAGACAACGCATGGTCGGCAGGACTTGACGCGGCCATCGCCGCCTGCGCGCCCACACGGCCGGCAGGCTAGCGATTTCACCGGCCAGGCCGCGCCACACGTTGCGGGAAAGCCCGGCCGGACTCAGCGACCGCGGCGTGACGGGGACGGCGCGGGAGCGCGCCTGGAGGCCCGGACGTCGAGCACGGCCACGGCCAGGGAGGCGAGCCCGCCCAGCATCCCCAGGTAGCGGCCGAGGCCGCCGTAGGCCCCGACGCCACCCTCCTGAAGGACCACCGACGCGTCCTCGCCGTGCGCGCGGTCGATGGAATGCCAGAGCACGCTGTCCATGGCCAGCCAGCCGAGGACCATCAGGACCACGGCCACCGCCGCGGCCATCAGCCACAGCTGCGGCAGGCCGCTCATCCGCACCCGGCGGGACTGGCCGAACAGCACCACGGCCAGCCCCGTCAGCACCAGCAGCAACGGCCCCGCCCAGGCGAGGAACCCGGTGGTCCAGGCGTCGCGCGCGACCTCACCGGCCGGCACCTCGCGCAGGGCCTCTTCGGCGATCTGGTTGCGGGCCGCCAGGTTCGTCCAGGGCAGGAACAGCGCGGCCACCGAGATCGCCCCCGCGGCGAGCGCGGTCCACTCCCGCCAGGAGACACGGCGGGACGAGAACCAGCCCGCCCGCCGCGCGGGATCGGCCCCGGTCCGGCTGCCCACCGCCTAGCCCTGGCCGACTCGCTCGAGGATGAGTTCGCGCACGCGTTTCGCGTCGGCCTGGCCCTTGGTCGCCTTCATCACCGAACCGACGATCGCACCGGCGGCCTGCACCTTGCCGCCGCGGATCTTGTCGGCGATGTCGGGCTGCGCGGCCAGCGCTTCGTCGACCGCGGCGAGCAGCGCCGAGTCGTCGGAGACGACCTTCAGTCCGCGCTTCTCCACGACCTCGTCGGGCTCGCCTTCCCCGGCAAGCACCCCCTTGACCACCTCGCGGGCCAGCTTGTTGGTCAGCTCACCGGTGGAGACCAGCTCGATCACCCTGGCCACCTGCCCGGGGGTGATCGGCAGGGCGGTCAGCTCCACCTCACGGGAGTTGGCCTCCTGGGCCAGGAAGTTGATCCACCAGCCGCGCGCGTCGCCGGGCTTCGCCCCGGCCGCGACCGTCGCCTCGACGCGGTCGACCGCACCCGAGTTGAACAGGTCCCGCAGCTCCTCGGCGGTGAGCCCCCATTCGGTCTGGATCCGCTGCCGCCGGGCGGCGGGCATTTCGGGCAGCGTGCCGCGCAACTGCCCGACCCACTCCGCGGGCGGCGCGATCGGCACCAGGTCGGGCTCCGGGAAGTACCGGTAGTCCTCCGCGGTCTCCTTGGTGCGGCCGGGCGAGGTGGTGCCGTCGGCCTCCTGGAAGTGGCGGGTCTCCTGGGTGACCTTGCCGCCGTCGGCGAGCACCGCGGCCTGCCGGGTCATCTCGTAGCGCACCGCGCGCTCGACGCTGCGCAGCGAGTTGACGTTCTTGGTCTCGGTGCGGGTGCCGAACTCGGTGGCGTCCTTGGTCATCAGCGACACGTTCGCGTCGCAGCGCAGGGAGCCCTGGTCCATCCGGACGTCGGACACGCCCAGGGCGAGCAGCAGGTCCCGCAGCGCGCTCACGTAGGCCCGTGCGACCTCCGGGGCCCGGGCGCCGGTGCCCGTGATCGGCTTGGTGACGATCTCGATCAGCGGCACGCCCGCGCGGTTGTAGTCCAGCAGCGAGTGCTCGGCACCGTGGATCCGCCCGGTGGCTCCGCCGACGTGCAGCGACTTGCCGGTGTCCTCCTCCATGTGCGCGCGCTCGATCTCCACGCGCACCACTTCGCCGTCGTCCAGCGTCACGTCGAGGTAGCCGTTGAACGCGATCGGCTCGTCGTACTGGGAGGTCTGGAAGTTCTTCGGCATGTCCGGGTAGAAGTAGTTCTTCCGGGCGAACCGGCACCACGGGGCGATCTCGCAGTTGAGCGCCAGGCCGATCCGGATCGCCGACTCCACCGCCTTGCCGTTGACCACCGGCAGCGAACCGGGCAGGCCGAGGCAGGTCGGGCAGACGTGCGTGTTGGGCTCGCCGCCGAAGAGGTTCGCGCAGCCGCAGAACATCTTCGTGTTCGTGTTGAGTTCGACGTGCACCTCGAGCCCGAGGACCGGATCGAAGCGCTCGAGGACCTCGTCGTAGTCCATCAGGTCGGCAACCGCGGTCACAGCGTTGCTCCCTTCAGTTCCGGAACCCGGTCGATGATGCTGCCGCGCGCCACCTCGTAGGCGGCGCCGACGCGGTAGAGGCGGTCGTCGGCCAGCGCGGGGGCCATGATCTGCAGCCCGACCGGCAGCCCGTCCTCGTCGGACAGCCCGCTCGGCACGCTCATGGCCGCGTTGCCCGCCAGGTTCGCCGGAATGGTGCACAGGTCGGCGAGGTACATCGCGAGCGGGTCGTCCACCCGCTCCCCGATCTTGAACGCCGTGGTCGGGGTGGTGGGCGAGACGAGCACGTCCACCCGCTCGAACGCGTCGTCGAAGTCCCGCTTGATCAGCGTCCGCACCTTCTGGGCGGAACCGTAGTAGGCGTCGTAGTAGCCCGAGGACAGCGCGTACGTGCCGAGCATGACGCGGCGCTTGACCTCGGCGCCGAAGCCCGCCTCACGGGTCAGCGACATGACCTCTTCGGCGCTGTGCCTGCCGTCGTCGGCCACCCGCAGCCCGTACCGCATCGCGTCGAAGCGGGCGAGGTTCGAGGAGCATTCGCTGGGCGCGATCAGGTAGTACGCCGGCAGCGCGTAGGTGAAGTTCGGGCAGGAGACCTCGACGACCTCCGCGCCCAGTGCCCGCAGCTGCGCGACGGCGGCCTCGAAGGACCGCTGCACCCCGGCCTGGTAGCCGTCCCCGGCGAACTCGGTGACCACGCCGACCTTCACGCCGGTCAGGTCCCCGCGCAGGCCCTCACGGGCCGCGGCGACCACCGGCGGCACCGGGGCGTCGATCGAGGTGGAGTCGAGCGGGTCGTGCCCGGCGATGACCTCGTGCAGCAGGGCGGCGTCGAGCACCGTGCGGGCGCACGGCCCGGCCTGGTCCAGCGAGGAGGAGAAGGCGACCAGGCCGTAGCGGGACACCCCGCCGTAGGTGGGCTTCACGCCGACGGTCCCGGTGACCGCGCCGGGCTGGCGGATCGAACCGCCGGTGTCGGTCCCGATGGCCAGCGGCGCCTCGAACGCGGCCAGAGAGGCCGCCGACCCGCCGCCGGAACCGCCGGGGATGCGCGTGGGGTCCCACGGGTTGCGGGTGGGCCCGAACGCCGAGTTCTCGGTGGAGGAGCCCATCGCGAACTCGTCCATGTTCGTCTTGCCCAGGATCGGCATGCCCGCTTCGCGCAGCTTGCGCGTGACGGTCGCGTCGTAGGGCGGAACCCAGCCTTCGAGGGTCTTCGACCCGCAGGTGGTGGGCATGTCGCGGGTGGTGAGCACGTCCTTGAGCGCCAGCGGCACCCCGGCCAGCGCGGAGGCGGGCTCGGCGGCCTCGTCCACCGCCCTGGCGGCGGCGAGCGCACCCTCCGCGTCGAGGTGCAGGAAGGCGTTCACGGCGCCGTCCACCTCGGCGATCCGGTTCAGGTGCGCCTGCGTCACCTCGACGGCGGACACCTCGCGGCCGCGGATCTTTTCCGCCAGTTCGGCGGCGGTGAACCTTGTTAGGTCGGTCACTTACTGTTCCTCCCCCAGAATCCGCGGTACCCGGAACCGGCCCTCTTCGGCGGCCGGTGCGCCCGCCAGCGCCTGCTGCTGGGTCAGCCCCGGGCGCACGACGTCCTCACGGAAGACGTTGGTCAGCGGCACGGCATGCGAAGTCGGCGGGATGTCGTCCCCCGCGACCTCGCCGACCTTGGCAACCGCGTCCAGGATCTGGTCGAGCTGACCTGCGAAAACGTCCAGCTCGTCGTCGGTGACCGCCAGCCTGGCGAGTTTGGCGAGGTGCGCGACCTCGGCACGGGAAATGTTGGGCACGCGGGTTACTCCCGGGGTGTGCTGTCAATGGTTTCGGTAAGGGGCAAGTCTATGGCGAGCGCCGCCGGTGGCTCGACGGGGTTGTGCACAGCTTGCGTGCGGAACGGTCTCGGAACGCGGACAGCACCTCCCCCTGCGCCGCCCCGTCTGTCACAATCGGCGACCGGCAGCACTCCACGGCAAGGCTGGAGCGCTCGACCCGAAAGGGGTTCACGTTGTCCTTCCTGATCCGGGTTCAACTCCCGGACTCCCCAGGAACCCTCGGTGCGGTCGCCACGGCGCTCGGCACGATCGGGGCGGACATCCTCAGCGTGGACGTGGTCGAGCGTACCGGTGGGATCGCCATCGACGACCTGGTGATCGAACTGCCGTCGGGGCGGCTGCCGGACGCGCTCATCACGGCCGCCGAGAGCATCCCCGGCGTGGAGGTGGACGCGGTCCGGCCGTACGCCGGGCTGCTGGACTCCCACCGGGAGCTGGAACTGGTCGAAGACATCGCCGCGCAGCCCGCCCGTGGCCTGGAGCTGCTGGTCGAGGGCGTGCCCAGGATCATCCGCGCGGGCTGGTCGATCGTGGTTTCCCACGCCGAGGACGGCATCCACCGCCTGGCCTCCTCGAGCGCCGCGCCGGAGGTGCCGATCACCGAGCTGCCCTGGCTGCCCCTGCAGCGGGCCACCGTGCTGGACGGCGAAGACGCGTGGGTGCCCCAGACGTGGCAGGAGCTGGGCACCGAACTGGCCGCGACCCCGCTGGGCAAGCCGGACCGCGCCCTGCTGGTCGGCCGCCCCGGCGGGCCGATGTTCCGCGCGGCCGAGGTCGCCCGGCTGGCCCATTTCGCCGGGATCGTCGCCGTCGTCCTCGACGGCTGAGCTCGCGCTTCCGGGGTGAAAGTGTGCGCTCAGCGCATGCCGTGTCCGCTCAGCGCATCCCGTGTTCGGCGGCACCGGTGATGTTGCGCGCCATCCCGCCGAAGATCACCCGGTGCCAGGGCACGAGTGCCTTCCAGTACAGGTGCCCGGCCAGCCCGTGGGGCAGGAAGATCGCCCGCTGCCGGTAGACCGACCCGCCGCCGGTGTCGGAGTTCGCGGACAGTTCGAGCCAGGCCCGGCCCGGCATGCGCATCTCGGCACGCAGGCGCAGCAGGTGCGGCCGCTCGATGCGTTCCACGCGCCACCAGTCCAGCGCCTCGCCCACGTGCAGGCGGCGCGGATCGCGCCTGCCGCGCCGCAGGCCCACGCCCCCGGCCAGCCGGTCGATCCAGCCCCGCACCGCCCACGCGAGCGGGAAGGAGTACCAGCCGTGCTCGCCGCCGACGGCCTCGATCACCGACCACAGCGTGCCGGCGTCCGCCCGGGTCCGGAGTTCCCGCACGTCCTGGTACACGCTCCCGCCGGACCAGCCGGGATCGGTGGGCAGCGGATCGGACGGCGCGCCCGGGGTGCTCGCGTCCGACCACCGGGTCGGCACGCCGGCGGCGCGGGTGCGCGCCAGCGCCAGTTCGACGGCCCGGTCGTAGGGGGTGAGGCCGCCCTCGGGATCGGGGATCCACGCGACGATGTCGCGGTCGTGGCAGACCACCTCGTGGATCAGGGACTCGATGAGCGGCACCGCGATGCTGCGCGGCACGGGCGTGACCAGGTTGACCCACTGCGCGGACAACCACGGCGTGAGCACGGGGACCGGCACCACCAGCCGCCGCGGCAGCCCGGCCACCACGGCGTACCGGCGCATCATCTCCAGGTAGGTGAGCACCTCGGGGCCGCCGATGTCGAACGCCCGGTTCACCTCCGGCGGCAGCTCCGCCGCCCGGACCAGGTAGTGGAGTACGTCGCGGACGGCGATGGGCTGGATCCGGTTGTGCACCCAGCGCGGGGTCACCATGGCGGGCAGCCGCTCGGTCAGGTAGCGCAGCATCTCGAAGCTGGCCGAGCCCGAACCGAGGATGATCGCGGCGTTGAGCACCACGGTCGGCACCCCCGAACCGAGCAGAATGCGGCCGACCTCGGCCCGGGAGGCCAGATGAGCGGACAGCGGTTCACCCTCGGGCGTGATCCCGCCCAGGTAGACGATCCGGCCCACGCCCGCCCGGGCGGCCTGCCCGGCCACGGTTTGCGCACCCTGCCGGTCCAGGCGGACGAAGTCCTTCCGGTGCAGGGAGTGGACGAGGTAATAGACCACCTCCCGTCCGTCCAGCGCGGCGGCGACACTCGGGGCGTCGCCGACGTCGCCGCGCACCACCTCCACCCGGTCGTGCCAGGCGGTTTCGGCCAGCTTCCCCGGATCCCGGGCCACGGCACGAACCTCGTGCCCGGCCCGAAGCAGTTCCGGGACCAGGCGC
The DNA here is from genome assembly GCF_007713715.1 of Amycolatopsis rhizosphaerae. Lineage (GTDB taxonomy): Bacteria > Actinomycetota > Actinomycetes > Mycobacteriales > Pseudonocardiaceae > Amycolatopsis_E > Amycolatopsis_E rhizosphaerae. Next base: position 8,217 of record NZ_VJWX01000151.1, read on the forward strand.
CCGCCGAGGTAGCCGGTGGCGCCGAACACCACGCACCGCATCCTCCGATCGTCGCTCAGTTGAGCCGGGACGGCCACCAGACCCGCTTGTCCAGCTCCAGTGACAGCGCCGGGACCAGCAGGGAACGCACGATCAGGGTGTCCAGCAGCACTCCGAAGGCGACCAGGAAGGCGATCTGCGCGAGGAACAGGATCGGGATCACCGCCAGGGCCGCGAAGGTCGCCGCCAGCACCACACCGGCCGAGGTGATCACGCCGCCGGTGAGGGTGAGCCCCCGCAGAACCCCCTTGTGGGTGCCCAGGCTCAGGGTTTCCTCCCGCACCCGGGTCATCAGGAAGATGTTGTAGTCCACGCCGAGCGCGACCAGGAACACGAACGCGAACAGCGGCACCGCCGGATCGGCGCCCGGGAAGCGGAACAGGTGGTTGAACACCACCGCCGAAACACCCAGCGTCGCGCCGAAGGACAGCAGGACGGTCACGATCAGCAGCAGCGGGGCCACCAGTGCGCGCAGCAGCAGCGCCAGGACCACGAAGATCACCGCGAGGACGATGGGGATGATCATCGCCCGGTCGCGCCGCGAAGTCTGCTGGGTGTCGAGCTGGATCGCGGTCCGCCCGCCGACCTGCGCGTCCGCGCCCGGCACGGCGTGCACGGCGTCCCGGATGCGCTGCACCGTGGCCAGCGCCGCCTCGGAGTCCGCCGGGTCCGACAGCACCGCGTACACCTGCGTGCGGCCGCCCACGGTGGTGGTGGGTGCGACCTGCGCGACCCCCGGCACGTGGGCGGCGCGGGCCACCTCGTCGGCACGCCCCGCGTCGGCGATGATCACGGTCGGGGAGCCGGAGCCGCCGGCGAAGTGCCGGGCCTGCGCCTGCTGCCCGGTCACCGAGTCCACTTTGGTCAGGAACAGATCGGACTGCGCGGTCCCGGAGGCCCTGAGCTGGGGCAGGAAGGCGACCCCGGCCAGGAGGACCACGCTGGTGACCACCCAGACCGTGCGGGGCCGGGCCTCGACGGCGTGGGCGATCCGCGCCCAGAGCCCGCCGGTCTCCGGATGCGGTGAGCCGAGTTTCGGGCGCAGCGGCCAGAACGCGGCGCGCCCGCACAGCGCGAGCGCGGCGGGCAGGAAGGTGAGCGAGGCCAGCAGGGCGGCGACGATGCCGATGGCGGCGACCGGACCGAGTCCGCGGTTGGACTGCAGATCGGAGAACAGCAGGCAGAGCACCCCCAGCACGACCGTCACCGCGGACGCGACGAGCGGGGGGAGCACGGCGCGCCAGGCGATCCGCAGCGCCTCGAACCGGTCTTCGGTGTCCCGGAGCTGCTCGCGGAACCGGGACACCAGCAGCAGGGCGTAGTCCGTGGCGGCGCCGAAGACGAGGATGAACAGGATGCCCTGGCTCTGGCCGTTGAGCGTGAGCAGGTCGTGGTCGGCCAGCACGTACACGGCGAGGCTGGCCAGGCCGAGCGCGAACACGGCCGAAAGCAGCACCAGGACGGGCAGCAGCACGCTGCGGTAGACCAGCACGAGGATCACCGCCACCACCAGGCCCGCCACGACCAGCAGGAGCCCGTCGATGCCGCCGAAGGCGGTGACCATGTCCGCGATCTGCGCGGCGGGCCCGGTGACCAGCACGGTCAGCCCGGACGGGGATGCGGCGAGTTCGGCGCGGATCGTCTTGACCACTTCGGCGGGTTTCTGCCCGGTCTTGATCGGTACGACCAGTTGCAGTGCCTGCTTGTCCTCGGACAGCTGCACCCGGGGCAGCGGCCCGGCGACGCCCGGGATCTGTCCGATCCGGACGGACGTTTCGGTGAGGAAGGCCGTGTCCGGCCCGGTGATCCCGGCCGGGCGCTCGGCGACGACGACGGCGGGCAGCACCTGCGTCGGCGAGAAGGCGCGCTGCTCGTCCTGGACCCTGGTGGACTCGGCGGAGGCGGGCAGGAACGCCGAGCTGTCGTTCTTGGCGACCGAGCTGAGCTTGCCGGTGTAGGGCCCACCGAAACCGCCCACGACCAGCCAGACGAGCAGCAGCAGCGCGGGAACCAGCCAGCGGGTGCGGCGGACGGCCGGAGTGCGCGGCAGGACGGGTGAGGTGCTCGGCATGACGGATACAGTCCTCCGGGTCGCCATTTGTTCAGCAGGCTGAGCATTTTTATCATGGGGAGGTGTCGTGACCGGCAAAGAGGACACGACGAACAGCACCGAAGAGGGCATCACGTCGTGGCCGACGGGCCGCCTGCTCTCCGCCGCGGCACGCTTGGTGGAGCAGCGCTGGACCGACCGGCTCGACGCGCTCGGCCTGTCGCACGCCGGTCTGATCGTATTGCACACGCTGCGGGGCGGCGCGTTGTCGCAACGGGAGCTGGCCCGGCGCTGCCAGGTGACCGATCAGACCATGAGCCGAACCCTCGACCGGCTCCAGCGGGCCGGTCACCTGGAGCGCGTGCCCGACCCGGCCGACGCGCGGCGCCAGCTCGCGCGGCTCACCGAGGCGGGCAGGCAGGCCCACCGGCAGGCCGACCGGCTCGCCCGCGAGGACACCGGGGTCCTGGGCGCGCTCGGGAATGACAGCGCCTTCCGCGCCCAGTTGATCACGCTGATCGAGCGGCTGCGCGGCTGAAGCCCGCACTGCGGCCCGGGCGTGGGTCAGGTGAGGGGGAGGGCGAAGGCGCGGAGCCAGAAGCCGGGGACGGGTTCCCAGTCGCGTTCGGGGAGGCGGGTGAAGCCGAGGCGGGTGTAGAGGCGGTGGGCCGCGGTCATGGCCTCCAGGCTGGACATCACCACGCACTCGGCGCCGAGTTCCCGGGCTCGGTCGACCACGGCGCGGGTCAGTGCCTCACCGACCCCGCGGCTCCGCGCCGCTGGCGCGGTGGCGAGCATGCGGAACTCCAGCTCGCCCGGCCGGGAGATCTCGGCCATCGGACTGCCCGGCGGGGTCAGCGTGACCGAGCCCAGCACCTGTCCCCCGCCGTCCACCGCCACCAGCAACTCCGAATGCGCGACGCGGCCGGCCGCGTCGGACAGCTCGTGCACGTAGTCCGGGTCGGCGACCAGCAGGCCGTCCTCCCGGTAGGCCGCGACCGTCAGCGCGCCGACCACCGCCAGTTCCTCCGGCCGCACGGGCCGCACCACGAACTCACTCACCGGTCTGCTCAGCCTCCGTGGGCAGTGCGACCTCCGCCGCCGCCTCCGGTCCCTTTTCCAGCAGCACCCGGAAACCGCTTTCGTCCAGGACCGGCACCTTCAGCTGCACGGCCTTGTCGTACTTGGACCCGGGCGCGTCCCCGACCACCACGAAGGCCGTCTTCTTCGACACCGAACCGGCCGCCTTGCCGCCGCGGGCGATGATGGCCTCCTTGGCCTCGTCGCGGGAGAATCCGGTCAGCGATCCGGTCACCACGATGGACAGCCCCTCCAGAATGCGCGGGATGGATTCGTCGCGCTCCTCGGCCATCCGCACCCCGGCCCGCCGCCATTTGGCCACCACCTCCCGGTGCCAGTCCACGGTGAACCATTCGCGCACGGCCGCCGCGATCGTCGGGCCGACACCGTCCACATCGGCCAGTGCCGCCTCGTCGGCCGCCTCGATCGCTTCCAGCGAACCGAATTCGCGGGCGAGCGCCTGGGCCGCGGTCGGTCCGACGTGCCGGATGGACAGCGCCACCAGCACCTTCCACAGTGGCCGGTCCTTCGCCGTTTCGAGGTTGGCCAGCAGTTTGCCCGCGTTCGCCGAAAGCTCCCCCGACTTGGTGCGGAACAGCTCGACCTGCCGCAACTTCTCCTCGTCGAGGGCGAAGATATCACCCTCGTCGGCCACCACACCCGACTCCAGCAGCGCACTCGCCGCCTCGTAGCCGAGCACCTCGATGTCGAAGGCCCCGCGGCCCGCCAGGTGGAACAGGCGCTCCCGCAACTGCGCCGGGCAGGACCGGGCGTTGGGGCAACGGATGTCGACGTCGCCCTCCTTCTGCGCGGCCAGCGGGGTGCCGCACTCCGGGCACCGCGTCGGCATCACGAACTCGCGCTCCTCGCCGGTGCGCACCTCGACCACCGGGCCGAGCACCTCGGGGATGACGTCGCCCGCCTTGCGGATCACCACCCGGTCGCCGATCAGGACGCCCTTGCGCTTGACCTCTTCGGCGTTGTGCAGGGTGGCCATCGCGACCGTGGACCCGGCCACCTTCACCGGCTCCATCACCGCGAACGGGGTGACCCGCCCGGTGCGGCCGACGTTGACCTGGATGTCCAGCAGCTTGGTGTTCGCCTCTTCCGGCGGGTACTTGTACGCCACGGCCCAGCGCGGGGCTCGCGAGGTGGTGCCAAGGCGGCGCTGCAGCGCGACCTGGTCGACCTTGATCACCACGCCGTCGATCTCGTGTTCGGCGTCGTGCCGGTGCTCGCCCCAGTACCCGATGTGGGCCAGCACCTCCTTGGCGGTGTCGAACACCCTGGTGTGGGCGGACACCGGCAGGCCCCAGGCGGCGAGCGCCTCGTAGGACTGCGACTGGCGCTCGGGCTCGAAGCCGTCCCGCCTGCCCAGCCCGTGGCAGATCATCCGGAGGCGGCGGCTGCGGGTGACGCGGGGGTCCTTCTGGCGCAGCGAACCGGCGGCGGTGTTGCGCGGGTTCGCGAACGGCGACTTGCCCGCCTCGACCAGCTTCGCGTTGAGGTCGAGGAAGTCCTCGACCCGGAAGAACACCTCGCCGCGCACCTCGATCAGCTCCGGCACCGGATACTCGTCGGTGCCGGTGAGCATGTCCGGCACCTGCTCCAGGGTGCGCACGTTGAGCGTGACGTCCTCGCCGGTGCGCCCGTCGCCGCGGGTCAGCGCGCGGGTGAGCCTGCCCTGCTCGTAGAGCAGGTTGACGGCGAGACCGTCGATCTTGAGCTCGCACAGGTACTGCGTCGAGCCGCCGACCTCGCGTTCGACCCGGTCGACCCAGGCCAGCATCTCCTCGGTGTCGAACACGTTGTCGAGGCTGAGCATGCGCTCGAGGTGGTCGTGGGCGGCGAACTCGGTGGAGAAGGTGCCGCCCACGTTCTGCGTCGGCGAGTCGGGGGTGACCAGGCCCGGATGCTCGGCCTCGAGCCGTTCGAGCCGGTGCACGAGCTCGTCGAACTGGCCGTCGGAGATGGTGGGCGCGTCCAGCACGTAGTAGCGGAACTGGTGGCCGCGGATCTCTTCGGCCAGCGCACCGTGCCGCTCCCGCACCTCGGCGGGAACGTCGGACATGTCCTGGACTACCGGCTCGTCACTCACAGTCGGCAGCTTAATCAGTGCCACCGACACTTTCCGGGTCCCGGCGGTCGAGCCCGCGGACCAGGTCCCGGAGCTCCACGAGCGTGAGCGCCTCGTCCGGTTCGGTGCCCACCACCTCGACGCGGCGCAGCCACCGCCCGGCCAGCCGCTCCCCCAGCGCGGCGTCCAGCGGCAGGAAGGTCATCGCCGAACGCGACGCTTCTTCCAGTCCGGCGAGCTGGGGGTGGTAGACGGCGACGTCGACCGCCCCGGCGCCGGAGTCGACGGTGGCGCCGACCCGGAAATCGCCGAGCCTGATCCGGTGCGCACCGAGGTTGACGGTGACCTCGGTGGGGTCGGGCACCGGGGGCACCGAATCGTGGTACTCCCAGATGGCGTCCTCCTCCGGCGCCGCCGCCCGCCACGCGTCCGTGTAGGGGCGCAGCGCCGGGTCCTCCTGGCCGCTCACCACGAGCGCGTAGATGGCGCGCTGCCCGCGTTCGAGGGAGAAGTGCAGCTCCGGGTGCAGCCGGGCGACGACGGCGGCCAAGTCGTTCTCGACGCGCTGCGGCTGGCGGTCACCGAGGGCGGCGTTGGTCTCGGGCAGCATCGTGAACCAGGTCTGCCAGAACTCCCGTGCCGCGGCCTCCGGATCGGCGGGCACCTCCTGCTCGGGCCAGGGGGTCCGGGGG
>NZ_VJWX01000152.1 GCF_007713715.1 Amycolatopsis rhizosphaerae
GTCCTAAATAGATCAAATTGCAACCACCGCATGAATCCGCCGTCCCTTCACAGTCGAATCGACTGTGAAGGGACCCTTCACGGCCAACACTCGGCCGACTTTGCCGGAAGAGGCGTCAGATGATGCGGTGGTGCTGGAGGTAGCGGAACACCGCGATGCCCGGCAGGACCGGCAGCCAGTAGGTCAGCAGCCGGGAGGTCAGCACCGCCGCCACCGCGATCGTCGGCTGGGTGCCGATCGCGGCCAGCCCGCCGACCATCAGCGACTCCACCGCGCCCAGCCCGCCCGGGGTCGGGATGATGTGCCCGAAGGTCTGGCCGATCACGAACACGGTCAGCACGGCCGCCACCGGGGCCTGCGCGCCGAACGCGGCCAGGCTCGTCACCAGCCCCAGCCCGGACACCGCGAGGTAGGCCGCCGCCCCGCCGAACAGCTGCACCGCACGGCGGGGCGTGCGCAGGGTCGCGGCGAGGTCCCGGGTCATCTGCAGGGCGGGCCGGATCACCTTGCGGCGGCCGAACGGGGAGGCGAGCACCGCCACCGCGATGGCCACCACCCCGGCCACCGCGGCCACCACCGGCCAGGTGTGCGGGATCGACACGCCCGTGAGCAGGCCTGCGGTGCCCACGCCGAAGGCACCCACCACCGACCAGATGCCGCCGAGCACGCCGGTGCCGGCGATGTTGAGCATCGCCACCCCGACCGCCCGCGAGCGGCGGATGCCCAGCCGTTCCATGAAGGCGACGTTGATCCCGAAGAAACCGACCCCGCCCGGGGTGGTGCGCCCGGTGAACGCGGCGGCCGTCTGCACGGCCGTGGTGTGCCAGAACGGCAGCCGGTCCAGGCTCGAGCCGATCACCGACACCGCGGCGAACACGATGGCGACCAGCCCGGTCACCACGGTGATCACCAGCCAGGTCCAGCTCGCCTCGTTGAGCGATTCCACCACCGCGCGCAGGCTCCCCAGCTGGGGCAGCAGCGTGTAGATGGCGCCGCCGAACAGCAGCAGCCCCACGACGGTGGCGGGGCGGACCGGTGAGCGGAACGGCGGGATGGGCCGGTCGATCCGCTCGGCGAGCGTTTCGCGCAGGTCGGTCAGCAGGTACCGCTCGTCGCTGAGCTGCTTGCGGATCCGCCGCGGCAGCGCGAGCGGCTGCAGATAGGTCAGCGCCGCCTCCAGCGTTTCGGCGGGCAGGACCCTCGCCGCGCTCGCGACCGCCCGCTCCACCCCCGCCACGGAGGTGATCGAGACCAGCGCCTCGGCGACGTCCCCCGTGGTCCGTTGGGTGCCCGCGCCCGCCTTGCCGAGGGTGAGGTTGAGCAGCCAGGGCGTGCCCGTGTCGTCGACGAGGAAGTTCTTGGCGCGCAGGTCGTGGTGGGCGATCCGCGCTTCGCCGAGCCGGGCGACGAGCGCCCAGACCGAGTCGAGCAGTGCGCCGGTGATCTCGTCCGCGCCGAGGCGGGTGAGTCTGCGGCCTTCGATCTGGCGCCGTACCAGCAGTGAAGAGCCGTCCGGCGCCTGGCAGGCCAGCACGATCGGCGGCGTGCGGACCCCGCCGTGCTCGGCCAGCAGCGTGACCAGCGCTTCGTGCTCGGCCTCGTGGTACGTGCTGGACAGCGGCGGCTCGTCTTCGACCTCCAGCGACGCCAGCAGCCGGCGCAGCCGGTACCACGGACCGGCGCGGCGGTGCAGTCTCCGCACCACCTCGACGCGGAGCCGGTCGCCGGTCGCGGTGGTCACCATGAACTGCAGCGGCCCCAGCACGTGCCCGCGCACCTGGACGATCTTCTCCGGGGCGAGGCCGGACCGCGCGAGCGCCTGGTGCACCGCGGCCGCCGAGGTCTGCCGGCCGGGTGCGCCGAGGACCAGGTGGAAGGCCGCACCCACCCCCCAGCCGAGGAACGCGCCCGCGAACACCCCGACCGGCAGGTGGTAGCCCAGGTACACGTCGGCCGCGGCGACCAGCACCACCAGCACCCAGCCCAGGTGGCGGTAGCGGGCCTTGAGGTAGGGGCCCGCGACGGAAACCATCGCCGCGGCGACCGCGGTGTGGGACGAGGGGAACGGGAAGCCCTCCGGGCCCGGCAGCCGGATGCCGTCGAGTCCGAACAGTTCGAGCGGCACCGGCCGGTTGCCGACCAGTCCGTTGAGCACTCCGGACAGCACCCATCCCACCGCCCCGGCCGCGACGCATTCGAGCCCGAGCCTGACCCGTTTCAGGTACAGCGCGACGGTGCCGACCACGGCGATCCCGGGCCAGCCGCCCGCCCAGCTGATCACCCGCCACACCGCGGCCGATGCCGACGGGAGCCGCCCGATCTGCTCGTAGATGGCGAGTTCGACGGGGTTGACGCCCTCGCCCCTCGCCACCCACGCGCACAGCGCGACCACGCCCGCGGCGAGCAGGAGCACGACCAGGTCGCGGGGGTGACGGCCCAGCGGCAACGACGGCGGGCGCGGCCCGGCGGTGGTGGCCAGCGGTTCAGCGGAAAGCTCGTCGCCCACTTGTCGTCCCAGCATCGTTCGTCTTCGGCGTGATCGGCATCTCCAGTGTGGCGGCAGAAGGCCGTTCGGGCTGGGTGCGACTTCAGCCGCGCGCCGGGTCCCGCGCCGTGCTCCGGCAAAGTCGCGTGGGTGTTGGCCGTGGAGGGGGAGCCTTCGCTGGCGCCCGGCGCCACGCCGGATTATTTTGACGAGGAGGCTTTGGAGAAAACAGGGGAGGCGTGATGGCCTACGTGATCGCGGAGCCGTGCGTGGACGTGATGGACCGCGCCTGCGTGGACGAATGCCCGGTCGACTGCATCTACGTGGGGGCGCGGTCGCTGTACATCCATCCCGACGAGTGCGTCGACTGCGGCGCCTGCGAGCCGGTGTGCCCGGTGGAAGCCATCTACTACGAGGACGACCTGCCCGAACGGTGGACCGTCCACGCCGGGGACAACGCGCGGTTCTTCAGCGAGCCGCTGCCGGGCCGGGACGAGGCGCTGGGCAGTCCCGGCGGGGCGGCCAAGCTCGGCGATGTGGGGGTGGACACGCCGCTGGTCGCGGAGTGGCCCCCGGCGTCCGCGTAGTTTCTACTACCACCCTCGGCTAAACTGGTGGCATGGGTGAGATGCTGACCGATCCCGGCCAAGGACCGGCACTCGGCGAGAGCCGGGCGCGGGTGCTCTCGGTGCTGCGCGCCGGAAGCGGGCCGGTGGGGGTGCAGGAGGTGGCCGAACGGACCGGCCTGCATCCGAACACGGCCCGCTTCCACCTCGACGGCCTGGTCGACGCCGGGCTGGCCGAGCGGGAGTCCGAGGAGCGCAGCCAGCCGGGCCGCCCGCGCACGGTCTACCGGGCGGCCGCGGCGGAGGTGCCCGCCGGGCAGCGCAGCTACCGCCTGCTCGCGGAAATGCTGACCGGGCTGGTCGCCGACGCGGTGCCGGAACCGGCGCGCGCCGCGGTCGCCGCGGGGGAGGCCTGGGGCCGCTACCTCGCCGACCGGCCCGCCCCTTCGCTGAAGGTCGATGCGGAAGACGCGCTGCGCCGGCTGACCGCCGTGCTCGCCGACGCCGGGTTCGCCCCGGGCGAAGCCGTGGACCCGGAGAATCCGGCCGCGGGCCCGGGGAATTCCCAGGACGCCGTCATCCCGTTGCACCACTGCCCGTTCCGTGAGGTGGCCGAGCGGCACCGGGACGTGGTGTGCTCGCTGCACCTGGGGCTGATGCGCGGTGTGCTGGCCGAAGTGCGGTCCCCGCTGAAGGCCGGGCGGCTGGAGCCCTTCGTCGAACCCTCGCTCTGCCTGGCCCACCTGTCCCGCCGCTGACCGGACCGATCCGGTCGAACCGGTCTGTCAGCCGAGGCCGTGACGGGCCGGAGGGATGCGGCCGCCGGCGAGCAGGGCCGTCAGGTTCCCGGCCAGCCGGGCCAGATCAGTGCCGGGCAGTCCGGCCAGTGCGGGCAGCAGCACCGTGTGCATGACCGCGATCTGCCCCTGCAGCAGGGTCGCCACCGCGCGTGCGGCGTGCGCGGCCCGTGCCGTCGTGGTGGCCGCGACGAGTTCCGAGATCCGGCGGTCGATCGCTTCCTGCTGGGCGCGCAGGGCGCGCACGAGCAGCCGCGTCCGCTCGGCGTTCTCGGCGGCCGTGTAGAGGATCTCGTCGGCCGCCTCCAGGTACGGGCGCAGCCTGCCGGTCGCGAAGGCGGCCAGCGCCGCGTGCGCGGCCTGGCGGACCGGTGGGTCGAGTTCGAGGTCGGCGAGCAGGGCGACCTTCGCTTCGAAGGCCAGCGCCATCCGCTCGGCCTCCTCCCGGATCGCCGCGGCCGCATGGACCTCGCGATCGTCGCTGGTGTCCCGGATGTGGACGGATGCGGAAGTCACGGGAAGTCCTCTCGGCTGGGGATACACCGCCCATAGTAATTACGAAATCGCTTGTTAAAAAGTGCTGTGAGGCAGGTCATCGCAGCCGGGCCAGCACGAGGCCGACCGGAATGCTCACCAGCAGCACCGCCACCAGTAGCAGGAAGGCGCGGCGGGTCCGCCACAGTTCGGGACCACCGCCCCGGACGGAGGCCGTCATCAGGGCGAGGGCGAGCACGAGTGCCGCTCCGCCCGCGTCGGCGAGCGGGGGCACCCCGGCCAAGACGCCGGCGAGCACCGCGGCGTTTCCCCCGTTCCAGGCGGCCAGTTCGATGCCGAGCCGCCGCCCGCCGGGCGGCGCCGGGGCGAGGAACGCCTGCCCGAGGCCGAGGGCGATCTGGGCCGCGCCGGCGACCAGGACCAGGTAGGCCACCGCCCAGGCGCTGTGCATCGAAGCCATCGGGGCGGTCGCCGCCGAGGCCAGCCCCCCGCCCACCACGCAGGCCGCGCCGAGGACGACGAAGGGCCGGGCCATGCGCCAGGGTGCGGTCATAAAACCATATTAACTAGTGGAAACCCTAAGGGCGTGTATCTCAGCGGCGGAGCCGCTTGCGGCGGGCCGTCAACCGGCACCGCCGCGGGTTCTGAGGCGGTTCTTGGCGAGGACAGCGCCGACGTGGTGAATTGGGCATTCATGAGGAGGCGATCCCACAGCGAGGGACCGCGTCAGGTTCCGCTACCCGCACCGCCACGCAAACCACTTCGATACAGGGCCTAACCGGCGAGCTGGATGCCGACGAACAGTGAGCCGAGCGCGGTCACGCCGGTCAGTGCGCCGAACACGGCCAGTCCCGCCGTGCTGCGCGCGCGGGCGTGCAGGAAGGCGGTGACGCCGGAGGCGGCGACCACGGCGAGCTTGACGATCAGGGTGGTGCGGTAGGCGCCGCTGTCCTTGTCCGCCTCGGCCAGTATGTTCCACACCCCGGTCGCCACCAGCACCGCGAAGGCGGGCCAGGCGACCTGGTTGAACCGGCGGGCGGCGATCTTCGGCACGCCTTCGACGCCGCGGACGGCGGGTACCAGCGCGGCGAGGGTGAGCTGGCCCCCGACCCACACGGTGGCCGCGAGCACGTGCAGGAACAGCCGGACGGTGGTCCACGAGACCTCGAGCATGCGCCGATCATCCACGCCCGCCGCCACGGCGGCGCGGTCGGGACCTCGGTCCCTGGTCGTCCGGGTGCACCGGTGGCTAAGCTGATCTCGTTTCTACTAATGTGATGGTGTAAACGGGGAGTGGCGGTGGCTGAGCACGGGCCGGAGACGACGGCATACCGGAGCCTGCCGGTGGCGGAGCCCGCCGCCTCGCCGCGGAAGCGGCGGCATGCGGTCACGGCGGGCATCGTGGCGGCCTATCTGGTGGCGGCCGCGGTGCTCGGCTCGATGCCCGGGCTCGTCGCGATGCCGTCCTGGCTGGCGCTCCACCTGTTGGCGCTGGGTGCCGCGACCACGGCGGTCTTCGTCTACACGCGCCATTTCGCCCAGGCCCTGCTGCACGCGCGCCCCGGCCCGGAGCGCGCCGCGAGCGCGCGGCTGGTGGCGCTCAACCTCGGGGTGGCCGCCGTACTGGCCGGAGTGCCCGCGCGGCTGCCGTGGCTCGTCGCCGCCGGGGCGAGCGCGGTGGTGCTCGCGGTGCTCGGGCACGTGGCCGCGCTGGTGCGGATGGCCTCGGCCGCCGTACTGGCCGGGCGCCTGCGTATCGCCGTGCGCTACTACATCGCCGCAGGCGCCGCGCTCGCCGTCGGTGGCACCCTCGGCGGTCTGCTCGGTACGGGCGCGATCGCCTCCGCGGCGTGGGAACCCGCGGTCCGGCTCGCGCACGCCCACCTCAACCTGCTCGGCTGGCTGGGCCTGGCCGTGCTCGGCACGCAGTTCATGCTCTGGCCCGCGGTCCTGCGCACCAGGATGGCCGAGGACGCCCCGCGCGCCGCCCGCGCGGCGCTGGTCCCGGTCACCGCGGGGCTCGCCGTGGCCGCGGCCGCGCTGCTGGCCGGTCCGTGGTGGCCACCGCTGCACTGGGTCGCCGCCGCGGGCATGGCCCTGTACACGGCGGGGGTGGTGCGGGCGCTGCTGCCCGCCGTCACGGAGATGCGGGCGAAAGCGCCGAGGCAGGCCGCGCCGATGGCCCTGCTGCTCGGCCACGGCTGGCTGCTGGTGGCGCTGGTGGCCGACGTCGCCGCGCTCGCCTCCGGGCCGGGACCGGCCGACCGCCTGCTGGCGCACCTGCTGGTGCCGGTGCTCGCCCTCGGTGTGGTGGCCCAGATCCTCACCGGGGCGCTGACCTTCCTGATTCCGGTCACCCTTGGCGGCGGGCCGGTGGGCAACCGGCGGCTGGCCTCGGTGCTGTCGTGGGCCTGGCAGGCTCGCGCCGGGCTGGGCAACCTGGGCGTGCTGCTGCTCGCGGTGCCTTCGGGCGCGGCGCTGCGGGTGCCGGCCTGGGCGCTGGTGGTGCTCGGTTTCGGCTCGTTCCCGGTGCTGGTGGTCGTCGCGCTCGTGCTGTCCCGGCGGCCCGCGCGCGAACCGGGTGACCGGTGGCGCCTCGCCGGTTACGAGGCGCTCGCCGTCGGCTGTGTGGCGGTGGTGGTCGTGGCGCTCGGCCTGGTCGCGGCGGGCTGGCCCGGCCGCGGCGAGCGGCCCGCGAGCGGGCCCGCGGCGACCGCGGCCTCCGGGGTGCCGGTGGCGGTCACGCTCGACGAGTTCAGCGTCACGCCTTCGGTGATCGTGGTGCGGCCCGGCACCGATCTGGTGCTGGCGGTGCGCAACACCGGGCGCCTGAGCCATGATCTTCGCCTCGACGGCGGCCGCGGCACGCACGGCCTCGCGCCGGGGGAGGAGCAGACCGTCGACCTGGGGGCCGTCGAGCACGACGAGCAGGCCTGGTGCACCGTGCCCGGCCACCACGAGGCCGGGATGACCCTGACCATCCGCACCGCGGACTCCGCCCCCGGGCCAGTGCGATCGCCCGCCCCGGAACCGGCGCGGCAGCCCTTCGACGCCGCGCTCGCGCCCGCGCCGGGCGGCACCGAGCACACGGTGACGCTGCGGGTCGAGCAGCGCACCGAGGAGGTGGCCCCGGGGGTGCGGCAGGAGGTCTGGACCTACAACGGGACGGTGCCGGGGCCGGTGCTGCACGGCCGGGTCGGGGACACCTTCACCGTCCACCTGGTCAACGGCGGCACCATGGAACATTCGCTGGACTTCCACGCCAGCCAGGTGGATCCGGGGACGGTGATGCGGCCGGTGCCGCCGGGCGGGGAGCTGGTCTACCGGTTCCGGGCGGAGTACGCCGGGATCTGGCTCTACCACTGCGGTACCGAGCCGATGATCGAGCACGTGGCGATGGGCATGTACGGCGCGGTGGTGATCGATCCGCCCACTTCGGACAGTGCGGGCGCTTCCATAGCCTCGGAGGTGTTCGTGCAGTCGGAGTTCTACCTCGGTGACGGCGGGGGAGTGCCGCAGCGGAGCCGCCTGCTGTCTTCGAACCCCGATCTCGTGGTGTTCAACGGCTACGCCGGTCAGTACCGCACCGCGCCGATCCACGTGCCCGCGGGCAAGCGGGTCCGGCTGTGGGTACTCGACGCGGGGCCGAACGTCCCGGCCGCGTTCCACGTGGTGGGAACGCAGTTCGACACCGTCTACAAGGAGGGGGCGTACCTGGTGACGCCGGGCGCGGGCGCGGCGCAGGAGCTGGACCTGCAACCGGGAGAGGGCGGATTCGTCGAACTCACCTTCCCGCAGCCGGGGACCTATCCCTTCCTGACGCACCGGCTCGCCGATGCCGAGCGCGGCGCGATGGGCACGATCATCGCCGATCCGGCGCCCTGACCCCGCCCGGGCAAACCGGGACAGTTAAGATCCCGGTTGTGCGACTGGGTGAAGGGGTCGAGTGGGGCCTGCACTGCTGCGTGACGCTGGCCTGGCTGGAGCGGGAGTGGCCGGTGCCGACGGGCAGGCTCGCCGCGTGGTTCGACCTGCCGCCGGAGTACCTCAAAAAGCGGCTGCAGGCCCTGACCCGCGCGGGAATCCTCGCCTCGGTTCCGGGGGTCCGTGGCGGCTTTTCGCTCGCCCGGCCGCCGGAGCGGATCACCTTGATGGACGTCGTGGCCGCCGTGGAAGGTCCGGTGGAACCCTTTCGCTGCCAGGAGATCCGGCAGCGCGGGGTGAGCGGACTGGGGGCCGCGAGTGAATTCCGGAGCGCGTGCGGAATCGCCACCGCGATGCGGCGCGCCGAACTGGCCTGGCGCCGGGAACTGGCCGCGCAGACCATTGCCGACCTGATGGCCGCGGCCCCGGCCGCCAGTGCCGAACGCACGCGCCGCCGGTACGCCCGGATGGGCGGCTGAGCGCGGCGCTTCATCGGAGCAAAACCCTTGTCTTGTCAGGAAAGGAATGGGGATGGCTAATATCCCGATTACTCCGATCGCGAGGGAGCGCATCGCGCCGCGGGGCCTCGCGTCCACTCTCGTGCTCGCCTTGGGCACGTTCGCGGTCGGCACGGACGCGTTCGTCGTCGCCGGTTTCCTGCCCGCGATGGCCGCCTCGCTGCGGGTTTCCGAGGCCACGGCGGGCCAGTCGCTGACCGTGTTCGCCGCCGCGTACGCGGTGGCCTCTCCCGTGCTCGCCACCCTGACCGCCCGCCTGCCGCGCCGGGCGCTGCTGGTGGGGGCGCTGCTCGTGCTGGGCGTGGCGAACGCCGGTTCGGCGCTGGCCCCGGACTATCCGGTGCTGATCGCGACCCGGGTGCTCGCCGCGCTGGGGGCGGCCGCCTTCACCCCCAACGCCGGGGCGGTCGCCTCGTCGCTGGTGGCTCCCGCACAGCGGGCGCGGGCGCTGGCCGTGGTCGTCGGCGGCCTGACCGTGGCGACCGCGCTGGGCGTGCCGCTGGGCAATCTGGCCGGGCGCGCGCTGGACTGGCGCTCGGCGCTCGCACTGGTCGCCGCCCTGTGCGGGGTGTGCGCCGCGGGCGTGTTCGCGATCATGCCGGTCCTGCCGGGAAACCCGCGGGTCCCGCTGCGCGACCGGCTCGCGATGCTGCGGCGGCCCGGTGTGCTCGCCGTGCTGCCGCTGACCGTGCTCGGGATGGGCGCCGCCTACACGGTCTACGCCTACAGCGTGCCCGTGCTCGGCGCGGTCGGCGTCGCCCCGCCGGGAGTGACGGCCATGCTCTTCCTGTACGGGGCCGGGGCCGTGGCCGGAAACCTCGCCTCCGGGGCCGCGACCGATCGCTGGGGTTCCGTGCGCGTCCTCGCCTGCGGTTACGCGGTGATGGCGGTGGGGCTGGCCGCGCTGGCACTGGCGGTGGCGACCGGGACGTCCTCGCCGGTGCTGACCGGGGTGCTCATGGCGGCGTGGGGCGCCAGCTCGTGGTGCCAGACGCCCGCGCAGCAGCACCGGCTGATCGCCGCCGCACCCGGGGAGACCGCACTCGTGGTGGGGCTCAACGCCTCCGCGATCTACCTCGGCATCGGCCTTGGCACGGTGTTCGGCGGGCTGGTCCTGCCCGCCGGTACCGGCGTGGCGGCCGGGGCCGGGGCGGTGCTGGCCGTGCTGGCGTTGTCCTACCTCGGGCTGACGCGCCGCCACGCCTGATCAGCCGCCGGCGAAGCGCTGCTCCAGTTCGAGCACCTCGGGCAGGCCCATCAGCTCGGTGAACTCGCCGAAGGTGGGCAGTTCGCCCAGGACGGCCGCCGGGGTCCCGTCGGCCCGCAGCGCGCCGAGCAGCGACCGGATGCCCGCGGTCGCGGCGAGCAGCGTGCCGATCGGGAACAGCACCAGGGAGAAACCGAGTTCGGTGATCCGCCGCAACGAGATCGCCGGGGTGCGCCCGCCTTCGACCCAGTTGAACACCAGGGGCGCCACCCCGGCCAGTTCCGCGCCGATCCGCTCGATGCTCTCCTCGGAGGTGGGCGCCTCGACGAACAGCACGTCCGCGCCCGCGGAGGCGTACCGCTTCGCGCGCGCGATCGCGTCGTCAAGGCCGTGCACGGCGGCGGCGTCGGTGCGGGCGATGAGCACCAGGTCCGGGTCGCGCCGCGCCGCGGCCGCGGCCCGGATCTTGCCCGCCATCTCCTCGGCGCCGATCACCGCCTTACCGCTCATGTGACCGCACTTCTTCGGCATCACCTGGTCTTCGAGGTGGAGGGCGGCCACCCCGGCCTGCTCGTAGGAACGCACGGTGCGCACCACGTTGAGCGCGTTGCCGTAGCCCGTGTCCGCATCCGCGATCACCGGCACGTCCACCGCGGACACGAGGCGCGCGGCGTGGGCGGTCATCTCGGCGCCCGAGAGCAGTCCCACGTCCGGGCGCCCGATGAGGGAGGCGGTCGTGCCGAAGCCCGTCATGTACACGGCCCCGAACCCCGCCTGCTCCACCAGGCGCGCCGACAACGCGTCGTAGGCGCCCGGGGCGACGAGAGGCTCCCCGGTCGCGAGCAGCTCGCGCAGCCGCCTCCGGGGCGGGGTGGCCGCGGCACCGAGCAGATCTCCCACAGTGAACCTCCTTGTGTCCCGCCTTTGCCCGGCAAGCCTACGAGCAGCGGGGAACCCGCCCCGCGGAAGACGGGACACCAGGAGGCGGCGGTCAGGCCTTCCGCTGCATCGAGGTGCGAGCCGGGTTCGCCTGCTCGGCGGCCTTCGGGTCCTTTTCGCCCTGCTTGCCGCGCACGCCCTTTTCGACCCGTTCGCCGAGCGGTTTGTCGACATTGCGCCAGTATTCGAAGGCGCGCTGCAACACCGGTTCGCTCACCCCGTTGAGCAGGTGGCCGACGATGTTGTCGACCAGCCGGTCCCGTGCCGCGTCGTCGAGCACGTCCCGCACCAGGGTGCCCGCCTGGCCCCAGTCGTCGTCCTGCTCGCGCAGCGTGTACGCGGTACGCACCATCTCGCCGTCGGCATACCAGCCCGCCGGTTCGCCGTAACGCTCGGTGTCCGCGCGCGGTCCGCCCTTCGAGTTCGGCGCGTACACCGGGTCCGACACGTTCTGGTAGCGCATCGGCCCGTCCTTGCTGTAACTGTGCACGGGCGAGCGCGGCGCGTTGACCGGCAACTGCTTGTAGTTCGGCCCGATGCGGTACCGGTGCGCGTCCGGATAGGAGAACAGCCGCCCCAGCAGCATCTTGTCCGGGCTCGGCCCGATCCCGGGCACCAGGTTGCTCGGTTCGAACGCGGCCTGCTCGATTTCGGTGTGGAAATCGGCGGGATTGCGGTCCAGCGTCATGCGGCCCACTTCGACGAGCGGGTAGTCCCCGTGCGGCCACACCTTCGTCAGGTCGAAGGGGTTGAACCGGTAGGTCTTGGCGTCGTCGAAGGGCATGATCTGCATCTGCAGTGTCCAACTGGGATGGTCACCGCGCTTGATCGCCTCGAACAGGTCCCGCATGTGGTAGTCGGTGTCCGCCGCCGCCATCTGGTCGGCCTCGTGCTGGGTGAAGAACTCGATGCCCTGATCGGTCTTGAAATGGTACTTGACCCAGAACTTCCGGCCCTTTTCGTTGACCCAGAGATAGGTGTGCGAGCTGTACCCGTTCATGTGCCGCCAGGTGCGCGGAATGCCGCGGTCCCCCATCAGCCAGGTCACCTGGTGCGCCGATTCCGGGGACAGGGTCCAGAAATCCCACTGCATGTCGTGGTCGCGCAGGTTGTTGTCCGCGCGGCGTTTCTGCGAGCGGATGAAGTGCTGGAACTTCAGCGGGTCGCGGACGAAGAACACCGGGGTGTTGTTCCCGACCATGTCGTAGTTGCCCTCGGTGGTGTAGAACTTCACCGCGAAACCGCGCGGGTCGCGCCAGGTGTCGGGGCTGCCCCGCTCCCCGGCGACGGTGGAGAACCGGATCAGCACGTCGGTGGTGGTGCCGGGCTGGAACACCGCGGCCTTGGTGTAGGCACTCACGTCCCCGGTCACCTCGAACCGTCCGAAGGCGCCGCTGCCCTTGGCGTGCGGCTGCCGTTCGGGGACCCGTTCGCGGTTGAACTGGGCCATCTGCTCGATCAGGTAGTGATCCTGCAACAGGATCGGGCCGTCCGGTCCGATGGTGAGCGAATGCTCGTCGCTTTCCACCGGAATGCCGGCGTCATCGGTGGTGAAGGGCTCCGACTGGATTCGGGTCATGTCGCGTCTCCTCGAGGTGGCGATCGTCCGGCGTGGCCAGGCAATCGGGGCACAGGCCCCAGAACACGACCTCTGCCTCGTCCAGGGCGTACCCGCGCTCGTCGCTCGGCGTGAGGCAGGGCCGCTGCCCGGTCACACAGTCGACGTCCTCGGTGCGGCCGCACCGGCGGCACACGAGGTGGTGGTGGTTGTCGCCGACCCGGCGTTCGAACCGGGCGGGGTGGCCCGCCGGTTCGATCCGCCGGAGAAGCCCGGCTTCCGTACACGCCGCGAGCACGTCGTAGAGGGCCTGGGTGGACACCGAGCCCAGCTGTTCGCGCACGCCCGCGCCGATGGCGTCGACCGTCGAGTGGGGATGTTCGGCCAGCCAGGCCAGAACAGCCCGCCGCGGCTTCGTCACCCGCAGACCGGCCTCACGCAACGCCTCCAGCGCCACGCCGTCCGCATCGACCGGTGGTGAAGCCATGACCCTTTCACCGTCCTACTCTTTCTGGAATCGGTCAAATAAGCGTCCCCCATTCGTGGCATACACGCAGCCGAGTGAGACGATGGTCTCGATCATCCGGGCCCGAAGACCCGCCGGTGTCAGCACCTCGGCGTCGGCACCCAGCTGGAGGAACGCGGCCAGCGCCGCTTCGGTGGATTCTATGGGCACTCTTACTGTGGTCCAGCCCTCGCTGTCGGGCGCCTCGGCCGTGGTCCGCGCCGCGGCCACCACGGCGGCCTCCAGCAGTTCCGGCAGCCGTTCGAGCCCGCGCGGCGAAAGCCGCACCGCCGCCTCGTCCCGATACCGCCGCTGATCGAATCCTCGCAGGTAGGAGGCCCAATGGGCGGCCAGATCGAAGCCCTCGGCGCGGTCGAACGGGGTGGTGAGCACCTCGGCCGCCAGGATCCGCGAGACCCGGTAGGTGCGGAACGCGGAACCGGCCCGCGCCACCAGGTACCACTGGCCCGCCTTGAGCACCAGCCCGTGCGGGTCGACGGTGCGGGTGACCTTCCGCGGTTCTTCCCAGCGCAGGTAGCGCATCCGCACCGGAAGCCGCTCCCACACCGCGTTCGCGATCAGCGGCAGGTGCGGGGTGGCCTCCCCCTCGCGGTACCACGGGGGCGTGTCCAGGTGGAACCGCTCGGCGACCCGCCCGGCGCGGTCGGCCAGTTCGGCGGGCAGCGCGGCGCGCAGCTTCAGCTGGGCCGCCGTCACCGCGGCGGTCAGGCCGAGGTCGGCGGCCGCACCGGGAACGCCGGTCAGGAACAGCGACTCCGCCTCGGGGGCGGTCAGGCCGGTCAGGCGCGTGCGATAGCCGTCGAGCAGCCGGTAGCCGCCGTCGTGCCCGGGCTCGCCGTACACCGGCACGCCCGCCGAGCTGAGCGAGTCCACGTCCCGGTAGACGGTCCGGACGGAGACTTCGAGCGCCTCCGCCAGTTCCTGGGCGGTCATCCTGCCCCGGGCCTGGAGGAGCATCAGCAGGGAAACCAGGCGGCTCGCTCGCATGCTCCCAGTTTCGGGGATCTCCACGTTGGCCGTGAAGGGTCCCTTCACAGTCGATTCGACTGTGAAGGGACCCTTCACGGCTTGCCCCAGTCCTTCCGGCCGGGGGGAGGAGGGCCCTGGGTCACGGC
>NZ_VJWX01000153.1 GCF_007713715.1 Amycolatopsis rhizosphaerae
CACTTCCCCCGGCCCCGGCTCCGGGCGCGCGGTCTCGACCAGTTCCAGGACCTCCGGGCCACCGAAGGCCCGCACATCGATCGCTCGCATGCGAAAGATCCTGCAGCCGCGGCTTTCCGTTGTGAAGAAGGCACCTTTTTGATATCCAGGTACCTCATGGATACCGTGCAGGCCTACCTCACCCGCTGCCCGGCGCGCACCGTGCTCGACGCGCTCGCGAACAAGTGGACTCTGCTGGTGCTGAGTTCCCTCACCAAGGCGGAGGGCCCGGTGCGGTTCAACGAGTTGCGCCGCGCACTCGAGGGCATCACGCAGAAGGTGCTCACCCAGACCCTGCGCTCACTGGAACGCGATGGTCTGGTCCGGCGCACCGTCTATCCGACCGTGCCGCCCCGCGTGGAGTACACGGTCACCGAACTCGGCAGTCAGGTCGGCGGGCTGTTCTGCGTGCTCGGCGAATGGTCCGAACAACACGTGCACGAGATCCTCGCCGCACGCGAGGCCTTCGACACGCGGCCCGAGCCGCAGCCGATCGGCTGAAAGGTCCATTCCGGGCAACCCCGCGAGGACACCGAAAGGACGTATCCAAGCTCGCCGACGGTGTGTAGCTTTCTGGCATTGCTCCGCAAGCGAGGAGAGTTCATGGATCCGTTCACTCGCCGCACCGCGCTGCGCGTGGCCGCCGCCGGAACGGCCGGGCTGGCCACCGCCACCACCGCCGCCACCGGCAGCGCGCAGGCATCCGTCGCCGGAGGGCAGCGCCAGCGGGCCTTCGCCGAGGCCGCCGCGGAATTCGGTGTCCCCGAACCGGTTTTGCTCGGGGTGTCCTATTTGAAGTCGCGCTGGGACCACCACGGCGGCGCACCGAGCACCGCCGCCGGTTTCGGGCCGATGCACCTCACCGACCTGCGCACCGCGGCCGCCGGCGGCAGCCACCACGACAAGGGCAGCGAGGATCCGAGGGCGGACGACGCCCGCCCCGCACTGCACCCGGCCTCGCCCGCCGTGACCGGACCGGATCCGGCGCTGCAGACCGTGGACCTGGCGGCGGAACTGACCGGCGTCGCACCCGCCACCGTGCGCACCGATCCGGTGCAGAACATCCGCGGCGGGGCCGCCGTTCTCGCGCGATACCAGCGGGAACTGGGGAACACCGGGAGCGATCCCGCCGACTGGTACGGCGCGGTGGCCCGCTACAGCGGCGCCGCCGACTCGACCGCGGCCGCCTTCTTCGCCGACGAGGTGTACGGCGTGATCGGCGCGGGCGCGGAACGGGTCACCGACGACGGCCAGACCGTCCGGTTGGACGCCCTCCCCGGCATCACCCCGGCGCGGATCCAGTTGCGCGGGCTCGGGCTGCCCGCCGCCGACCGAGGCGCGGTGGAAGCGCCGCCCGGCGTGTCGTGCGAATGGATTCCGGCGCCCTACCAGGACCTCGGCAACGGCGACTACGGCAACCACGACAAGGCCGAGCGCCCGTGGAGCCAGCGGATCACGCACATCGTCATCCACGACACCGAGTGCACCTACGACGTCGCGCTGGGCCTCGTGCAGGACCCGAAATACCTGGCCTGGCACTACACGATCCGCTCGAGCGACGGGCACATCGCCCAGCACGTGCTGACCAAGGACGTCGGCTGGCACGCCGGGAACTGGTATCTGAACGCGAAGTCGATCGGGATCGAGCACGAGGGTTTCGGCGCCCAGGGCACCTGGTACACCGAGGCGATGTACCGCACCTCGGCGAAACTGGTGCGGTATCTCGCGGACAGGTACGAAATTCCGCTCGACCGGCAGCACATCCTCGGCCACGACACGGTGCCCGGCCCGACCCCCGGCACCGTCAAGGGCATGCACTGGGATCCCGGCCCGTACTGGGACTGGGCGCACTACTTCGAACTGCTGGGCGCGCCGCTGTGCCCCTGGCCGCCCCGGCAGAACACGGGACTGGTGCAGATCAGGCCGGACTTCTCCCGCAACCGCCCCGGCTACACCGGCTGCGACAACACCGCGCCGGGGGCGGTCTGCCCATCGCTGGGCTCCTCCGCGGTCATCCTGCACAGCGAGCCGAGTGAAGACGCCCCGCTGCTGCTCGACCCCGGCCTGCACCCCGACGGCTCACCGTCCACCATGGACGTCGCGGACGTCGGCAGCAGGGTGTCCACCGGCCAGCACTACGCGGTCGCCGAGATCCGCGGCGACTGGACGGCGATCTGGTTCCTCGGCCAGAAGGGCTGGTTCCACAACCCGCCAGGGGCCCGCGCGGCCCACCCGGCGCTCGGCATGGTGGTCACCCCCCGGCCAGGGCTGGACTCGATCCCGGTGTACGGCCGCGCCTATCCCGAGGCCGAGGCCTACCCGCCCGGAATCACGCCGCAATCGGTGGTGCCGCTGCAGTACACGATGCCTGCGGGACAGCGGTACGCCGCGGGCCCGGTGCTGGACTCGGAGTACTTCTGGGCCACCACCTTCGACCCGGCGAGCCACGTGGTGGTGCGCGGGAAGACCCGGTACGTCCAAGTCCAGTTCGGACATCGCGTCGCCTATGTCAAGCGCGACGACGTGGTGCTCTCCCCCGCCCGCCCCGTGGGCTAGAGCGAGACGACGTCGACGGGCAGGGCCGGGTTCGCCGAAATGTCCAAACCGGACTCGGCCACCCCGGCCGCGACCACGTGCGCGCCGAGAGCGGCGATCATCGCGCCGTTGTCGGTGCACAGTCGCGGCCGGGGTACCCGCAGCTCGATCCCGGCCGCTTCGCACCGTTCGCGTGCCAGCGCCGACAGCCGTGAGTTCGCCGCGACCCCACCGGAAATCACCAGGGTGCCGATGCCGGATTCGGTGGCCGCCCGCACCGCCTTCGCGGTGAGGACGTCGGCGACGGCCTCCTGGAAGGATGCGGCGACGTCGTTCACCGGCACCTCCTCGCCACGGCGTTCCGCGTTCTCCACCCAGCGGGCGACCGCGGTCTTCAAGCCGGAGAAGGAGAAGTCGAACTTCGCGTCACGCGGGCCGGTCATGCCGCGGGGGAAGGCGATCACCTTCGGGTCGCCCTGCGCGGCCGCCCTGTCGATCGGCGGGCCGCCCGGGTAGGGCAGGCCGAGCACGCGCGCGACCTTGTCGTACGCCTCGCCCGCGGCGTCGTCCACAGTGGACCCGATTTCGGTGATCGCGGTGGCGATGTCGTCCACGCGCAGTAGTTGCGTGTGGCCGCCGGACACCAGGAGCGCGAGGCAGGGCGAGGGCAGTGGACCGTGCTGCAGCGTGTCGACGGCGATATGGCCCGCCAGGTGGTTCACGCCGTACAGCGGCACTTCGAGCGCGGCAGCGTAGGCCTTGGCCGCGGACACCCCGACCAGCAGCGCACCGGCAAGGCCCGGCCCGGCGGTGACCGCGATGGCGTCCACATCGGACAGCTTCAGCCCGGCGGACTCGAAGGCCCGGTCGGCCGTCGGTACCAGTGCCTCCAGGTGCGCGCGGCTGGCCACCTCGGGCACCACACCGCCGAAGCGGGCGTGCTGCTCGACGCTGGACGCCACCTCGTCGGCGAGCAACTCGACCCGGCCGTCGTCGTGCAGGCGGACCAGCCCGATGCCGGTCTCGTCGCAGGAGCTTTCGATGCCGAGGACGACCCGGGACATCAGCCCACCTCCTGAGCGCTGCGGGCGGGACGCATCATGGTGTACGCGTCGGCACCCGACGGTTGGTAGTAACGCTTGCGCAGACCGATCCGGCCGAACCCGTGCCGCGCGTACAGTTCGAGCGCACGGTCGTTGTCCGTCCTGACCTCCAGGAATACCGGCGCGTTCAGCTCGTCGGCCTTCTCCAGTAGCGCGCGCAGCAGCGCGGTGCCCACGCCCCGCCCCTGGTGTTCCCGCTCGACGCCGATGGTGTGCACGCTGGATTCGAACTCGCCCGGCCGCCCGACCGTGGCCAGCCCCGCGTAGCCGATCAGCTCGCCCTCCTCGCCGTACGCGCCGAGGTAGTAGTTGCCCGCGTCCAGCTCGGAGTGGAAGGCACGGGCGCTCCACGGGTCGTCCCCGGCGAAGAGCTGCTTTTCGATCTCCACACAGCGTGCGATGTCCTTGCGGCGGAGCGGGGCGAGCCTCACGGCGCCGTCACCCGCTTCCGGGCGGACGGCTCGACCGCGTCCGGGCGGCGCAGGTACAGCGGGGTCAGTGGGGCCGGGGCCTCACCGGCGAGCAGCGCCTCACGCGCGGCGGTCACGAGACCGGCGGTGGCCGGATAGTACGGCTCGACCACTCGCACGCCCAGCCGCTCGGCGTACTGTCGCGCGCCGTCGCCCGCCGCGACCGGGCGGCCGAGCGGCTCGGGCGCCTGCACATGGGGGCCGTCGACCCGCGCGCCGTGCTCGTCGTAGGCGGCCCAGTACACCTCGCGGCGGCGGGCGTCGGTCACCACCAGGAACGGCTCGCCGGGGGTGGCCTGCGCGGCGATCGCGTCGAGGCCGCACACCGGGTACACGTTGATGCCGAGCCCGTGGCCGAGGGCCGCCGCGGTGGCCATCCCGGCCCGCAGGCCGGTGAACGGCCCGGGGCCAACCCCGCAGACGATGGCGTCGACTTCGCGCAGGGCGACCTCGGCCTCCCGCGCGGCCGCCAGCAGGTGCGGGGTGATCAGTTCGCCGTGGGCGCGCGGGTTCACGGTGACGCGCTCGGCGAGCACTGTGACGTCTGCGCCCGCCAGGGTTGCCACCCCCGCGGTGACCGCGGGCGTCGAGGTGTCAAGGGCGAGTACCAGCACGATGTACCAGCCTACCGGTCGCGCCGATCCCGATGCCGCAGGTCACCGCCTTCTCGCGGGGCTCCCGGGGCGGGCTCGCTTCGGGTAGGTTCGGCTGTCGTGGCGAAACGGTTGTTCCCGGCCCTGACAGCACCATCGGGCGAAGCGCCGGACAAGGAAGCCCTCCGCTTCGGCGCTCTGTCCC
Organism: Amycolatopsis rhizosphaerae; assembly: GCF_007713715.1. Classification (GTDB taxonomy): domain Bacteria; phylum Actinomycetota; class Actinomycetes; order Mycobacteriales; family Pseudonocardiaceae; genus Amycolatopsis_E; species Amycolatopsis_E rhizosphaerae. Next base: position 4,946 of record NZ_VJWX01000153.1, read on the forward strand.
TCGACTACCCGCAACTGGCCGCCGTGGCCGGTGACCTGGCGCGGAGGCTGCGGGACGCGCAGCCGGTGCGGGTCGCCGTATGGGCCACCCCGACGCTGCACACGAGCGTGGCGGTCGTCGCCGCCCTGCTCGCCGGGGTGCCCGCCGTGCCCGTCAACCCGAAGATCGGGGAACGGGAACTCGCCCACATCGTGAGCGACAGCACACCTTCGGCCGTGCTCACCGAACCCGGTGTCACCCTCCCCGCCGCGCTCGCCGCGCTGCCGCGCGTCGACGTCCCGCTCACCGGGAAGCCGGGCGAGCTGCCGGACGAACCCGACGACGAGGCGCCCGCCCTGATCGTCTACACCTCCGGCACCACCGGACCGCCCAAGGGCGTGGTGCTGCCGCGGCGCGCCATCGCCGGCACGCTCGACGCGCTGGAAGACGCCTGGCAGTGGACCGCCGAGGACGTGCTCGTCCATGCGCTGCCGCTGTTCCACGTGCACGGCCTGATCCTCGGCATCCTCGGCCCGCTGCGCCGCGGCGGCACCGTCCGGCACCTCGGGCGCTTCTCGGTCGAAGCCGCCGCGAAGGAACTGTCCGCCGGGGCCACCATGATGTTCGGCGTGCCGACGATGTACCACCGGATCGCCGGCGAAGTCGCCACGGACCCGGAGTTGGCGGCGGCCTTCGGCCGGGCCCGGCTGCTGGTCTCCGGTTCGGCGGCCCTGCCGGTGCACGACCACCGGCGGATCACCGCGGCGACCGGTCAGCAGGTCGTCGAGCGCTACGGCATGACCGAAACGCTGATGAACACGAGCGTGCGGGCCGACGGCGAGCGCAAACCCGGCACGGTCGGCGTGCCGCTGCGGGGCGTCGAAGTGCGGCTGACCGACGAGTCGGGCGCAGTAGTCACGGTGAGCGACGGCGAAACCGTCGGCGAGATCCAGGTGCGGGGGCCGAACCTGTTCACCGAGTACCTCAACCGGCCCGACGCGACCGCCTCGGCCTTCGCCGAAGGGTGGTTCCGGACCGGCGACATGGCCACCCGGGACGCCGACGGCTACCTGCGGATCGTGGGTCGCAAGGCCACCGACCTGATCAAGAGCGGCGGGTACAAGATCGGAGCCGGGGAGATCGAGAACGCCCTTCTCGAACACCCGGGCGTGGCCGAGGCCGCGGTCACCGGCGAACCGGACGCGGACCTCGGCGAGCGCATCGTCGCTTGGATCGTGCCGTCCGGGGAACCCCCCGCCGAGGAGGAGCTGGCCGATCACGTGGCGCGGCTGCTCGCCCCGCACAAGCGGCCGCGGGTGGTGCGTTACCTCGACGCGCTTCCCCGCAACGACATGGGCAAGGTAATGAAACGGGCATTGCATGGCTGACCGGCGGTCCGCCCGCGAGTTCGTCGCGGAGCTGGCGGCGGGGTTCACCGAACTCCCCGCCCCACCGGCCGGTTCGTCCGTTGTGGACGGTCCGATCGGCTGGCCCGGTTACGACGAGGCGCGGGCCCGCGCCGAGGAACGCACCGGCGAACGCGAATCCGTGCTCTGCGGGGTGGGCCGGATCGGCGCCGTCGAAGCGATGCTGATCGTGTTCGAGTTCGGTTTCCTCGGCGGATCACTGGGCCGCCGTACCGGCGACCGGATCGAGGCGGCGTTCACCGAGGCGCGGCGCCGCCGCACCCCGGTGGTGTCGCTGATCGCGACCGGTGGCAGCCGGATGCAGGAGGGCATGGCCGCGCTGACCCAGCTCCACCGCATCGCCGGGCAGGCCGCGCTGACCAGGGCGGCCGGGCTGCCGCAGGTCTCGGTGCTGCGGGACCCGACGACCGGCGGCGGCTGGGCCACGCTCGGGGCGGGGGCCGACGTGACGCTGGCCCTGCCCGGCGCGCAGGTCGGGTTCGCCGGGGCCCGGGTCCGGCCCCCCGGCGACTTCTCCGCCTACACCGCCGAGTCTCAGCTGGCCTCCGGGCTCCTCGACCGGATCGTGGACCCCGCGCACCTGCCGGAGACGCTGGGCCGCTGGCTCACCCTGCTCACCGGGGCGGACGGGCGGCCCGCCGAACCGCCCGCCGCACTGGGCGCCACCGAGCCGCCCGCCACCGGCTGGGACGCCGTGCTGGCCGCGCGGGCACCCGAACGACCACGCGCGGATGCCTATCTCACGCACTACTTCGACTGGTGCGAGGACATCAGTGGTGACCGCTGCGGCGGCGTCGACGACGGTGTTCGCTGCGGGTTCGGCTCGCGCGGCGGGGTGACCATCGCGTACGCGGCACAACGCGGCAGCGCGACCCGCCCCGCGGGATTCCGCACCGCCGCCCGGCTGGTCCGGCTCGCGGACCGGCTCGGCATCCCGGTCCTGACCCTGGTGGACACCCCCGGCGCGGCCAACGACGCGGCCGCCGAGCGCGAAGGCGCGGGCAGCGCCATTGCCGAGGTCTTCGCCGCGATCGCGGGCGCCTCGGTGCCGGTGACCAGCCTGGTCATCGGCGAGGGCGGCTCCGGCGGTGCGCTCGCGTTCGCCGCGCCCGGCCGCATCTGGGCCACTCCGGACAGCTTCTTCTCGGTCACTTCGCCGGAGGCGGCGGCCGCGATCCTGAAGCGCGGCCCGGAGGAGGTGCCCGCCACCGCGAACCGGCTCCACCTGCGACCGCAGGACCTCGTCGAGCTGGGCATCGCCGAAGGCATCGTCACGCGCACTTCCGGCTGAACTTGGATCCGGTCCTCAGGTGAGCGCGTGGTCCTTCAGGCGGCCCTGCCAGGCGCCGTGGGGTTCCAGGGTGGCCTCGCGCACGTCGTCGGGGCGACGGTCGAGACGGACGACGAGGTGGTCCTCGGACAACCGTTCCGCCGAACCCTCGCCCCACTCGACCACGACCGCCGACGCCTCGAGATCGGTGTCCAGGTCGAGGTCGTCGAGCTGGTCGAGGTCACCCCCGAGCCGGTAGGCGTCCACATGCACCAGTGGCACGCCACGCTCGCCGGCGGGATGCACCCTGGCCAGCACGAAGGTCGGCGAGCTGACCCGCCCCGAGACGCCGAGCCCGGCCGCGATCCCCCTGGTCAGCACCGTCTTCCCGGCGCCGAGCGGGCCGGAGAGCAGCACCAGGTCACCGGCGCGCAGCAGTCTGCCGAGCGCCTCGCCGAACCGCACCGTGTCCTCCGCCGTGGCCAGCAGGACCGGCCCGTCCGCGCCTACCGCTTGCGCCATCGCCGGATCCGTTGTGAAGCACTCATGCCCTCTACTCCAGCACATCGCCGCAGCAACTCGTTCAGCCGGGCGTTGACCAGGCCCGGCTGTTCCAGCTGCACCATATGCCCGGCCCCCGGGATGCGCGCGAGTTCCGCGTCCGGCAGTTCGGCGGCGATGCGCTCGGCGTGGGAAATCGGGGTGAGGCGATCCTTCTCGGCCCCGACGACCAGCACGTGCACGTGCCGCAGCCCGGCCAGCGCCTCGTAGCGGTGATGGCGGTCGAGCGTGTCGGCGAACTCGACCAGTACGCGCACCGGGGTCACCGCCAGCATCTCGATCATGAAGTCGACCACCTTGCGCGGCACGTCCCCCGAACCGAACGACAACCGCCGCAGCGCCGGGCGGGTCAACTGCCCTCCCGCCGCGCGCACGAACTCGACCAGCCCCGGCTGCCAGCCCGCGAGGCCCCCGACACCGCGGGTCAGCGGGTTGTACTTCGACAGCAACGAACGCGACACGCCCTCCCGGCCGACCTCACCGGCGGCGGTCGCGATCAGCGCCACCCCGCGCACCCGGTCGCGGAACAGGGCGGGGTTCCGCTGGGCCAGTTCCATGATCACCATGCCGCCCATGGAGTGCCCCATCAGCACGACGGGTCCGGTGGGCGCGACGGTGCGCAACACGGCGTCGAGATCGTCCGCGAGCTGTTCGATCGTGCTGGTGCCTGCCGTGGCCGCCCCGGAGGAACCGTGGCCGCGGTGGTCGTAGTACACCTGCCGGATCCTCGGCCTGCCGTCCCCGGCCAGGCCGTAGCGCTGGAAGTGCCAACTGCGCTGGGACAGCGCGAAGCCGTGCACCCCGACCACGGTGAGGTCCACCCGGTCCCCGTCTGGGTCGATCTCGGACACCACGAGCGGGGTTCCGTCGTCGGCCGCGACGGTCGAGACGCGATGGGGCGCCAGGTCGCCGAGCCGGTCCAGGAGCGAGGGCCGCGACGCCGCGGGCTCCGACGCCTCCTCGGGCGTGGCGGCCCGCCCGGCCCCGCCGAACAACGCCACCACACCGGTCAGCAGGGTGAGGAGGCGGGCAGCGGGCATCACTCCTGCCCCAGGTACCGCCGTGGCACGCGAGGGCGGTACATGCCGGTGACGATCTCGTAGTCGATGGTGCCGATCTCGTCGGCCCATTCGCGTGCGGTCGGCTCACCGCCGGCACCCGGGCCGAAGAGGATCACCTCGGCGCCCACGGCCGGTTCGTCGTCACCGCAGTCCACGACGAGTTGGTCCATGCACACCCGGCCCACCACGGGACGGCGCCGTCCCGCCAGCCACACGCTCATCCGGCCCGACAGGGTGCGGGGTACCCCGTCGGCGTACCCGGCGGGCACCAGTGCGAGCGTGGTGTCGCGGGGCGCCGTCCAGGTTTGACCGTAGGACACCGATTCCCCGGCATCGATCCGCTTGGTGAGCACCACAGTGGACCGGAAGGTCATCGCCGGACGCAGATCTTCCCGCTGGGGCAGGGGATTGAGGCCGTAGATCGCGATGCCCGGGCGGACGAGGTCGAAACGGAGGTCCGGTCTGGACAGTGCGGCGGCCGAGTTCGCGATGTGCCGCAACGGATTCAGCCCGGCCTCACGCGCGATCTCATAGGCGCTGCGGAACCGTTCGGCCTGCCTGTCGATGGACGGGTGACCCGGCTCGTCGGCGCAGGCCAGATGCGACCAGATCGCCACCACCTCGACGTCCGGTTCGGCGGCGGCCGCCTTCACCAGCTCCGGCCAGTCTCGCGGAGTGCAACCGCTGCGCGACAGTCCGGTGTCGATTTTCAGGTGCACCCGGGCCGGAAGCCCCACCCGGCGCGCCGTCGCGGCGATCCGCGCGAGCTGTTCCGGTGTGCTGGCCGAAAGGTCGACGTTCTGCACGATGCCCGGCGCGTAGTCCACTTCGGGCAGGTCCAGCCAGCTGAACACCCGCGCGGTGATACCGGCCGCGCGGAGCGCGAGAGCTTCGGCCAGCGAGCAGGAACCGAGCCAGGTCGCCCCCGCTTCGAGGGCCGCCTTGGCCACCGGGACGGCACCGTGACCGTAGCCGTCCGCCTTGACCACGGCCATGGTGGCGGCACCGGATTCGGCGGCACGGGCCGCGAGCAGGCGCACGTTGTGCCGGACGGCGCCGAGGTCGACGACGACCTCGGCATGCGGGAACGAATCGGGGAGATCGGGGCTCATCGAATGCCATTTTCCCATATCAGACGACTGCTGGAGGTACTCCCCCCGTGCCCTTCCCCACAGCCGTGGTTTTGCCGGTCGGTTCGAGCCCGCACTGGTGAGGCTGTCCTCACCAGTGCAGGAAAGGCCGTTTCAGCCCGCTCGGGCGCCGACGGCGCCGGCGGACACACCCGGCCTTCTGTCCGGATTGGACAGTTGATCGCCTGCCTGGTCGCCGGTGGCCGCGTTCATCGGGCCTCTCCCCGCCTCGGGGCGACCTGGTGCACGAGTTCCCGCAGGACGAGGTGCCGCTCGCGGAGCTCCTCGCCGACCGAGACGTCCCCTTCGGCCAGTTCCCGCTGCCCGGGACCGCTCCACACCGGCGGTTCTCCCGCGCCCGACAGCGCCCAAGCCGCCTGGCGGGCCGCACCGAGCGCGACGAATTCGGCGGGCTCGGGCACCACCACCGGAACACCGAACACGGTCGGTGCGACCGACCGGACGGCGGCGGACTGCGCCGCGCCACCGATCAACAACACCCGCCGCACCGTGATCCCTTCCGCCCGCACCGCGTCCAGTCCGGCGGCGAGGCCGCAGAGCATGCCCTCCACCGCGGCGCGGGCGACGTTCGCCGGGGTCATGTTGGCGCGGCGCAGGCCGTGCAGGGAACCGGCCGCGTCCGGCAGGTTCGGCGTGCGCTCGCCGTCGAGATAGGGCAGCAGGGTCAGCCCGTCCGCGCCGGGGTTCGCGGCCAGTGCGAGCCGGTCGAGCCCGGCGAGGTCGGTGTCCAGCATCGCCGCCGTCGCGGTCAGCACGCGGGCGGCGTTGAGGGTGCACGCCAACGGCAGAAAACGGCCGGTGGCGTCGGCGAAGCCCGCGATGACTCCGCTCGGGTCGGCGGAGGCCGTCTCGCACACCCCGAACACGGTGCCGCTCGTGCCGAGCGAGACCACCACGTCCCCCTCGCCCAGCCCCAGCGCGAGGGCGGCGGCCATGTTGTCGCCGGTTCCAGCGGAGACCAGCATCCCGTCCGGGGTGTGGCCCGCGGGTTCCGCCGGGCCGAGAACCTCGGGCAGCTCCGGTTCGCGCCCGCCGAAGGCGTGCTTGAGCAGGTCGCCGCGATAGGTGCCCTGTGCCGGCGAGAAATACCCGGTACCGGACGCGTCACCGCGGTCGGTGACCGGCAGGCCGCCACCGAGCAGGCGCCAGGTGAGCCAGTCATGGGGCAGCAGCACGCGCCTCACGCGGTCGGCCAGCTCCGGTTCGTGCTCGGCCATCCAGCGCAGCTTCGTCACGGTGAAACTCGCCACCGGCACCGAACCGACCGCGTCGGCCCACGCCTTCGGGCCACCGAGTTCCCCGACCAGGTCCTCCGCGGCCTGCGCCGACCGGGTGTCGTTCCACAGCAGCGCCGGGCGCACGACCTCACCGGCTTCGTCGAGCGTGACCATGCCGTGCTGCTGACCGCCGACCCCGATGGCCGACACGCCTTCGAGCAGGCCCGAAGTGGCCGCGGTGAACGCCTCCCACCACCGGTGGGGCTCCACTTCCGTGGTGTCGGGGTGCGGAGCGCGGCCGGTGCGGACGATCGCCCCGGTGCCGGCATCCACGACGACGACCTTCGTGGACTGAGTCGACGAGTCGATTCCGGCGGCCAGTGGTCGCGCGGAGTCACCGCTGCTTCTTCGGGCGGGCGTCATGAGGATGAGCCTGAATCACTTTCCCGACTCAGTCCAGAGTTCCCGCGCAATTCCGTCAAAGTTTCGATGATCCGGACCTCCGTGCCGGGCCCCTGCCCTGCTTGACCGGGGCGACGCCCCATCGCTTTCCACTTGCGAAAATGGAAAGTGATCGATACGCTTTCCAACATGGAAAGTGATTTCACCCCACAGCAGGCCCTGGCCGAAGCCGAACGTGGCGCCGTTGCCACCTGGATCGACTACCCGCCCACGCCCTGGTGGTACTTTCCCGCAACCGGGGCCTGGGCCGGCGCCCTTGTCCTGGCGGTGACCGGACTGCACGGAGCGTGGTCCGCCCTGGCACTGCTGGCGCTGGTTGCCGTCGAGTTGGTCTTCCTGGGCTGGTACCGCCGACTGCGCGGCGCATGGCCAAAGGTCGCCAATCCACCGGCAGAGTTCAAGCCCGCCATCCGGGCTTACCTGATCGGCGCGGTGGCCCTGACGGTCACCGTCGCACTGCTCGCCGTCTTTGCCGGTGCGATCCCGGCCGCGGCTGTCGCGTTCGTCGGCGTCACGGGAGGACTGCTGTGGTACGAGAAGGCTTACGAACACGCAGCCGCACGGACCCGCCGACGCGTCGAGCGCAAGGCATGAACCTTTCCGACCTCGATCCCGTCATCCACGCCCCCAAGCGCCTGGCGGCGATGTCGGTACTGGCCAACGGTGAGCGCGCCGACTTCGGCTTCCTGCGCAACCACCTCGGCATCAGCGACTCGGACCTGTCCAAGCAGATGACCGCGCTGGAGCACGCGGGCTACGTCAAGGTCAGCAAGACGGGGCGAGGCAGGGGCGGCGCCACCTGGTACCGCATCACCCCGGCCGGGCACCAGGCATACCAGCGCCACATCACCGCCCTCAACGCCATCGTCGCCGGCACCACCCACGCCTGACAAACCCAGGCGCCTGGTGCACCACGGCGCCGGGCCGTGGATCAGAGGCGGCGGAGGTGGCGGAGGGCGTCCGGGATGGCGGCGAGGACACCGGAGGCCGACACGGGCACACCGCGGGCGGCCAGGTCGGCGGCCAGCGAATGCACGCCCGCGGCGGCACCGGCCGCGAGCCACGGGTCCACCCCACCGGCCAGCAGGGCACCGATCAGGCCGGACAGCACGTCCCCCGAACCGGCGGTAGCCAGCCACGACCCCTGCGCGACGTTCACCAGCACCCGGCCGTCCGGGGCCGCGACCAGCGTCGTGTTGCCCTTCAGCAGCACGACCGCGTCGTACTTGCGTGCGGCCTCGCGCACCGCGGCGACGCGGTCGTGCCCCAGCTCGTGGCCGGTCAGCCGCGCGAACTCACCCGCGTGGGGCGTGAGCACCAGCGGCGTACCCGGCTCCCGCGCGTCGAGCACCTCGGGGAAGCGAGCCATCAGCGTGGTGGCGTCGGCATCGGCACAAACCGGCACCCCGGCCTCCAGCACGTGCCGCAGCACGCTGCGGCCCTCCTGCCCGGTGCCGATGCCCGGCCCGACCACCCACGCCTGCACCCGTCCGGCGTCGGTCACCGAACCGGTCGCGATCACCTCGGGCCAGCGGGCCCGCACCACGTCGGCGGCCGGTCCCGCATAGCGGACCATTCCGGAGGTGGCGAGCACGGCGGAACCGGTCGCCAGCACCGCGGCGCCGGGGTAGGTAGCCGAACCGGCGGCCACCCCGGTGACCCCCTGCGTGTACTTGTTGTCGTGCGGGCCCGGTACCGGCCAGGCCGTGACGATGTCCACACCGTCCAGCCGCCGCAGATCCGGCTCCCCGAGTTCGGGCGCGAGACCGATGTCGATCAGCACCACTTCGCCGCAGCTCGCCGGATTGAGCACGTGCACGGGTTTGCGGGCGCCGAACGTGACGGTGCGGGCCGCGGTGATGGCGGGACCGGTCACCGCACCGGTGTCCGGGTCCACCCCGCTGGGCAGATCCACCGCCAGCACCGGCGCGCCGATGTGGCCCACCAGCCCGGCCGCCTCCCCGCGCAGCGCCCCCCTGGCGGACAGCCCGATGATGCCGTCGATCACC
>NZ_VJWX01000154.1 GCF_007713715.1 Amycolatopsis rhizosphaerae
CCGAAGCATCGCACGACCGGCTCCCGCCGGACACCCTGCCCGGCGGGGCCTACGACCGGTATGTGGCGGAGCTGGCCGCCGAGGGCAGGTTCTCCGGCGTGGTGCTGCTGTCCCACCGGGGCCGGACCGTGCTGTCCCGCAGCTACGGCATGGCCGACCGGGAGAAGGGGATCCCCAACCACGAGGGCACCGCGTTCAACCTCGCCTCGGCGGGCAAGCCGTTCGGAGGGGTGGCCATCCTGCAGCTGGCGCAGCAGGGCAAGGTGAGCCTGTCGGACACGGTGGGCACCTACCTGACGGGCTACGCCAAGGACATCGCCGAGCAGGTGACCATCCACCACGTGCTTTCCGGCACCTCCGGGCTGGACACCCCGGACGAGGACGTGCAACGCATCTTCCAGAGCCAGGAAGAGGTGCACGAGTACTACGAGCAGTGGGCCCGGCAGGCGAAGCTGTTGGCCGCCCCCGGCACTCCCACTCATCACGCCGGCTCCGAGGTCGCCATCCGCGCGCAGATCGTGGAGGCCGTGACCGGCACGACGTACTGGGACTACGTCCAGGAAAACGTCTTCGGGCGCTGCGGTATGACCGGCACCGCGTTCTACACCAGGCCCCAATGGCTCACCGACGAGCACATCGCGCACCCGTACCTGCGGCTGGCCGACGGCAGCCAGGTGGATGCGGTCCGCAATCTGGACAAGGGCAGCCCGTCCCCGTACGCACTGGGCAAGAACCCGGCCCGCAGCTTCATCGCCGCTCCCGGGGACAGCGGCTTCGCCACCGCGCCGGATCTGGTCCGGTTCGCGCACGCGCTGGGCGACGGTACGGTGCTGGACCGGCCCTACGCCGAGTTGCTCACCGGGGCCAAGATCCCCCATGGCAATGCCCAGGACGGCCAGCCTGCCCCCGCCTACCCGTCGTTCGGGGCCTACACGATGCCGGTCCACATCGTCAACGGCCAGTGGGTGTTCGGGCGTGCCGGTGGCGACCCCGGTGTCGCCGCCAGCTGGACCATCTACCCGTACACCGGCTGGGTCGGCGTCATCCTCGCCAACAGCGACGACCTGCCGCTGCAGGAGATGGGCGAACGGGAGATCCAGGCTGTCACCGGCCGGGGCTGACGTGTCGGGGTCCCGCAAGGCACAGGAGGCAGTGTGACCAAGGGGTGGCACGACTGGTTCGGCACGTTTACCGGCGTGGCGGCCCTCACGGTGGCCGCACTGCCGTTGGCCGCGCTGACGGGGTGGGTTCTGGCACGCCGTCGGCGCCGCACCGGCGCCACGCCCGCGTGGGCGTGGCGCACGTCGCTCGCCGAGGTCGGCCTGGTCTACGGGACGGTGCCGTGGGTGTGGATGACCCTGTTGCCGGGCAGCCGGGCCGGTGCCGTCCCCGGCCGGGTGAGCCCGGTGCCGCTGCGGGACCTGCTCTCGATCCTCGCCGACGCGCCGCCGCTGACGGCGATGGTCCAGATCGTCGGCAACCTGCTGGTGTTCGCGGCGCTGGGGTTTCTCGCCCCGCTGCGGTTCGCGGCGCTCGCGTCGGTACCGCGGATCCTGGCGCTCGCGGCGGGCTGCTCGGTCCTGATCGAAACCGCGCAGTACGTCCTCCAACTGGACCGAGTGTCCTCTGTGGACGACGTACTGCTCAACGCCGCCGGGGCCGGGCTCGCCGCGCTGGCCTCGCGCCGCTGGGGGCACGCTACGGAAGGTGGGGTCGAGCCAGTCGAAGGTGCGCAGGTGGAACACGAGTCCACGGCGACGGAAACTCCCGCTCTCGATCGCGGGTTCGAGTTTCAGGGCGTCACGGCGAATTCGGTGAACCGGCCGCAGACCTCGAAACCGAGCCGCCGGTAGACCGGTTCCCCGTCGGCCGAAGCCTGCAGCACCGCGATGCCGTATCCGGCCTCGCGCGCGGTGTCCAGCGCGGCCAGGGTCATCGCCCCGCCGAAGCCCCGCCGCCGGTACCCCGCGAGGGTCGCGATGTTGTAGATCCCGGCGACGTCGTCGTGCAGCACCACCTCGGCCGTGCAAACCGGGGTCCCGTCGTGAAAACCGATCAGCAGCCGCCCGGGGCAGTCCGGCGCCAGCGCCCGGTCCGCGGCGTGACCGTAGAACTCGACGACACCCGGCGCGGGCGGTGTCCAGTTCGCCGCCAGGACGGCGGCGAAGGCGGTGAGCTCGTCCGGCCGTGTCACGGGACGGATATCCAACCCCGCCAAGGGTTTCCCGGGCGGGGTGGCGTCGAGTTCCGCCCACATCGCGCTCTCGGATTCCGATTCGGCCGGCCCGGCCGCCTTCAGCCGGTCGCGCAGGTCGTCCGGCGCCGAGGCCGGGCCGACCCACCACGAGAAGCGACGCCCGGTCGCGCGCAGCGCGGAAACGGTCTCGGCGACCCGCGCGCCGGCCGTTTCCGGCGTGAACCGCGCCGCGGCGACGATGTTGAAGGTGTCGTCCTCGATCCCGCTGTCGGCGATCAGCAGGTCCCCGGCCCGCACGACGCGGGCATCCGGCAGCGCCGGATGAAGGTAACAGGCGTGTTCGGCGAGATTGCGTTCCATCCGCGCGAGCAGTGCGGCCGAGGCCGTACCCGTCATCGAACAGGCCTCTTGACGAGCGGCGCGTCCCGCGACAACTCCCGGAACCCGACGCTGTAATACAGCCCGCGCGCTGCGGGATGCCCCGGCGCACCCAGGCAGGCGACCGTCACGTGAGTCGCCCCGGCCGCCCGCGCCCGCAGCATTCCGTGCAGGAGCATCGCTCTTGCCAGCCCCCGGCGCCGATAGCCCGGATGCGTCCCGACCGGCTCGAACTCGGCGGTCTTGTTCGCTTCGTCGAGCCACAGGATCGCCGAGGACGCCATCGTCCCGTCCGGCGCCTCCACCAGGACGTGCAGATCGCCGCGATACGCCTCCGTCCGCCGGACACCCTGGTAGGCCTCGGCCGAGTACGTCGAGGGAGCCCAGGCGTCCAGATGGGCCTGGACCGCGGCCGCCGGCCCGGCCTCGTCGGCCGTGCGGAACCGGAATCCGTCCGGCAGTACCGGCTCTTCCACCTCGGTGAGATCCCGCTCGTTGAGCTGGGTCCAGGAGCCGGTGTCGCCGAGTGCGGCCGGGTCGCTGTCATAGCCGTGCGCCGCCCATCGCTTCAGTGCGAACTCGTCGGCGGCGCTCGGCAGCACCGTGCGCTCGACGTTCCCCGCCGTGGCGTCGTACCAGTCGATCACCTCGTCGACCAGCCCGGCATGGCCGGGATGGACCTGATACGCCAGGTAGGCGCCGGTGACGTCCTTCACCGACCCGTCGCCGCGCCGCACCCGGCGCGGAAGCTGGGCCCAGCCCCACGCCACCAGATCCCCGCCGGAGAACCACAGCCGGCGCCGCCAGCTCGCGCCGTCACCGGCATGCCCCTTGCCCCAGTTCCAGGCCAGCTCGCCGAACGACGCGTCGCTGTTCACCAGGTCCGGGCGGAGGGCGGTGACGCGCTGCGCCAGCCCCTGCATGAGTCGCACGTCCGCGGCGGTCACCGGCTCGGCGTTCGTCATGGTGCGCACTGTGGCAGGACTCCGCCAAAGGATCAAACCGTTTTCCGGCGCGAGCGATCACGGCAGTCGACAGCATCGTGGCGGCGGAGCCCCGGTTACGCCGGCCAACCGCGGGAACTCGCAATCAAAACGCCCTGTCCCTTATTCAGGAAATCCTTCACATCTCCAACTCGGATCGGAGGCCGAGCCAACTCCGGACCTCACCGAAAAGCCAGTCATCGACAACACGGTCAGCAATCCACTCAAGAGAGTGGAGGACCCGACCTGTCTCCTGGAGCAGTCGAACCTCGTCGCTGACCTGAATCCGGAGACTCGAAAGGTCGTCACCGGACTGGTAGAACCGATCCTTGCCCTGCCGAAGATCGTTGCGACGACGGCCAGCCACCATTAGCACCTCCTCCCGAGAAAGAGGAATTCGCGACAACGCCAGCCGCGCCGCACCATCCGGTGTCACCGACTCCGGCAATCCGGCGATCGGGGTGCGATATCGCAATGCCATCGCGGCCAGTCTCACCATCCAGTACGCACAATGGCATGGAGTCATGCCGCGTTCGTCGAGGGCGAGTTCCAACAGCGACACCGCAAAGTCGAAGTTCTCCCTGCATTGGTCAGCCGAGAACGCTCGCAGGGGGCTTACGCCCAGTTCGGCCGATTCCACCATGGCGAACCACCACTGAGGCGGCGCACCCCCGGGGAATGTCGTGTGGACCCAGCCCCGTCGCTCATCGCGCGGCAGCCGCCGAAGCTCGCGGTACTCCTGCTCGGTCCTTGTCACGGACCCTCCCGCCGTAATCCTTGATTGCCGAGAAGGTACGCGCATGGCGTCATCGTGAGATGCGGGCCTCGATGCCGTCGAGCAGGAAATCAAGGCCGGTGCGGAAGGTTTCGTCGGCGTCCAGGTGGGCGGCGTCGCGGACGACCGTGGCCAGCGCGGGGAACCGGCCCGTGGCGAAGGTCCGCTCCAGATAAGGCCCGAAGGCGACCTGCCACTGCCGCTTGTCCATCCCGGTGGCCCGCTCGGCTCGCCGCTCGGCGATCTCCCGCCGCACCGCGCCGATCACGTAGGCATCGACCGCCTCGACCACCGGCATGACGATGTCCACGTCGACGCCGTCCATCGCGGCCAGCACGGCCTCCCCCCTCGCCAGCGCCCGCGGCCCGAGCTGGGGCCGCCCGCCGATCAGGTCGGCGAGCCATTCGTGCCGGTGAACGGCTTGCCGGGTGGTTTCGGCCAGGGAGCGCAGGACCTCTCGCCAACCGTCTCCGGCCGGCCTGATCTCGCCGTAGACCGCATCGACCATCAAGTCGAGCAACTCGTCCTTGGTGGCGATGTAGCCGTACAGCCGCATCGGCCCTACCTCCAGCGAGGCGGCGACCTTGCGCAGCGACACCGCGTCCAGGCCGTCCGCGTCGGCCAGCCGCATCGCCGCTCGTACGATCCGCTCCCGGCTCAGCGGGGCCGGTACCGGTCGATTCGGTGGCTCCGGCCGCTCCCACACCAACATGCGCCGACAATACATCGCCCGCTGCGATACAGTGTATCGAGCAATGTGGTGTATCGAAGGGGGAACCATGACCATCGCCATCGTCGGAGCCGGACTGGGCGGCCTGACCCTCGCCCGGGTGCTGCACGTGAACGGCATCGACGCCGTCGTGTACGAGCGGGAATCGTCGCGCGACGCGCGCGGCCAGGGCGGCATGCTCGACATCCACTCCGGTCAGCGCGCGCTGCGCGAGGCCGGCCTGATCGACCAGTTCCACGCGATTGCCCGCGGCGAAGGCCAGGACATGCGCCTCCTCGAGCCGGATGGCACCCTGCTGCTCCAGGAGGACACGCCTGACGACCCCCCGCTCGACCGGCCCGAGGTCGACCGCGCCGATCTGCGCGACCTGCTGCTGGATTCCCTCCCCGAAGACGTGGTGCGCTGGGGGCACGCGTTCGAATCCGCCGGCAACGGCCTGCTGCACTTCGCCGACGGCAGCAGTGCGACGTATGACCTGCTGGTCGGTGCCGACGGCGCCAACTCCCGGGTCCGCGCGCTGCTCACCGACGCCCGCCCGGCGCATATCGGCCAGAACGTCGTCGAGGTCGGCATTCCCGACATCGACCGCACGCATCCCGACCTCGCGGCGATGGTCGGGCGCGGCAACTACTGGGTGCTCGGCAACGGAATATCCCTGGCGGCGCAGCACAACGGCGACGGCCGCGTTCGCATCGGCCTCAGTTTCTACAACACGTCCGAGGACTGGTTCGCCACCAGCGGGATCCCGTTCGACGACCCGGCCGCCGCCCGGGCGCGGCTGATCGACCTGCTCCCCGGGTGGGACCCACGGATCACCGCGCTGATCGCGGCCTGCGACGACATGGTCGTGCCGCGGTCGATCCACGCTCTCCCGGTCGGCCTGACCTGGCCGTCCACACCGGACGTCACCTTGCTCGGCGACGCCGCGCACCTGATGCCGCCCGTGGGCCAGGGCGCCAACATGGCGCTGCTCGACGGCGCCCTGCTCGGTCTCGCACTGGCCGCGCACCCGGATGACTTTCCTGCCGCCGTCAGGGAATACGAACGCGAGATGTTCGAGCGCACCAGCGCTGCCGCCCGGAAGTCCGCGGACATGAAGAAACTGCTGATGTCGCCGGACGCCGCCCGGAAAATGCTCGCCTTCTTCCAAGGCTGACGGTGCAGCCGCGAATCCCTAGGGATCTCCGCGATCGATGCCCTTCGGGAAGACACTGTGCCAATAACAACACTACGATGATCGGCGGATTCTTTTCGTCTGGTGGAGACTCCTTTTCGCCATTGACAAATACTCTTGGTATCAAGTCCCGCCGCACCACAGCGGACGCTTCTACCCGATTGGGTGATGTTCTCCGGAATCGCCCACACGGCGCCCCGGTGCCTCATACTTGCGAGTGAGATCTGTCGGTTTGGTCCGGGGAGGGCGGAGGCGGTGCCGGACAGCGCTCAACCCGCTCACCTGGCCGATCTGGCGGAGGCGCTGACCGGGGCGGCCGAGGACCGCGACTGGGCCGCGCTCGAAGCCCTCTGCGACCGGCACATCCTCTCGATGGAGGGCGAGCTCGCCGCTCGGCTGCTTTTCGTGCTGAGCCTGGTGCCCGAGGCCGAGTTGCGCGCGCGCCCGCGCCTGATGATCTCGTGGATCAATGCCTACCACGCGGCGAGCGAACCGGACTTCGGCGAACTCCGGCCCTATCTGCGCCACTACATGGATCTCGGTACCCGCCTCGCGGCGAACATGGACATCTACAGCGAGACATCGCTGGCGACCCTCGTCACGGTCGGCACTGCCGCGATGATCGCGTTGCGCGACCAGGGGAAGTGCGCCGAGGCCGAGGACCTGGGACAGCGCCTGACCGCCCGCGCGGCGCAGCTCAGCCCGCTGCCCGGCGTCGACGTGGCACCGCGCCCGGGCTGGCTTGCCCTGCAACGAGGTCTGACGCGGTCGCTGATGGACGACTTTCCGGCCGCGGTCGAGTTGTACCGCCAGGCCTACGACCAGGCGACGGTGGAGCCGGCGACGGCGGCCACGGCCCTCAACGCGACCGCGAATCTCGCGATGCTCTACGCGCACCTCGGGCACGGTGCCCTCGCACGGCGGTGGCTTGACCGGATGAGTGGCTTCGCCTCGCCGTCCCGGCGTGTCCGGTTCCTGCTCACCGTGGGCGGGACGATCGCCGAGGGCTGGGACGCGCTCGACCGCTACGACGAGGCGGGCCTCGCGGACGGCCTGGCGACCACCGGGGACGGCACCAGGCAACTGGAGGTCTGGCCCTTCGTGGCGGCGCTGGTGTCGGCGCACGGGCTGTATCTCGGCGATCCGGCGGCATCGCTGGTCCATCTCGGCACGCTGCGGCTCAGTCACGCGCCCGCACTCGTCGACCAGGGCACCGCCGTCCGGGTGATGCGACGCGCCCACGTGGAACTGCTGATCGCCACCGGCCAGGCCACCCGCGCACTCCGGATGATCAAGGAGACGGACCCGCAGGCGTCCTGGCTGGCGCTGCCCGCCACCCGGCTCCGCCTGCTCAACGGCGAATACGAAGCGGTCCGCGCGATGGCCTCGCGCACGTCCTGGCACGAAACCACCTCACGTCGCGACGCCCGTCAGATGCTGCTCCTCAAGGCGATCGCCGCGCTGCGCATGGGCGACCGGGAAGAAGCCCGCCGCTCGGTGGAACTGCTCAGCCGCCTGCGCCCACCCGAGGAAGTCCTCTCGCTCGCCTCGCTGTCGCCCGCGGATCGCGACGATTTGTTCAAACTGGCCCACATTCCGGTCAGCGATGCGGCCGCACAACGGTTGACGCTGGCCAGGCCGGTGTTCCCGGAACGCGTCCACCTGGTCGAACTGACCAACCGCGAACGTGCGGTACTCACCGAACTGGAGGCAGGCGGGACTCTCGCGCAGGTCGCGCGCACGCTCGTCGTGTCCGTCAACACCGTCCGCACGCAGGTGAAGAGCGTCTACCGCAAGCTGGGCGCGTCCAGCCGCGAAGATGCGCTGATGCGGGCCTACGAACTCGGTGTGCTCTGACCGCGGCGGCACCGCGGATCCCGGTGGTGCACTGTCCACTGTGCTCGATCGAATCAGGGGAACAGCGTGGCGCCGAGCGGGTGCTGCCGGTCGAAACCGGGGAGTATCAGGAAGGTCGCGCTGGCGGTGGTGGTGGTGAACCGCAGCAGTGCGTCGGAACTGTCCATATGCGCCAGGGTGTTGGTGAAGGTGCGCAGTTCGTTCTGGAAGCTCACGAAGAGCAGGCCGGGTGCGGGTTCGTCGGTGCTGTAGGAGCGGCGCAGCATGAGACCGACACCGACCACGCTGGAGTGCGCTCTGCGGACGTGGGCATCCGCCGGGATGAGGTAGCGCCCGTCCGGCGTTTTGGCACCGAGATCCGGGTCCGAGGAGATGGTACCGCCGGAGAGGGGGATTCCGGTGGCCCGGCTCCGGCCGAAGACCGCCTCCTGCTCGGCGACGGAAAGCCGGGCGAACCGCGCCACGTCGAGTTCCATGCGCCGGAGGACGGCAATGGTGCCGTCCGCCACCGGCGCGGGCCCGGCCAGCCACAGGTCTCGCTGTTCCTGGACGGTCGTATGTGGACCGACGATGCCGTCGAGGAAACCGACCACGTTTCGTGGCGCGGAAAGGCCCCGATCCACGGGAATGTTCGCGCCCCGGCGCGCGGACTGCCGCCAGCGTTCGCGTATCCGGTCACCGGCCTGGTCCAGGAGCGCGGCAGCGGCGACCGGTACCACCAAGGCGTCGCTTCCGCAGATCTGGATCAGCAGGTCACCGCCGCGCGCCTGCGGGGCAATCCGCTCGCGGGAGAATTCCGGGAGATCCGCCGCACCGGGCAGGGCGGGATCGACCCCGCGTACCAGCCGGGGGCCCACCCCGATCGTGACGGTGAGATCGCCGGGCGGCAGACCGAGCAGCCGGGCATCGGTCCCCGCGGTGAGCGCGAGGATGGCCTCGCCGAGTTCGGCCAGCAACGGACCGGCAGGCACGGCGTCCGCCAAATCGGCCACCACGGCCAGCAGGTTGGGCTGGGCCGGTTGCGGGAGGGTGATACCCGCCTGACGCCGGCCTGCCGGTGACACCGGCATGGCCGTCGCGGGGGCGTCGGACCGGCCCGGTTGCGGGGAACCCGGTTCGCACCCGGCGGTGAGGCCGGCGGCCATCACCGCACCGGTGACACCGAAAAACGCGCGGCGCGACGGGTGATGGTCTGCTGGGCGCATGGGTGGAGAATGCCATATCGGCCCTACCGAAGACGAATACGACCATGCCAAAATGGATTCATGCCTCGTTTCCCTCTGCGCGCGATGCTCGCGTTGCTGGGCACCCTGACCGTCGTCCTGACCGGCTGCGACAGTGGCAGTGTCGGTAACAGTGGCAGTGGGACCGACGGATCGGGCCAGGGCCGGCGACCGGCCGGTGAGCACGTGACGATCCGGGTGCCGTCCGACGCCCCGACGATTTCGGCCGCGGTGTCCCTCGCGCAGCCCGGTGACCTCGTGCTGGTCGCCCCGGGCGTGTACCACGAGTCGGTGAAGATCGGCACGGCGCAGATCACCCTTCGCGGCGAGTCCCGGGACAAGGTCGTCATCGACGGGCGGTTGCAGCAGCCGAACGGTGTCGTCGTCGTCGCACCGGGAGTGGCCGTGGAAAACCTGACCGTGGAAAACAATACGCAGAACGGCGTCCTGGTCACCGGTTCGGCGGCGGCCGCCGCCGGAGCGCCGGGGCGGACCGGAGGCTACGACACCGGCAACGAACCCGTCACCTTCGTGCGGTCGTTCCTGGTCTCCCACGTGACCGCGACCCGCAACGGGCTGTACGGCATTTACGCGTTCTCCGCGCAGGATGGCGTCATCGAGCACACGTACACGTCGGGTTCGGCCGATTCGGGGATCTACGTCGGACAGTGCAAGCCGTGCGGCATCGTCGTGCGGGACAACGTCGCCGAACTCAACGCGGTCGGTTACGAGGGCACCAATGCCAGTGGCGACCTGTACGTGGTGGGAAACCGTTTTGCCGGTAACCGGGTCGGACTCACCACGGATTCCGACCACCAGGAGAAGCTGATCCCGCAGCAGGGCGCCGTCGTCGCCGGGAACCTGATCGCGGGAAACCAGCAGGCGCCGACCCCGGAACAGGCCGACGGCGGGTGGGGCATCGGCGTCGGTATCGACGGCGGCAGTGACAACAGGTTCGTCCGCAACCGGATCACCGGCAATGTCAACGCCGGGCTGCTGATCACCGCGACCGTCGACATACCGCCGGACGGCAACCAGATCGTCGACAACACCTTCGCCGCCAACGGCATCGACGTCGGCTGGACGTTCCCCGGCGCCACGCAGGGACGGGGTAACTGCCTGCACGGCAACGACCTGCGCGCCACGGTGCCCGACCGGCTGGCGACGATCGCATCCTGCCCGGTTTCCGACCGGTCACCCGTGCTGTCCGGCACGTGGACCATGCCGGCGGCACCTCGCGGTATCCCGTTCACCGACGTGGCCGCCCCCGCCGCACAGCCGCAGTTCCCGGATGCCACCACCACCGGTGCCACCACTGTTCCCGCCGTTCCGGCGTTTCCGGACACCGCAGGCATCCCGCTGCCGTCGGCGTCGCTCCTGGCCGAGAACGCATTGGTCCAGATGCCCTGAAGTGGCCCCCTATCGCCCCGGGGTGGCGCCCGGTACCGGAGGCGGTGGAACGTAGTTCTGGGTGTCGAAATCGATGACCACCGGTTGCGGCTCGGAGGCCACGGCGGCCTGGACCCGGTACAGGGTGCCGTCCGGGCCGATCCAGTAGCGCACGGTGCCCGCGCTACCGGGCTTGCCGGTGGCGTCCGGCCCGGTCATGACGTCCACCGGATGGCCGCGCACGTGGTCCAGTCCAGCCCAGGCGGCGCCGTTCTGGGGCAGTAGCTGGGCGTTGTCCGGCCGGTCGCTCCCGAGACCGAGCGCGATGGCCAGCGCCGTGTCCAGCGCGCTGCCGGACGCTTGCCGCGGACGGCTGTACCAGTCCGTGCCGGGCGGCGAAGCCGGTGCCTGCGGCGGGGTGTTCGCCATCGGGTGGACCAGCACGGTGGTGGCCGTCCAGGCGATCAGCCCGTCGCTGGACGTGTCGCGCCCGGTGCCGTGCACCACGCCATAGCCGAGTTTGGCCCGGTAGTCGATGGACCCGGCGACGACCAGCCCGCCACCGGTGCCCGGCACGGTGATCGTCACCGCGCGGCCTCCCGCCTGGTAGTTGCGAAACCGCGTGATGGCCAGCCGGTTCGCCTCATCCGGCGTGAGCGTGCGGGGACCGGCGGGGCCCGAACCGTTGCCCGCGAACAGAAAAGCGACAACCCCGATGGCCGCGACAGCCGTGACAGCCGTGGCGGCCACCACCCACCGTGGCCGCAGCCACCGGCGCGTGCCCGTCGCGCGCTGCGGGAGACCTCGCCGTACTCTCATGCTCCGCACGCGGCCCGACGCTAACAGACCCACCGATTCACCCCCAAAATCACCCGATTCCGATGCCTGAGCGGTGCGGCTTTCTGGTTGTCTATGGCGGTTCGGGATGTCTTTCACGGCTGGTATCACTGGGGCAGGGATCGGATGTTCAGTTCGAGGCGTGTGTCTTGCTCACCTGGCAGAAGAACAGCGAGGGCCGCGGGCCGCGCGGCCGGGAAACACGGGGGCCGGCTGGCGCGGGTCGGGATGTCCGGTCTGCTGCTGGTGGGCAGCGCCCTGGGCCCGATGGCGGGGGCGGCGGGTGCTTCCACGACCGACGGCACCCTGACGGTCCAGGTGCTGCGGGACTTCTTCGGCACCGGGGTCATCAACACGGCAATGGATGTGCCGCAGCGGGGCATGAAGGTCGATGTTTCCGACCCTGCGGGCCATCACGTCACCGGCACCACGGACGCCACCGGAAAAGTCGTGGTGTCGGGGTCGACCGTGCTGACCGGCGGCCAGTACCGCGTCGATGTCACGGTTCCGGCCTCCTACAGCGACTATCTGCGGGCCGCACCCGCCTCGACGGCGGCGAACCACTTCGACAGCTTCACCACGTTCGTGGACGTCTCCGGCGGCAAGAACGCCTCGGTGATCACCGGGGTGTGGAACGCGGCCGACTACACGCTGCCGGACTCCCGGTATTTCGTGCCGGTCCAGAACGGTGCCGGCGGGACCGACACCCGGGCACTGGTGTCGTTCGGCAGGAACACCCGGGGTGTGTGTCCCGGCGATGTGGCTTGCCCGGCCGTGGTCGACACGCAATCCCAGGTGGGCACGACGTACGGGCTGGCCTACGACAAGCACCGGCGGCGGTTGTTCCAGAGCGCGTTCGCCCGGCGGTACACCCTCTACGGGCCGCACGGCGGTAACGCGATCTACACCGTGCCCGCCGACGGCGGGGGCGCACCGACCCTGTTCGCGAAGGTGCCGTTCGCCGTGGTCACGCCGCACGACACCGCCAACCTGATCAAGGACGCCGGCTTCACCGACGCACCGGGCAAGGAGAGCATCGGCGGCCTGGCGCTGTCGGAGGACGGTTCGACGCTGTACGCGGTGAACCTGCTGACCCGGACCCTGGTGAGTTTCGACGCGAGAGGGGCCACCGCGCGGGCGCCCGAGTCAACGGTGCCGATTCCGGACCCGGGCTGCGCGGCGCCCACCGACTGGCGGCCGTTCGCACTGGCCGCGCACGACAACGCGCTGTACGTCGGCGGCGTGTGCAGCGCGGAAAGCACCCAGAACCGCGCGGATCTGAAGGCCGTGGTCTACACCTTCGACGGCAGGCGGTTCACCACCGTGCTGACCCACCCGCTCACCGCCGAACGCGGTCACGTCTTCCTCTACCCGGGCGACGGTGCCAAGAACAACCACTGGAACCCGTGGAACACCAGGCTGTCGGACTGGGACAACTTCCGCCTGGGCAACACCACTACCTTCGTCGACCCGCAGCCGGAACTGTCCGGCCTCGCCTTCGCGCGGGACGGCTCGATGATCCTCGGTTTCCACGACCGGTTCATGGACGTGGTCAGTGCGGGCGGCCTGGATCCCCGGCCGGGCAACGACACGGCGGAAGCCGGTATGTCCGGTGGGGACATCACCATGGCGTGCGCCAATCCCGACGGGGGTTATTGGTGGGAAGGCACCGGAAAATGCCCCAACCACGCGAACCCCGGCAACGACGGCGGCCAGGACAGCGGCGTCGTCGAGTACTTCCCGGGCGACTTCCTCGCGAAGCACGGCACTCCCGCCCCGCACCAGGAAACCGCGCTGGGGGCGGTGGCCTACATTCCGCAGCAGCAATGGGTCGTCAGCACGGAGTTCGACCCGGCGGTCAACGTCACCACCTCCGGAACCGGCTACTACGACATCACGACCGGCGAGGGGCCCGGTAACGACCCCGCCGCCAACGCCTACCAGTTCGTCTCCCCCAACCAGAACGGGTTCGGCAAGGCGGGCGGGCTCGGCGACATCGCCTACGAAGCGGCGAACGCGCCGATCCAGATCGGCAACCTGGTCTGGTTCGACGGGGACCACAACGGGATCCAGGACCCCGGTCAGGTGCCGTTGCCAAAGGCGACGATCAACCTGTTGGACGCCAACGGAAAACGGGTCGCCACGACGAAGACCGACGCCGCGGGCGAGTACTACTTCGGCGGGGTCGGCGCCGCCTACCAGCTCACGCCGGGCGCGAAGTACACCGTGCAGTTCGACGTGTGTACCGCGGACACCCGCAAGGTGCCGGGGCAGCCGCCCGCCACCGAGTTGCGGTTCACGCTGCCGGTGGCCGGTGACGACCGGGCGCACGACTCCAATGTGATCCCTCCGGCCACCGGTGAGCTGTGCAACGGATACGCCCCGGTCACCGCGCCGTCCACCCCGGGCGGAGTCGATCACACGATCGACGCCGGCGTCTACCTTCCGGCACCACCGACGTCGACACCACCGACGTCCGTACCGCCGGCGTCCCCACCTCCCACGGCCCCGGTACCCGGC
>NZ_VJWX01000155.1 GCF_007713715.1 Amycolatopsis rhizosphaerae
GGCGGCGGGCGGGTTGACGGCGGCTTCTTCGTCCATTCGCGACAGATAGTTGCGCATGCGGGTCAACGGTGTGGTGAACTCCTCGCCGACCTGGGCGGCCTGGAACGGGTGCCCGATGCCGATGCCGAGCACGAAGCGGTCCGGGTAGCCCTCGGCCAGCGCTCGTCCGCCGGCCTGCATGGTCGGGGCGGGCCGCGCCCAGAGGTTGGCGATCCCGGTGCCCACGGCGAGCCGTTCGGTCGCGGCCAGCGCGATCCCGCTCCGGGCGAAGGCGTCACGGTTGCCGACGGTCTCGCCGGACCACACCGAGCCGTACCCCAGCCGTTCGATGCGGCGGAGCTGTTCGCGTTCCACCCGCACGGGGGCGGGTGTGCCGCCGAACAGCCACACTCCGACCGGTCCGAGATTCAGCATGTCTTCTCCTTGACGGTGGTTTCGAGTGCGCCACCGGTGAGTG
The DNA here is from genome assembly GCF_007713715.1 of Amycolatopsis rhizosphaerae. Taxonomy (GTDB): domain Bacteria; phylum Actinomycetota; class Actinomycetes; order Mycobacteriales; family Pseudonocardiaceae; genus Amycolatopsis_E; species Amycolatopsis_E rhizosphaerae. The sequence goes on from NZ_VJWX01000155.1 coordinate 458, forward strand.
CCGGGGCGAGTCGTGCCAGATCCCGCGCGGCGTGCGCGGGCTCCTGGGTGAGCGGGGAGATCAGGACGTGGTCCGCCCCGGCGTCGAGTTGCCGCCGTACGCGCCGGGCGATGGCTTCTTCGTCCCCCCAGGCGACGACCGCGTCGATCAGCCGGTCGTCGAGGCGGCCGGGGTCGTGGCCGAAATCCCGCCACGGCCGTGCGTAGGGGCCGTTCCCGAGCACCAGCGCCACCATTTCCCGGGCCGTCGCACGGGCGACGGAGGGATCGGAACCGAGGAGCACGGGCTGGTGGACGACGAGGAGCTTGCCCGGGCCAAGGACTTCGCGGGCGAACGCGGTGTGTTCCGGCGGAGCGAAGAACGTATGCGCGCCGTCGGCGGCGTCCCGCGCCAGTTCCAGCATTCTCGGGCCGAGCGCGGCCAGTACCCGGGGGAACGGCGCCGCGGGCGGGTTGGCGTCCGCCTCTTCGTCCATTCGCGACAGATAGTTCCGCATGCGGGTCAACGGTGTGGTGAACTTCTCGCCGACCTGGGCGGCCTGGAACGCGTGCCCGATGCCGACGCCGAGCACGAACCGGCCCGGGTGGCCCTCGGCGAGTGCCCGTCCGGCCGCCTGGGCCGTGGGCGCGGGCCGCGCCCAGAGGTTGGCGATCCCGGTGCCCACGGCGAGCCGTTCGGTGGCGGCCAGCGCGATCCCGCTCCGGGCGAAGACGTCGTGTCCGCCGATGCCCTCGGGAAACCACACCGAGCCGTAGCCCAGCCGTTCGATGCGGCGGAGCAGGTTTCGTTCGCCGGGTCGGCCCTCGCCCGTGTCGCCCAGCAGCCGGACGCCCACGGTTCCCAGGTCCAGCACTCTTCCCCCTTAATGTGAGGCAGCCTCCGGTTGGCTTCGCCGACTATAGCGGAGGCTGCCTCCGTCTGTCACGGGCTAGGGTGGTCCGGATGACCGAAGTCCCCGCTCGCGCGATGCGCGCCGATGCCCGCCGCAACTACGAGCGGCTGCTCGGCGAGGCGAAGCGCGCGTTCGCCGAGCAGGGGATCGACGCTTCGCTGGAGGAGATCGCCCGCCGGGCCGGGGTGGGCATCGGCACCCTCTACCGGCATTTCCCGACCCGCGAAGCGCTCCTCGAAGCGCTGCTGAGCGAGCGGTTCGATGCGCAGGCCGCGGGGGCCGACGAGCTCATGGCGCACCCCTCGCCGATCGACGGTCTCAGAATGTGGGCACTTCGGCTCGCGGAAATGTCCATGAGCTACCGGGGGCTGGTGGAGGCGACGGCCGCGGCGCTCGCCAACGAAAGTTCGCAGCTGTACCGCTCGTGCCACGCGATGCAAGAGGGGGCATCCCGCCTGGTCACGCGCGCACTCGAGGCGGGACAACTGCGGGCGGACGTCACCGCGCTCGAAGTCCTCCTGCTGGTCAATTCCTCGGTCTGGGCCGCCGAACGGGCGCCGGACGGCACTCCTTCCCTGGCCCGGCTTGTCGATCTTGTTTTCCTGGGGTTGCGCGCCCGTTAACGCAGCGCGGGGCCGCACGACTAGACTCGTCCTCATCAGACCGCGAGCTGCGTTTTCAGCGTTCTACTTGGGAGCCTCATCGTGACCAACCCCGGCAAGCCCGTCGTCCTCATCGCCGAAAAGCTCGCCCCCTCCGTGCTGAGCGTGTTCGGTGACGAGGTGGAAGTCCAGCATGTGGACGGCACCGACCGCCCCGCCCTGCTGGAGGCGGTGAAGGGTGCGGACGCCCTGCTGGTGCGGTCCGCCACGAAGGTCGACGCCGAGGTGCTGGCCGCCACGAGCCGGCTCAAGGTCGTCGCCCGCGCCGGGGTGGGCCTGGACAACGTCGAGGTGCCCGCGGCCACGGCGCGCGGTGTACTGGTGGTCAACGCGCCCACGTCCAACATCGTCTCCGCCGCCGAGCACGCCATCGCGCTGCTGCTCGCGGTGGCCCGCCGCGTTCCCGCCGCCGACCAGAGCCTGCGGGGCGGCGAGTGGAAGCGCAGCTCCTTCACCGGGGTCGAACTCAACGGCAAGACCGTCGGCGTGGTGGGCCTCGGCAAGATCGGGCAGCTGTTCGCCCAGCGCATGGCCGCCTTCGGCACCACGATCGTCGCCTACGACCCGTACGTCTCCAGCGCCCGCGCCGCGCAGCTGGGCATCGAACTGCTGAGCCTGGACGAGCTGCTCGCCCGCGCCGACGCGATCTCGATCCACCTGCCCAAGACGCCCGAGACCAAGGGACTCATCGACGCCGAGGCGCTGAAGAAGACCAAGCCCGGTGTCATCATCGTCAACGCCGCCCGCGGCGGGCTGATCGACGAGGCCGCGCTCGCCGACGCGCTGCGCAGCGGTCACGTGGGCGGGGCCGGGATCGACGTGTTCGTGGCCGAGCCCACCACCTCCAGCCCGCTGTTCGAACTGCCCAACGTCGTGGTCACCCCGCACCTGGGTGCCTCGACCGCCGAGGCGCAGGACCGCGCGGGCACCGACGTGGCCCGCTCGGTGCTGCTGGCGCTGCGCGGCGACTTCGTCCCGGACGCGGTGAACGTGGCCGGTGGCGGCCCGGTCGGCGAGGAGGTCCGCCCGTACCTCGCGCTCACCCAGAAGATCGGCACCGTGGTGTCGGCGCTGAGCCAGAAGGCGCCCGCCTCGATCACCGTCACCGTCAGCGGTGAACTGTCCAATGAGGACGTCAGCGTGCTGGAGCTGGCCGCGCTGCGCGGCGTGTTCTCCGGTGTCGTCGAGGACCAGGTGACCTTCGTCAACGCGCCGCGGCTGGCCGAGGAGCTGGGCGTGCAGGTCGAGCTGGTCAAGGAGTCGGAGAGCCCGAACTGGCGCAGCCTGGTCACCATCCGCGCGGTGCACGCCGACGGCACGGCCAGCACCGTCTCGGGTTCGGTCACCGGCAAGGGCGAGGTGCCGAAGCTGGTCGCGGTCAACGGCCGTCACTTCGACTTCCGCACCGAAGGGCACCTGCTGCTGCTGGAGTACCCGGACCGTCCCGGCATCATGGGCCGGGTCGGCACCCTGCTCGGCGAGGCCTCGATCAACATCGAGGCGGCGCAGATCAGCCAGACCACCGACGGGACGGACGCGATCATGCTGCTCCGCGTGGACCGCGAGGTCGACTCCCACCTGCTCGAGCCGATCGCGGTGACCGTGGGCGCCCGCACCATCCGCGCCGTCACCTTCGCCTGACCAGCCGGAGACCACCACCGAAAAGGGCCGTGAGGATCACCTCGCGGCCCTTTTCGCGTCCCGACGAAAGTCTGATTACTCCGGTTCGCCCTTTCTGACCCGCTTGTTCTCCGTTAGGTTCGCCTCCTCGCGATGATCAGGAGTGGACTCGATGAGAACTGGGGCCCGGCGCCTCCGCACGGCCGCTATCGCCATGATCACCAGCGTCGCCACCACGGCGGCGCTCGGGGTGAGCCTGTCCGGTTCCGCGAACGCCGCCGGTTCCGAACCACTGGCCGAGGCACTGGCACCGCCGGGCGTGAGTGCGAGCGGCCTGATCGGCAAGCTCTCGCCGAGGCTCGGCGCCGCGAACGGCCGGACGACGGCGTTCATCGAACTGGACCGGCCTCCGGCCGTGGAGGCGTTCAACGCCGAGCGGGCGAAGGGTTCGGGCCGGGACCGGGCGCGGGAAGCGGCGAACGCGGCCAGGGCCGGGGTGTCCGGCACGGTCGGCGCGGTGCTGGGGCAGCTGCGCACCCTCGACGCCGGTACGAAGGTCCTGTACCAGACGGCGAACGCGGTGTCCGGGGTGGTGGTCACCGCGGACGCGGCGAAGATCCGCGAACTCGCGCAGCGCCCCGACGTGGTGTCCATCCGCACCGTCGTGCCCAAGACCCGCGGCAACTCCGGCGCCGTGCAGCTGACCGGCACGCTCGCGGCCTGGCAGCAGTCCGGCCGTTACGGCGACGGCGTCCGCATCGGCGTGATCGACGACGGCATCGACTACACACACGCGGACTTCGGCGGCCCCGGCACTCCCGAGGCCTACCGCGCGATCGACCGGGCCAAGCCGACCCCGCTGTTCCCGACGGCGAAGGTGGCGGGCGGTGTCGACCTGGTCGGGGACGACTACGACTCCGCGGGCGGCACCGGCTCGCCCACCCCGGTGCCGGACCCGAACCCGCTGGCCTGCGGTGAGCACGGCACGCACGTGGCGGGCACGATCGGCGGCTTCGGGCTCGAAGCGGACGGCAGCACGTTCACCGGCGACTACGCGAAGCTGACCCCGGAGGCGGTCGGTGCGATGCGGATCGGGCCGGGCACGGCGCCGAAGTCGCTGCTGTACGCGATCAAGGTGTTCGGCTGCTCCGGCTCGACGAACGCCACTGCCCAGGCACTGGACTGGGCGCTCGACCCGGACGGCGACGGGGACTTCTCCGACCGCCTCGACCTGGTCAACCTGTCGCTGGGCAGCGACTTCGGGGCACCGGACGACCCGGACTCGCTGTTCGTGCGCAAGCTCGCGGCCAACGGCGTGCTTTCGGTGATCTCCGCCGGAAACGGCGGTGACCTGTTCGACGTCGGCGGTTCGCCCGGCAACACGCCGGAAGCGCTGACCGTGGCGAGCACCCGCGACGCCTCGGTCCTGCGGGACGCCGCCGACGTGACCGCGCCCGACGGCCAGGCCGGGGCGCAGGGCGGGCAGTACAGCCAGAACTACACCGGGTACGACACGCTGGACACCACCGCCGCCGTGGTCCGGCTTCCGGCCGGGAACGCCGACGGCTGCCAGGCGTACCCGGCCGCGGACAAGGCCGCGGTGGCGGGGAGGTTCGTGTGGCTCGAATGGGACGACAACGACGCCACCCGGGCGTGCGGATCGGCCAAGCGGGCGGGCAACGCCCAGGCAGCCGGGGCGAAGGGCGTGCTGCTGTCCTCCACTGTGGAGCATTTCGCGGCCGGGATCGCGGGCAACGCCGGGGTGCCGATGTTCCAGTTCACCGCTTCGGCGACGGCGCGGCTGCGCCCCGCGCTGGAGGCGGACACCCTGGCCGTCCGGCTCCGCGGTTCCGGCCGGGCGAGCCTGCCGACCCGCGACCAATCCATTGTGGACACGCCGAGTTCGTTCACCGCCAGGGGAGTGCGCGGCCCGGCGGTGAAACCGGACGTGGCGGCGCCCGGTGACACGATCTCCTCGGCGTTGCGCGGCAGCGGTGGCGACCGCACGGTGCTCTCCGGCACCTCGATGGCCGCGCCCCACACCGCGGGCATCGCCGCGCTGGTGCGCCAGGCGCACCCGGACTGGCCGGTCGAAGAGATCAAGGCCGCCGTGGTCGGCACCGCGGGGCCCGACGTGGTCGCGAACGGGAAAACCTACGCGCCGCAACGGGTCGGCGCCGGGCGGGTGGACGCGAAGGCGGCACTGGACACCGGGGTGGTGGCCTACGTCGCCGACGATCCGGGTGCGGTGAGCGTGAGCTTCGGCACCGTCGAGGCCGGCGGTCCCGTCTTCCGCACCAAGACCGTCAAGGTGGTCAACCACGGCGACCGCCCGGTCACCTACCGGCTCGCCTACACCGACATCGACCGGCTGCCCGGCGTGCGCTACGTGCTGTCGGCGACCACGCTGCGGATTCCCCCGCGGGGCACCGGCCTGGTCCGCGTCACCCTCCAGATCACCGATCCCGGCGCGCTGCGCAAGCTGCCCGACCCGACACTGGAAACCACCCAGGCGGGCCTGCCCCGGCAGTTCGTCGCGGACGCCTCCGGGCGGATCGTGCTGACCCCCGAAGGGGGCGGCGTGCCGCTGCGAGTGGCGGTGTACGCCGCGCCCAAGCCGGTGTCGGCGATCACCACCCCGGACCGGTTGTGGTTCGGCGGGGACCAGGCCGTGCTGCGGCTCGGCGGGCGCGGGATCGACCAGGGCGAGGGCAGCGCCCGCTACCGGTCGCTGATCGGCGTGTTCGAACTGCAGGCCTCTTCGCCGCGGCTGCCCGCCTGCCGGGGCGGGAAGACGGACGGTTGCACGATCAACGGCACCGCCCGCGGGGGCGACCTGCGCCACGTGGGCGCCGCCTCCACGGCCCCGCTCGCGCGGCGCCAGGGCAGGCCGCAGGACGCGCTGCTCAGCTTCGGCCTGTCCACCTGGGGCGACTGGGCGAACCTGGGCGGCAACACCATCCCGTTCGTCGACATCGACACCACCGGCGACGGCAGGCCGGACTTCGAGTCCTACGTCACCAAGGCGCCCGGCACCGACGTGCTGGTGGTGAACACCGTGGATCTGGCCGCACCCGGCCTTCCCTCGGTGGACGTCCAGCCGGTGAACGGGCAGTTCGGGGACACCGACACCAACGTGTTCGACACCGACGTCGTCGTCCTCGGAGTGCGGATCGCCGCACTGGGCATCGACCCGGCCGCGGCGAAGGGCCGGATCACCTACACCGCCGGGGTGGCCGGGTACTACACCGCACCCGGCAGCTCCACCGGCCTGATCGACAGCATCGACACCCCGCTGTCGTTCGATCCGCTGGCGCCCGGCTACTCCGTTCAGGGGGCTGGAGGGGCCTCAGGGCCGCTGTACCGGGCGCAACCGGGGGCGGGCCTGCTCGTCACCCGCGACGCCGCTTCGGCCGCGCAGGACACCGTCCAGGGCCTGCTGGTGCTCGGCCTGCACAACGGGGCCGGCACCCGGGACACCGTGGTCGGGCTCCACTCCGGCGGGCGCCCGAGCTGATCGGGGACCGGCCGCGCGGACCGCCGCGCGGCCGGTCATCCCTCCTTCGGGTGCTACTCGGACGGGTGTCCCGGACAGTGGGAAAATCCGTCATAAGGGTGGTGCTGCTTCGGGTTGTTGACGACAGCCGGTAACCTGCCGTCGCTGGTTCTTTCGTGCGATCGGGCGAGCGGAGCCCGGTTGCACTGTCGACGGAGGTGTCTGGATGCGGCTCGCGGTGATCCCAGGAGATGGGATTGGGCCCGAAGTGATCACCGAGGCGCTCAAGGTCCTCAACGAGGTCGCGCCCTCGGTGGAGACCACCCACTACGACCTCGGCGCGGCCCGCTGGCACGCGACCGGGGAACTCCTCCCGGAATCGGTGCTCAGCGAGCTCCGGCAGCACGACGCGATCCTGCTCGGCGCCGTCGGCGACCCCACCGTGCCCAGCGGCATCCTGGAGCGCGGCCTGCTGCTGCGCCTGCGCTTCGAACTCGACCACCACGTCAACCTGCGGCCCGCCCGGCTCTACCCCGGTGTGCGCGGTCCGCTCGCCGACACCAACGCCGAAATCGACATGATCGTGGTCCGCGAGGGCACCGAGGGCCCGTACGCGGGCAACGGCGGTCTGCTGCGCAAGGACACCGAGCACGAGATCGCCACCGAGGTGAGCCTCAACACCGCCTTCGGCATCCGCCGGGTCGTCGCCGACGCGTTCAACCGCGCCGAGCAGCGCCCGCGCAAGCACCTGACCCTGGTGCACAAGACGAACGTGCTGCTGCACGCCGGTTCGCTGTGGTCGCGCATCGTCGAGGAGGTCTCGCTCGAGCACCCCGACGTCACCGTCGCCTACTCGCACGTGGATGCCGCGACCATCCACCTGGTCACCGACCCCGGCCGGTTCGACGTGATCGTCACCGACAACCTCTTCGGCGACATCATCACCGACCTCGCCGCCGCCGTGACCGGTGGCATCGGCCTGGCGGCCAGCGGGAACCTCGACATCACCCGCCGCAACCCGAGCATGTTCGAGCCGGTGCACGGCAGCGCCCCGGACATCGCGGGCCAGGGACGGGCCGACCCGACCGCGGCCGTGCTGTCCGTCTCGCTGCTGCTGGACCACCTCGGCCAGCGCGAAGCGGCCCGGCGGATCGAGGCCTCGGTCGCCTTCGACCTGGCCACCCGGGACCAGGCGAACCCGGGTTCGACGCACGCGATCGGCGACCGCCTCGCCGCGCTCGTGTCCTCGAACACCCGCCCCGTGGCCTGACAGGCCACCTCCGGACGGAATTCCTGTGAGGGGTCCCCTCACGGCTTCCGGGAATCGCGCTGGGAGTGGGACCGGCCACCTTGGCCGGGTCCTGGTGCTGTGGCATGATGCGGTTATGGCTTCTTCCGCCGTCATCATTATCGGCAGGCGCGCCGGGTAGTGTTCCCTGTGGACACCGGCGCGCAGACCTCTCGCATCCGCGGGAGGTTTTTTCTTTGCCCGCAAGCCCTGAACCGCACAGCAAGGAGACGACCGTGACCCGCACGGAGCCCGCTGGAACCCCGCTCGGTGACGATTTCCACCTCTACGACACCACTTTGCGCGACGGGGCCCAGCGCGAGGGCATCGCGTATTCGGTCACGGACAAGCTGGCGGTGGCACGGCTGCTCGACGAGCTGGGTGTGGGGTTCATCGAAGGCGGCTGGCCCGGCGCGCTGCCGAAGGACACCGAGTTCTTCGCGCGGGCGGCGGCCGGTGAACTGATCCTCAAGCACGCCGTGCTGGTGGCCTTCGGCTCCACCCGCAAGGCGGGCACCACCGCGGAGAAGGACGCGCAGGTGCGGGCCCTGCTCGACGCCCAGACCCCGGTGGTGACGCTGGTCGCCAAGTCCGACCGCCGTCACATCGAGCGCGCCCTGCGGGTGGACGTCGCCGAAGCGTGCGCGATGGTCACCGACACCGTGTCGTTCCTGGTACGGGAGGGCCGCCGCGTCTTCGTCGACGCCGAACACTTCTTCGACGGCTACGCCCACGACCCCGACACCGCGCTGCGCGTCCTCGACGCCGCCGCCGGTGCCGGTGCCGACGTGGTCGTGCTGTGCGACACCAACGGCGGCCAGTTGCCGCTGGGACTTGCCGAAACCGTGCGCGAGGTCGCCGAGCGCACGGGTTTCCGGCTCGGCATCCACTGCCAGGACGACACCTCCTGCGCGGTGGCCAACAGCATCGCGGCGGTCCAGGCCGGCGCGACGCACGTGCAGTGCACCGCGAACGGGTACGGCGAGCGGGCGGGCAACGCCGATCTGTTCGCGGTGACGGGAAACCTGGTGACCAAGCTCGGCATGGAGGTCCTCCCCACCGGAGGGGCCGCCGAGTTGACCCGCGTCTCCCATGCCCTTGCCGAAGTCGCGAACATCGCCCCCGACACCCACCAGGCCTACGTCGGGGCCTCGGCCTTCGCCCACAAGGCGGGGCTGCACGCGAGCGCGATCAAGGTGGATCCGTTGCTGTACAACCACATCGATCCCTCTCTCGTCGGCAATGACATGCGGGTTCTGGTCACCGAGATGGCAGGCCGGGCCAGTCTCGAGCTCAAGGGACGTGAGCTCGGGGTCGATCTGGCCGGCAGGCCCGAAGCGGTGACGAACGCGGTCAACAAGGTCAAGCGGCTGGAGGCACAGGGCTGGTCCTTCGAAGCGGCCGACGCCTCGCTGGAACTGTTGCTGCGCAAGGAGGTTGGCGGGGCGCAGGGCGAGCCGCTCGACGAGCCGCCGTTCACGCTGGAGTCCTACCGGGTGGTGCTCGACCACCGCGACGATGGCGAGGTGATCTCGGAGGCCACCGTCAAGGTGCACGTCCAGGGCGAGCGGGTGATCGCCACCGCGGAGGGCAACGGCCCGGTGCATGCCCTCGACGCGGCGCTGCGCAAGGCACTCGTCGGTCACCTGCCGTGGCTGGACACCGTCGAGCTCGCCGACTACAAGGTGCGCATCCTGGCCGGCCACCCCGGCACCGACGCCACCACCCGGGTGCTCGTGCAGTCCAGCGACGGCGAGCAGGAGTGGACCACCGTCGGCGTGCACCCGAACATCGTCGAGGCGAGCTGGCTGGCCCTGTGCGACGCGCTCGTGCACAAGCACCTGCGCACCCTCCTCCCCTGACCGTTCCTCCCGGAAAAGCCTGCCGAACGGTGCCGTGCGGGGTCCCCTCACGGCACCGTTCGCGGCTGAGCGTCCACTCGGGACGCCGCCGGGGCGGTACGCGATCACGGCCGGTGCGGGAAGGGACTAGACTCGGCGGACGTGCGGTTAGCTCGAATTGCTCATCCCGGCGGAGTCGCGTTCGCGTCCATCGAAGGGGAGGGCGGCGACGCCCAGGTCCTCGAAATCGCCGAACACCCGTTCGGCAAACCCAACTTCACGGGTAAGCGCTGGCCGCTGGCCGACGTGCGCCTGCTCGCGCCGATCCTGCCGAGCAAGGTGATCGCGGTCGGGCGGAACTACGCGGCGCACGCCGCCGAGTTCGGCAACGAGGTGCCCAGCGACCCGATGATCTTCATCAAGCCCTCGACCAGCGTGATCGGCCCGAACGCGGCGATCAAGCTGCCCGCCGCCTCGCAGCGGGTCGACTTCGAGGGCGAGCTCGCCGTGGTGATCGGCCAGCCGGTCAGGAACGTGCCCGCCTCGCGCGCGGCGAGCGTGATCCTCGGCTACACGATCGCCAACGACGTGAGCGCCCGCGATCTGCAGAAGTCCGACGGGCAGTGGGGCCGGGCGAAGGGTTTCGACACCTTCTGCCCGCTGGGACCGTGGATCGAGACCGCGGTCGACCCGTCGGATCTCGCGCTGCGCACCGAGCTGGACGGCGTGGTCAAGCAGGACTCCCGCACCTCACTGCTGGTCCACAAGATCCCCGAGCTGGTCGAATTCGTCTCCGGCGTGATGACCCTGCTGCCCGGGGACGTCATCCTCACCGGCACGCCCGAGGGCGTGGGCCCGATGACGGCCGGGCAGCAGGTCTCCATCACCATCGAAGGGATCGGCACCCTCACCAACCCCGCTCAGGCGGCCTGACGGTCCGGGGGTCGGCGGGCGAAGGCCGGGGCATGCTCCGGCAGCAGGCCGACCCCGATCAGGCGGGCCGGAACGCGGCGTAGCGGCGGGAACAGGTTCAGCACCCGCAGAACGGTCCTCGGTGGCCCCTCACGGCGGCCCTCGATCACCGGGCGGATCACCGTCCGGTGCATGAGCCGCTGGATCAGCTGCACCACCACCGTGGGCAGCAGGCGGCGCCGGTGCACCCGGGCCAGCTCGCGCCTGCCGACGCGTCCGGTCAGCAGGGGGCCCGCCAGTAGCCGGGCGGTGGCCACCGCGTCCTGGACGGCGAGGTTGATGCCCACCCCGCCGATCGGTGACATGGCGTGCGCCGCGTCGCCGATGCACAGCGCCCCGTCGACGTGCCAGCGGCGCAACAGGTCGAGCCGCACGTCCAGATGCTTGACGTCGTCCATCGACGTGAGCCGGGCCAACCGGCCGGACAGCTCCGGCAGGACCGCGGCGATCCGCGCGCGGAAGGCGTCCAGGCCCTCGGCGCGCAACTGGGCGTCGAGGCCCTTCTTCGCGAGGTAGGCGATCTGGAAGTACTCCTCGCGCGGGATGACGACCGCGAAGTGGCCGCGGCGCATGCCGGGAATGAGCGTGGGGCGCTCCCCGCTTTCCCGGGGCAGCCGGAACCACCACGTGTCGATCGGCACGGGGAATTCCCGGGGCCGCAGTCCGGCCTCCCGGCGGACCACCGACCACCGTCCGTCACAGCCCACGGTCAGCGTGGCGCGGATCTCGCCGTCGATCCCCTCCGCGGTGCGATACCGCACGCCGGTGACCCGGCCGTGTTCCCGGAGCAGGCCCACGACCTCGGTGTTCATCCTCAGGTGGAACCGGGGCTCGGCGCGGCCCGCCTCGGCGAGCAGGTCGAGCAGGTCCCACTGCGGGACCATCGCGACGTAGGGATGCGGCACGCGGAGCGCGCTCAGATCGGCGAGGACCAGGTTCTGCCCGTTTCTCCCGGGAATCGCGACCTGGGACAGCTTGTTGTGCGGCAGCGCGGCGAACTTCTCACCGAGGCCGAGTTCGTCGAGCAGCGTCAGGGTGGAGGGGTGCACCGTGTCGCCGCGGAAGTCCCGGAGGAAGTCCGCGTGCTTCTCCAGCACGGTGACCTCGACGCCAGCCCTGGCCAGCAGCAGGCCCAGGATCATGCCGGCGGGGCCGCCCCCGGCGATCAGGCAGGTGGTCCGCTCGTTCATCGGTGACCCCCAAATTTTTCATCGTGTGTTGAATAATGCCAGCATGAACCTCGCGGGCCGCCGCGTCAAGGCGACTGGGCTGGACGGGTGAGGCGGGGGAAGTGTCCAAAAGCGACAGTAGGACGACCGACAGTCAACAGTGGAACGAGAAGTTCGGAGCCCGCCGTCACCGGCGCAGGGGTGAGGCGTGCGTGTGATCGGTGGCACAGGGAACTGGTCGGGCCAGCGATTTCGATCGAACGGCGCAGGAGTGCGGTGTCGGGCAACTCACAGTAGGGGTGGTCTGGTGGGAAACGAGACCGCTTATCACCTTGTCGGCCGAGTCGCTCGGGCGCTGAGTCCCCTAGCCTCGCTGGGTGGATTTTGCGCGCACCCGTACGACTGCCCCCGACGCCGCGCTGGGCGCTCCGGTCGACCCCTGGACGCCGCGGAGCCTTCGTCTGGTGTGTCTGGACATAGACGACACTTTGATCGATTTCACGGCCGCGGGCCGCCGGGCGCTGATCGCCCTGATCGGCCCCGTCGACCGCTGGCCGCTCTGGGAGCGGATCACCGATCGTCATGTCGCGCTCGTGGTCGCCGGCGAACTCGACTACGCCTCGATGCACTGGAAACGCAGTCAGTGCTTTCTGAGGGAGCTGGGGATGGTGGCCGACGACGAGGACGCGAGACGGTTCGAGGCGCAGCGGAAAGAGCTCCTGCGCCGCTCCTGGCGGCTCTTCGACGACGTGTTGCCCTGTCTCGACTGGCTGCGGGCCGCCGATGTGCTGCTCGCCGCGATCACCAATGCCTCCGGTGCCCACCAGCGCACCAAACTGGCCGACCTCGGCCTCTCCCGGTTCTTCGACCACGTGGCGATCGCGGGGGAGGTGGGCGTGGCCAAGCCCGATCCTGTGATGTTCCACTCGGTCTGCGACACCCTCGGCTGCGATCCCGCCGAGGCCGCCCACGTCGGGGACAAGCTGAGCACCGATGCCGTCGGCGCCCGCGACGCGGGGCTGGCCGGCGTGTGGCTCGACCGCCACGACAGCGCCGGGGTGGCCGTCCCGGCCGGGGTGCACGTCATCGGCAGCCTCGACGAGCTGCCTCAGCTGCTGGTCAGCGAGTTCGCCCGGATCGGCGTGCCCGCGCAGCGCTGATCACCGGCCCCCGGTTTCGGGGCCTTGTGGGCCATGGTCTACTATTTCTCCTCGGCGGTACTGATCCGGATCGCGAACGGAACAGCCAAACCGTTGGGGTATGGTGTAATCGGCAGCACGACTGATTCTGGTTCAGTTAGTCTAGGTTCGAGTCCTGGTACCCCAGCTGCGAAGCGGAAATCTTGGTCTGATAAGGTTCCTCTCGCAACGGCAAGCCGGAAGGCGAGCCAAACAGCTAGGCCCCCGTCGTCTAGCGGCCTAGGACGCCGGCCTCTCACGCCGGTAGCGTGGGTTCGAATCCCATCGGGGGTACGCACCACGAGAGCCACCAACCATCCGGTTGGTGGCTCTCGTGCTTTGTGTGCCCGCTTGCTCGCTCCGCTCCGCCCGCTCCCGCTGCCCCGCCAAATCCCTGTCGAACGACTGCCGTGAGGGGTCCCCTCACGGTCGTATCG
>NZ_VJWX01000156.1 GCF_007713715.1 Amycolatopsis rhizosphaerae
GGCCGCCTACGTCGTCGCGGAACCCGACACGACCGTCGGCGATCTGCGCAACCACTGCGCGCGGCACCTGCCCGACTACATGGTCCCGCCGTGATCATTCCGCTCGACGCCCTGCCGGTGACCCGCAACGGGAAGGTCGACCGTGCCGCCCTGCCCGCCCCCGGAACGGCCGTCGCCGCACCGGCGGACGAAGCGCCGTCGCGGCCGAAATCGCGGACCGAGAAGACGCTGGCGGCCATCTGGGCCAAGGTGCTCGGGGTCGAACGGGTGGGCCGCGACGACGATTTCTTCGCCCTCGGCGGCGATTCCATCCTCAGTGTCCAAGTGGTGGCCCGCGCGACGCAGGCCGGGCTGCCCATGACGCCGAGGCAGCTCTTCGAGCACCGCACGGTCGCGGAGCTGGCCGCGGTCCTCGGCGAAGGCGGGACCGGGGGGCAGACGGCCGTGCCGCAGGAAACGGTGACCGGAGCGGTGCCGCCCACCCCCGTCCAGCGGTGGTTCCTCGATCAGGACCTGACCGCACCGCAGCACTTCACCCAGTCCCTGCTGGTGCGTCCGCGCACGCCGATCGAACCCGGGACGCTGGAAACCGCGATCGAGGCGCTGACGGCTCACCACGACGCGTTGCGGCTGCGGCTGCGCCGCCTGGGCGAAGGCTGGGAACTGGACAACGCCGGGCCCGGCACCGGCGGCCCGCTGCTCACCACCGTCGACCTGACCGGGACACCCACGGCCGAGCGGACCGCCCGGCTCACCGAGATCGCCACCCGGGCGCAGGCCGGTATCGACCTCGGCTCCGGCCGCCTGCTGCGCGCGGTCCTCTTCCGGCTCGGCGAGGAGGGCGACCGGCTGCTGCTCGTGGCCCACCACCTCGGGGTCGACGGCGTCTCGTGGCGGATCCTGCTCGAAGACCTCGCGACGGCCTGTGCGCAGGCGGACCGGGGCGAGCCCGTCCGGCTGCCCGCGAAGACCACGTCGTTCCGGGAATGGGCGCGCCGGCTCGACGCCGAGCGGCCCACCGGGGAAACCGCCCACTGGGTGGACACCCTCACCGGCGGCGGGCTGACGGTGCCGCGTGACCACCCCGGTTCCCCGGCCGACAACACCTACGGCGCGACGGAGTCGGTCACCGTCACCCTCGGCCCGGAAAGGACCAGGGCGCTGCTGCGCTCGGGCGCCACGCCCGGCCACGCGACGCCGCAGGACCTCCTTCTCGCCGCCCTGGGCCGGACGCTGACCGAGTGGACCGGCGAGGACCGCGTGGTGGTCGACGTCGAGGGCCACGGCCGCGTGCCGAAGTGGGACGACGTCGACCTGTCCCGAACGGTCGGCTGGTTCACCACCATCCATCCGGTCGCGTTGCCCGCCACGCCGGGCCGGCCTGCTACGGCCGCCCTGCGCGAAACACGGGCCCGGCTGGCGCGGACCCCGGGCGACGGCCTCGGTTTCGGGCTGCTGCGGCACACCGCCCCGCTGCGCGGGCTGCCCGGCCCGGAGGTCTCGTTCAACTACCTGGGTCAGGTGGACCAGTCCTTCGACGGGGATTCGCCCTGGCTGCCCGCGACCGGGCAGACCGGCCCGCACCAGTCCCCAGTGGACCGGCGCCCCTACGTCCTCGACGTCGTCGGGCTGGTGAGCGAGGGCAGGCTGCGGCTCCGTCTCCTCTACTCCACCCGGCTGCACCGGCCCGGGACCGCCCGGCGGCTCGCGGACCGGCTGCGCGACCACCTGGCGGAGCTGGTGACCGGCGCGGGCCGCGCGGCCGTGCCCGCGGACTTCCCGCTCGCGGACCTGGACCAGGCCGCGCTCGACCGGCTGATCCGCGATGTCGATGTCGACGGCTCCGTCGACGGCTCTGTCGACGGCTCTGTCGAGGACATCTACCGGCTTTCGCCCATGCAGGAGGGGATGCTCTTCCACACGCTGAGCGCGCCGGGGCGCGGTGACTACCTCGTCCAGGTGGCGGGCACGCTCCGCGGCGCGCTGGAACCGGACCGGTTCCGCGCGGCCTGGCAGGCGATCGTACGGCGGCACGCGGTGCTGCGGTCGTCCCTGCGGTGGGACCGGCTGGACCGCCCGGTCCAGCTGGTCCACCGCGAGGTGACACCCTCGCTGTCCGAGTTGGACTGGCGCGGGACGCCCGGCCGGGAGGAGGCGCTGGCGTCCTTCCTCGCCGAGGACCGTGCCCGCGGCTTCGACCTGGCGAAGGCTCCGCTCGTCCGGCTCACCCTGATCCGGCTCGAAGACGACGTCTGGCACCTGGTGTGGACCCAGCACCACATCCAGGCCGACGGCTGGTCGATGCAGCTGATCCTCAAGGAACTGTTCGCCGGTTACGAGGCCGCGCGGCGGGGGGAGCAACTCGCGCTGCCCCCGGCACCGCCGTACCGCGACTACATCGCCTGGCTCGACCGGCAGGATCCCGCGCGGGCCGAAGCGTTCTGGCGCGAGAGGCTGAGTGGCTTCTCCGCGCCGACTCCCTTGCCTGTCGAGAAGAATTCGCGCGGGCCCGCCACCGGCTACGCGGTCGAGGAGATCCGGCTCCCCGAAACCGCGACCGCGGACCTCGACCGGCTGGCCCGCGAGCACGGCCTGACCCTGAGCACCCTGGTCAACGCCGCGTGGGCGCTCCTGCTGGCCCGGCACAGCGGGGAGGACGACGTCGTCTTCGGGGTGACGGTCGCGGGCCGCCCGCCCGGGCTGCCCGGCGTCGAGACCATGGTCGGGCTGCTCATCAATACCCTGCCCGCGCGGGTGCGCACCGCCACCGGGCAGACGACGACGGAGTGGCTGCGCGGGTTGCACCAGGAACTGGTCGAGGCTCAGGACCACGCGTACCCGTCGCTGGTCCAGATGCGGGGCTGGAGCGACGTGCCGCGCGGGCAGAGCCTGTTCGACAGCATCGTCGTCTTCGAGAACTACCCCGTGGACGAAGCCACCGGCGACGGGCTGTCCGGGATCGAGGCCGAGCAGGTCCACGCCGAGGAGCAGACCAGCTACCCGCTGACCCTCACCTCCGCGCCCGGACGGCGCCTGCTGCTTTCGCTCCTGTACGCCCGTGACCGCTACACCGCGGCGACCTGCCGCCTGCTGCTGGCCCGGCTGCGGCACCTGCTGGCCCGGATGGCAGCGGCCCCGCACCGGCCGCTGAGCGAGCTTTCCCTGGTGCCGGCCGCTGCGCGGGAAGTGCCGATCACCGCAGGGAATCCACCCGCCGCCCTGGCGTCCGCGCCGGATCTGCACCGCCTCGTCGAACGGCATGCCGACCGCACTCCGGACGCCATCGCCCTCGTCTGCGGCGAGCACCAGGTCACCTACCGCGCGCTCAACGCCCGCGCCAACCGGCTCGCCCGCCGGCTGCGCGCCCGCGGCGTCGGTCCCGAGGTGCGGGTAGGTCTCCTGCTCGACCGGTCCCCCGCGCTCTTCACAGCGCTGCTGGCGGTCCTGAAGGCGGGCGGGGCCTATGTGCCGATCGACCCCGGTCACCCGGCCGACCGGCGCGCGTACCTGATGGCCGACGCCGACGTGGCGTTCGTGCTCGACGACGAGGCCGTGCACGCGGGCGACCTGCGCGGCGAAAGCCCGGAAAACCTGCCGGACACCGCCGTCGCGGACAATCTCGCCTACGTCATCCACACCTCCGGGTCGACCGGCACCCCCAAGGGCGTGCAGATCACCCGGGGCAATCTCGCCGGGCTCGCCTCCGCGTGGCTGGACGCCTACGCGCTCTCGGCCGCCGACCGGCATCTGCTGATGGCGGGAGTCGCCTTCGACGTCTTCACCGGCGACGTCACACGCGCGCTCGGCTCCGGGGCGACACTGGTCGTCTGCCCCCGCGAACTCCTGCTCGAACCGCCCGCGCTCGCCGTGCTGCTCGACGAGCAGCGGATCACCTTCGCCGAATTCGTCCCCGTGGTGCTGCGGCATCTCGCGGCGGAACTGCGCCGCACGGGACGCCGTCTCGACGCCATGCGGGTGCTCGTCAGCGGCGCCGACCGGTTGTCCACGAAGGACTACGCGGAGGCACGGGCGGTCGCCGGGCCGCGAACGCTGGTGCACAACTCCTACGGCGTCACGGAAACCACCATCGAGAACACCTTCGGCGGTGTCCCGGCGGAGGGCGACGACACCGTCCCGATCGGCGGGCCGGTGGGCAACACGCGGGTGTACCTGCTGGACCGCAACGGCCATCCGGTACCCCCGGACGTGCCGGGTGAGCTCTACCTCGGCGGGAGCTGCGTCGGACGGGGTTACCTCAGCAGGCCGGGGCTGACCGCCGACCGGTTCGTCCCCGACCCGTTCCTCGGCGCGGGCGCCCGGATGTACCGCACCGGCGACCGCGCCCTGCGACGCGCGGACGGCGGGCTCGAGTTCCTCGGCAGGCTCGACCACCAGCTGAAACTGCGTGGTTTCCGCGTCGAACCCGGCGAGATCGAAGCCGTCCTCGTCACGCACCCGGCGGTGGAGGCCGCGGTGGTGACCGTGCGCGGCGAACGGCTGACCGCCTACGTGATCGCGGAACCCGGCGCAGACCTCCGCGCCCACTGCGCGGACCGGCTGCCCGCCCACATGGTGCCCGCGGTGTTCACCCCTCTTTCCGGGTTCCCGTTGTCCCCCAACGGCAAGGTCGACATCGCCGCCCTGCCGGAGCCGCGGGTGACGGCCGACGAAACCGAACACGTGCCGCCCGCGACGGCCGCGGAGTCGGCACTGGCCGAGGTCTGGTCGGCCGTGCTCGGCGTCGAACGCGTGGGAGCGGAGGACAACTTCTTCGCGCTCGGCGGGGATTCGATCGTGAGCCTCCAGGTGGTCGCGCGCGCCAGGGCCGCGGGCTGGGTCGTGACGCCGAAGCAGGTGTTCGAGCGGCCGACCCTGCGCGGGCTCGCGGCGGTGGCCGAACTCGTCGTGTCCGCACCGGCCGCCGAGCAGGGTGAGGTGACCGGGCCGGTGCCCCTCACCCCGATCCAGGCCGGATTCCTGGCCGAATCGGCCACGGCACCCCACCACTACAACCAGGCCGCGGTGTTCCGGGCGCGGGGCCCGGTCCAGCTCGACGCGCTGGAGCGGGCGGTGCGCGCGCTCGTCCACCAGCACGACGCGCTCCGGCTCCGGCTGGTGCGGGCCGCCGGCGGCTGGCGGCAGGACCAGGCGGGCACGGCGGGGATGCCCGCACGGCTCGTGCGGGTGGAGGATCTGCGGGACGTGCCCGAGGCGGAGCGGACCGCGGAGATCGAACGACTCGCGGCGCAGGCACAGGCGAGCATCGACCTCGGTGCGGGGTGCCTGCTCCGCGCGGTCTACTTCGACCTTGGTGACGGCGTGCCCCCACGGCTGCTGCTGGCCGTGCACCACCTCGCCGTCGACGGCGTTTCGTGGCGGATCCTGCTGGAGGACCTCGAACTCGCCTACCGGCAGGCGCGCGACGGCAGCGCCGTCACCCTCCCGCCGAAGACCACCAGTTTCCGGGCCTGGGCCCGGCAGCTCCACGAACACGCCCAGGGCACGGAGACCGGGAGCGAAACCGGGTACTGGCTGGCGGCCGCACGGGCCGGCGAGGAAACCGGATTCGCCGTCGACCTCCTGCCCGAGGGCGGCCCGGCCGAGGCCAACACCCGCGCGGACGCCGCCACGGTCACCGTGTCGCTCGACGCGGAACGGACCCGTGCGCTGCTGCGCGAAGTCCCGGCGGCCTACCGGGCCCGCATCGACGAACTCCTGCTGACCGCCGTCGCAACCGCGCTCACCGCCTGGCTCGACGAACCCCGGGTGCTGGTCGACCTCGAAGGACACGGACGCGAGGATCTCGGCACCGGCGCCGACCTCTCCCGGACGGTCGGCTGGTTCACCTGCCTCTACCCGGTCCTGCTCGAGCCCGTGCCGGACGACCCCGCCGCGAGCCTGCGCCGGGTCACGCAACGGTTGCGGCGGGTACCACGGCACGGCATCGGTTTCGGCCTGCTGAAACACCTGCGCGGGGATGACCCGGCGGTCGCGGAACTGGCGGAACTGCCCCCGGCGGCCGTGTCGTTCAACTACCTCGGCCAGTTCGGCCAGACCTTCCGCGGCGAGGGGCTGTGGGAGCCGGGCGAGGAGTCCGCGGGGCCCGGCGCGGATCCACGGGCACCGCGCTCACACCTCCTGGAGATCGACGCCGTCGTGCTGGCCGACGAACTGCGGTTCACCTGGACCTACAGCAGTCGCCTGCACCACGAGGCGACGATCGCCGCGCTGGCCGGGCACTGCCTGGAAGTCCTGTGCGCGCTCGTCGACGGTCATGACGAGCCCGGCGCGGGACAGGCCGCGCCCGCCGACTTCGACGGGCTCGACCTCGGCTCCCGCGAGCTGACCGAACTGTTGTCCCGATTCGACTCGCCCTCGACGGGAAGGCCGTCATGACATCGCCGGTGGAGCACATCTACCCGTTGTCGCCGCTGCAGCAGGGGATGCTCTTCCACGCGCTCTACACGCCGGAGAACGACGTGTACGTGGAACAGGTCAGCTGCCGCTTCGACGGGCCGCTGGACACCGCGGCGTTCCGGCGGGCCTGGGAGCGGCTGCTGTCGCGGCACCCCGTGCTGCGGACCTCGTTCCACGCCATGGACAGCGCCCAGCCCGTGCAGGTGGTCCACCGCGAGGTGACGCTGCCGTGGACGGAGGAGGACTGGCGCGACGTCCCGGCGAGGGACCGGCCGGCCCGGATCGAGGCATTCCTCCTCGAGGACCGCGCCCGCGGGCTCGATCCGGCCCGGCCGCCGCTGCAGCGGTTCACCCTGCTGCGGCTGGACGAAAAGGTCCACCAGTTCGTGTGGACCCATCACCACCTCCTGCTGGACGGCTGGTCGGTGCCGCGAGTCCTGCGGGAGCTGACCGCGCTCTACGCCGGGCAGGACGCGACGCTGCCCGAGCCCCGCCCCTACCACGACTACATCACCTGGCTGAGGGAGCGGAACCAGGCTGAGCTCGAAACCTTCTGGCGAGGCAGGCTCGCGGGCTTTTCGGCCCCGACACCGCTGCCGTTGGCCGAGGACGTCTCCCCCGGCGCTCCGGCGGCCCTGGACTTCCGGACCCGGGGCATCGACCTGCCGAGCGGGCTGACCGCGGGCCTGGACGAGCTGGCCCGGACCCACGGGCTCACGCTCGGCTCGCTGGTGCAGGCGGCCTGGGCGGTGTTGCTGAGCCGGTACGGCGGCACCGACGACGTCGTCTTCGGCATGACGGTGTCCGGCCGCCCGCCGGACCTGCCGGGGGTCGAGGACATGGTCGGCCTGTTCATCAACACCCTGCCGGTGCGGGTCCGCGTCGCGCCGGACATGCCTGAGATGTCTGAGATGTCTACAGTGGACTGGTTGCGTGAGGTGCAGGCGCAGCTGCTCGAACTGCGGCAGTACGAGCACACGCCCCTGGTGCTGGCACACGGCTGGAGTGACGTCCCCCGCGGGGTTCCGCTGTTCGAAAGTCTGGTCGTGGTCGAAAACTACCCGGCGGGCCCCGGCTCGGACGACGCCTTCGCCGGGGTGTCCGTCACCGATGTCCGATCCACCGAACAGACCAACTACCCGCTGACGCTCGTCGTGGTGCCGGGGCGCGAGCTGCGGGTGCAGGTGATCCACGACATCCGCCGGTTCGGCGAGGAGGCCGCGCGGAAACTGCTGTCGGGAATGGAAAACCTGCTCGCGGCGATGGTCGCGGACCCGGCGGCTCCGGTGGCCGCGCTGTCCCCGGTGCCGGACCGGGACCGCGACCGGCTCGTGGCCGGCTGGCGGCACACCCGCACGGTGTATCCGGGTGAGCGGAGCCTGCACGAGTTGTTCACCGCGCAGGTCGCCCGGACGCCCGACGCCGTGGCGCTCACGGACGGGGACCGGCAGCTGACCTACGCGGCACTGGCATCGAAAGCGGCACGGGTGACCGGCGCGCTGCGCGGCCTCGGGGTGCGAACGGGCGACCGGGTCGGCGTGTTCCTGGACCGCTCGCCCGGCTGCGTGACCGCCCTGCTCGGCATCGTCGGCGCCGGAGCCGCGTACGTGCCGCTGGATTCGGCCGCTCCCCCGGACCGCATCGCGTACCTGACGACCGACAGCCGGGTGGACGTGGTGGTCACCGACGAGGCGTCGCGGCCCCGGCTGTCCGCCCCGGTTTCCGTGCTGTGCCTGGACGATCTCGGCGAAACGCCCGCGACCGAGGAGGCACCGGTCCCAGGCGGCGAAGCGCTCGCGTATGTCATGTACACCTCCGGCTCCACCGGCTCCCCGAAGGGCGTGGCCGTGCCGCACCGCGCCGTCATACGGCTGGTGTGCGAGACCGGCTACGTTTCGCTGCGGCCCGACGACCGGGTCGCGTTCGCGTCCAACACCGCCTTCGACGCCGCGACCTTCGAGGTGTGGGGCGCCCTGCTCCACGGGGCCGCGCTCGTCGTCGTGCGCAAGCCGCAGGTGCTCGATCCCGTCGCCTACGCCGCCCTGATCCGGCGGCACGGGCTGACCACCCTGTTCATGACCACCGCGCTCGTCAACCAGGTCGCCGCGGCGGCACCGGACGCGTTCGCCCCGATGCGGCAGGTGCTCTTCGGCGGCGAGGCGGTGGACCCCGCCGCCGTGCGGGAAATCCTGCGTGCCGGGCCGCGGCGGCTGCTGCACGTCTACGGGCCGACCGAATCCACGACGTTCGCCACCTGGCACCTCGTGCGGGAAGTCCCGGGAGGCGCGGTCACGGTGCCCATCGGGCGGGCGCTGGCCAACACGACCGCGTACGTGCTGGACTCCGCGGGCCACCCGGTCCCGCCGGGCATCACCGGCCAGCTGTTCCTGGGCGGTGACGGCCTGGCCCACGGCTACTGGGACGACCCCGCCCGCACCGCCGGGCGATTCCTGCCCGATCCGTTCGCCGGAGTGCCCGGGGCCAGGATGTACCGCACCGGCGACCTGGTCCGCACCCGTGCCGACGGCGCGCTGGTCTTCGCCGGGCGGACGGACGACCAGGTCAAGCTGCGGGGTTTCCGCATCGAACTCGGCGAGATCGAGAGCATCCTGCGTGCGCACCCCCGGCTGTCCGAGGCGGTCGTGCTGCTCCGTGAGGACGTCCCCGGCGACAAACGTCTCGTCGCGTACACCGTCCCCGGCGACGTCACGGCCGCGGAGTCGCGTGACTGGTGCGCCCAGCGGCTTCCCGGCTACATGGTGCCCGCCGGGTTCGTGACCTTGGACGCGTTTCCCTTGAACGCCAACGGGAAGATCGATCGCCGGGCCCTTCCGGCTCCCGGGGGCGAGCCCGGGCCCGGCGACGCCGGTCACACGCCCCCACGGCCGGGCCTGGAGGAGCTGATCGCGGGTCTGTGGGCGCAGGTGCTCGGCGTGCCGCACGTCGGACGCGACGACAACTTCTTCGCGCTGGGCGGGCATTCGCTGGTCGCGACCCGGCTCCAGACCCGCCTGCGGACCGCACTGGCGGTGGACGTCCCGCTGCGGCTCGTCTTCGAAACCGCGACGCTCGCCGACCTCGCCGCGCGGGTCGGTCTCCTGCTGCGGGAGCACGCCGACGGCGAGCCGATCGCCGAACTCCCGCCCGTGACACGGGCCGGGCGCGACGTGCCGTTGCCGCTGTCCTTCCCCCAGCAGCGGCTGTGGTTCCTGGAGCAGTGGGAACCCGGTACCCCGCTGTACCACATCTCCGGCGCCGTCCGCCTGCGCGGACCGCTCGACGTGGCCGCGTTCCGGCGGGCCTGGCAGGCCGTGGTGGACCGGCACGAAACCCTGCGGACGCACCTGGCCGCCACCGGCGGCGACGAACCGGGACAGCTCGCGGTGCCACGGCTCGCCGCGTCCGTGCCGGTGATCGACCTCGGTGACACCGGGGAAGAGCACCTCCGGCGGCTGGTGACACTGGCCGCGCGCACGCCGTTCGACCTGATGGCCGGGCCGCTGTGGCGGGTCCTGCTGCTGCGGTGCGGCCCGGACGAGCACGTGCTCACGATCTGCCTGCACCACCTGATCGCCGACGGCGAGTCGATGGCGGTGCTGCTGGCCGAGCTCGGCACCGGGTACCGGGCCGCGCTCGGCGGCGAGCGCGGCCCGGCAACCGCGCTGCCCGCGCTGCCCGTGCAGTACGGCGATTTCGCCGCCTGGCAACGCGAATGGCTCACGGGCGAACGGCTCGAGCCGCACCTGGCCTACTGGCGACGGCAACTCGCCGGACTGAGCGGCACCAGCCTGCCCACCGACCGGCCGCGCTCCCCGGCGGCCGGGCTCGCCGCCGCCACCGAGTCCGTCCAGCTCTCGTCCACTGTGGACGCCGGGGTGGCAGAACTGAGCCGTCAGGAGGGCGTTACGACGTTCATGGCGCTCTTCGCCGCCTTCTCGGTGACCCTGGGCCAGACCCGCGATCTGGCTCAGGTGGTCGCGGGCACTCCGGTCGCCAACCGCACCCGGACGGAACTGGAAGGCCTGATCGGTTTCTTCGTGAACACCCTGGTGCTCCGGCTCGACCTCGGCGGCGACCCGAGCTACCGGGAGCTGCTGGGCCGCGCCAGGGAGGTCTGCCTCGGGGCCTACGCGCACCAGGCGGTCCCGTTCGAGCGGGTGGTGCAGGAGCTGGCCCCGGAACGCAGCACGAGCCACCTGCCGCTGTTCCAGACCTGGTTCGTGGTGCAGGAAATGCCACCGGTGGCCGAGACCTTCCCCGGGATGCGCCTCGAACCGCTCGGCGAGTCCGGGCAGCTGGCCCGGTACGACCTCCGGCTCGACGTCCAGCGGTCCGCCGACGGGCTGCGCGGGGTGTTCGAGTACCGGAAGGACCTGTTCGAGGCGGCCACGATGGCCCGGCTCGCCCGGCGGTTCGGCCGCACGCTCGAAACGGTGCTCGCCGATCCCGACGTCCGCCTGACGGCGCTGGCCCGCAGGCTGGACGAAGCCGAGGCCGAACACAGGCACGCCCGCCGCACCAAGGTCACCCTCGCCAGCATGCACCGCCTCCGGACCGCCCGCAGGGAGGCCGTCCTCGAGCCGGGGACCGAACGTGAGCAAGGAGATTCCGCATGACCGCCATCGAGGGATACCGGCTCTCAGCGCAGCAGCGGAGGGTGTGGCACCCGCACACCGCCGCCACGGCCGTGACCTGGTGCGTGGTCCGGCTGCCGGACGAGTGCCGGCCCGCGGCGCTGCGGGACGCGCTGAGCCGGTCGGTCGCGCGTCACGAGATCCTGCGGACCGTCTTCCGCCGCGTGCAGGGCGTGGACGTGCCGCTCCAGATCGTCCTCGACGGGCACGGCACTCTCGCGTTCGAGGTCCGGGATCTGCGTGGCCTGCCCGTCGAGGAAAGGGAAGAACGGTTCGCGGCGCTGCGGGAGGAGTCGCGCGCCCGCACGTTCGACCTCGAGCACGGCCCCACCGTCTACGCGACCATGGTCCTGCGGGAGGAGGGTGACCGGCTGCTGCTGGCCGTCCCCGCGCTGTGTGCCGACGAGGCGTCGCTCGGAAACCTGGTGCGGGAACTGGCGGAGCCCGGGCCACCGTGCGGCGAAGAACCGCTGCAGTACGCCGATTTCGCGCAGTGGCAGGAAGATCTGCTCACCGACGCCGAGTTCCAGGTTGAACGGGAGTTCTGGCTCGGACGTCCCCGCGGCGGCGGGGAGCTACCCTTCGCCAAGCCCCACGACGGCGCGTCCAGGCCGGAGTACTTCGGGGTCGGCCTGCCCGCCGAACTGGTGACCGGCCTGCGTGAGCTCGCCGCCCGGCTCGACGTCGACCTGCCGGTGCTGTTCCTCACCGCCTGGCATCTCCTGCTTCGCGGGATCACCGGAAGGGCGGACCTGGCGATCGGCGTCTGCCACGCCAACCGCGGGGCCGAAGAACTGCGCGGCGCGCTGGGCCCCTACGCGAAGTACCCGCCGTCCACGGCCAGCCCAAAGACCCACACGACGTTCGCCGATTTCGCCCGGCAGGTCCAGGCGGAGCTGCGGGAGACGGCCGAGGTCGAGGCGTACTTCGATCCGGCGGCCTCGCCGTCCGCGATCGCGGGCTTCTCCTGGCACGCCTTCGAATCCGAGCCACCGGGCATGGTGCTCGAAGCCGCCGACGCGGCCACCGAACGTTTCCCGGTGCGGCTCGCCGGCAGGGAGACCGGTGCGGAGCTCCACGTCGAGCTGCGCTACGACGCCGGCGCGTGCGAGTCCGCCGCGCTGCCGGTCCTTTCCGGACAGTTGCGGACCCTGCTGACCGCGGCCGCCGCCGCACCGGAGGCCCCCGCGCGGACGCTGCCGCTGGAATCCGGCGGGGAACCCCGCGCGGCCGCCCGGCCTCCGGCCGGCGTCCCGGTCCATCGCCGGTTCGAGGAGCAGGCCCGGCGGGTACCGGGCCGGGTGGCGGTGCGGGACGCCGAGCGGGAGCTGACCTACGCCAGGCTCGACGAGCAGGCCGGCCGGCTGGCCCGCCTCCTGCGTGAGGGTGGCGGGGGTACCGAGGTGCGGGTCGGCCTCTGCGTGGATCGCTCGTGTGACCTGGTCGTCGGGCTGCTCGGGATCCTGAAGAGCGGCGCGGCCTACGTCCCGCTCGACCCGGAAACGCCGTCCGCCCGCCGCCGGCTCGCCCTGGATGAGGCGGGCGCAAGACTCGTCGTCACGCTGTCCCGCCATGCCGCGGACTTCGCCGAGCCGGGACGGACGACCGTCTGCCTGGACGCCCTCCCGTCCGGCCCCGGACCGGAAGACGGCCCGGCTGTGCCCGGCGGGAACGCCGACGACCGCCTGGCCTACGTCGTCTTCACCTCCGGTTCCACCGGAACGCCGAAAGGGGTGGGCGTCAGCCACGCCAACCTGGCGAGCTACACCACCAGCATCGTCGCTGCCCTCGCCCTGCCCGACGGCGCTTCCTACGGCTTCCTCTCCGGTGTGGCGGCGGATCTGGGCAACACCACGCTGTTCGCCGCGCTGTGCACGGGCGGCACGCTGCACCTGCTGCCCAGCGACTACGGCACCGATCCCGCGCAGCTCCGGCCGGTCGACTGCCTCAAGGTCGTGCCCACGCACCTGCGCGCGCTGCTGTCCACTGTGGACGCCGCGTCCGTGCTCCCCACCACCTGTCTCGTACTGGGCGGTGAGGCACCCGACGGCGACCTCGTCGACACGGTCCACCGGCTCGCTCCCGGCTGCCGCGTCGTCAACCACTACGGGCCCACCGAAACCACCGTCGGCGTCCTCACCCACGAGATCACGGCGCACCGGCGTCCGGTCCCCCTCGGGTCGCCCCTCCCCCACAGCGACGTCCACCTGCTCGACGCCGAGCTGCGCCCGGTCCCGACCTGGGCCGAGGGCGAGCTCCACGTCGGAGGCGCCGGGCTCGCCCGCGGCTACGTCGGCCGCCCCGCGCTCACCGCCGAACGCTTCGTCCCCGACCCGTTCAGCGACGTCCCCGGCGCGCGGATGTACCGCACCGGCGACCGGGCACACCGCGACACCGACGGCGAGTTCGTCTTTCGCGGCCGCGCCGACGACCAGGTCAAGATCCGCGGGCACCGGGTCGAACCGGCCGAGGTGACCGTCGTCCTGCGCCGGCACGCCGCCGTCCGCGACGCCGCGGTGCTGCCGCGACAACACGACGACGGCACCCGGCTGGTCGCCTACGTCGTGGCCGAACCCGGCACCACGGCCACGGCTCTGCGCGAGCACTGCGCCCGCCGGCTGCCCGACCCGATGGTGCCCGGCGCTTTCGTGACGCTCGGCGAACTGCCCCGCTCCGCCAACGGCAAACTCGACCGCGCCGCGCTCGCGGAACTGGACCCCGCCAGGGTTGGCCCCGAAACTCCTTACACAGAGCCGGAAAACGAGACCGAAAAGGTGCTCGCCGACCTCTGGGCACAGGTACTGAACCTGGACCGCGTCGGCCGCGACGACGACTTCTTCGCCCTCGGCGGTGACTCCATCCTCGGGATCCGGGTCGTCGCGCGTGCCGCACAGGCCGGGCTGCTGCTCACCCCCAAGCTCCTGTTCTCCC
>NZ_VJWX01000157.1 GCF_007713715.1 Amycolatopsis rhizosphaerae
GTCCCACCACGGCCCCTGCCGCCGCCGCGACTCCCCTACCACCTCGCGTTCGATGCGGCCCGCGCCGACCGGGCCGAGCTCGGCCACCACGGCGAGGATGTCCTCCACGAGCGCCGGGGAACGCCGCAGGACGGGCTCGTAGTGCCGCCACCAGCCCGCCCGCTTCGCGCGGGAGCGCAGCAGCGGCCAGTCCTCCACCGGGATCAGGCTCGCCTCGTGGGCCCACGTCTCCACCAGCAGCCGCGGCTTGCGGGTGCTGTGCGTCCAGGCCGCCTCGTCCACCAGTGTCCGGTCGTACGCGCCCAGCCGCGAGAACAGCGGCGCGTAGTGCGCGCGGACCGCCACGTTCACCGAGTCGAGCTGGAGCAGCCGGACCCGGGAGAGCACCTGGCGCAGCTGCCGCCGGGTGACGGCGGCGGGCCGGGGCCGGTCGAACCCCTGGGCGGCCAGCGCCATCCGCCGCGCCACCCCTGCACTGATCGTTTCCACCGCGCCCATGCTGCCAGCACCCACCGACAGAACGGCGGGAAAAGCGGTAGGTTGCGGCACATGACGACCGCCGAAGTCCGCGTCGCCGCGGCCGGGGACGCCGCGGAGATCGCCCGCATCCAGCGCCTCACCTGGCGCACCGCCTACGCGGGGCTGCTGGGGGAACGGGCACTCGCCGAACTGGACTCCAGCGCCGAGCGGCGGTGGGCCGAGGCCATCGCGTTTCCGGGCACCACGGTGCACGTCGCCGTCGAAGGCGGCACCACCGTCGGGTTCTGTGTGGCCGGGCTCGCACCGCACGAGGAGGTGGCGAGCGCCTCGGGCACGCTGCCCGGGGACGCCGACCGCACCGGCCTGATCGCCACCCTGCTGGTCGAGCCCCGCTGGGGCCGGCGCGGCCACGGCGGCCGCCTGCTCGCGGCGGCCGCCGAGGGACTGCGCCTGCGGGGCGCGGAGCGCGGGATCAGCTGGGTGGCCGAGTCCGACTCCGCGTCACTGGGCTTCTTCCGGCATGCGGGCTGGCGTCCCGACGGCACTGTGCGCACCCTCGACACCGGCGAGCGCCGGCTGCGTGAAGTCCGGCTCACGGGCGGCCTCGAGCTCCGGCTCGTGCCCTGAGCGGGGCCGCCTGCCGCGGAACCAGCGCACCGTCATCACGACCAGGAACAGCACCGCGAGCAACTGGTAGCTGCTGCCCACGACCTTCTGCGGGAAACTCCAGATCTCGTACTCCAGCGGCACCCAGTAGTGCGGGGCGAGCCAGAGGATCACCACGGCCACCCAGCCGGCGAACAGCAGCCAGAACCGGTGCCGCTGGTACCCCATCACCAGGATCAGGGCCGCGGTGGGCAGCGCCAGTATCCAGTGGTGCGACCACGAAATCGGCGACACGAGCAGCACCCCGGCCGCGTTCACCCCGAGCGCGAGGGCGAGGTTGCCGTCGTCGAGCGCGCGCTTGGTGCCCAGCCAGGCCATCACCAGCACGGCGAGCACCCCCAGCCCGCCCGCCACAGTCAGCGTGTGGCCGCCGAGGCCCAGTTTCTCCAGGCTCGCCGTCACCGACTCGTTCGCGTGGATCGGGCCGATGTTCATGCCGGTCGCGTGGAAGACGCGGTCGGTCCAGTACTTGACGGAGTCAGCGGGCGCGAGCACGAACGCGATCGCGGTCATCACCAGGAAACTGACGAAGCTGGTGATCACCGCGCGGAAGTCGCGGCGCAGCAGGAAGATCAGCACGAACCCCGCCGGGGTCAGCTTGATCGCCGCCGCGATGCCGATGAGCGCGCCCCGCGGCCAGCGCGGGTTGGGGTGGAGGCAGTCCAGCGCCACCAGCATCATCAGCAGGACGTTGATCTGGCCCCAGAAGATCGTGTTGGCGACCGGGTGCGCGACGACCAGCACACAGGCACCCGCGACCACCATCCACGGCTTCGCCAGCAGCCCGCGCAGCTCCGGCGAGGACTTGCGGTAGGCGAGCAGGATCGGGAACAGCGCCAGGCAGGTCACCGCGGTGAGCAGCGGGTACCCGATGTGCGGCGGGACGATCGCCAGTGGGACGAACACGATCGCCGAGAACGGCGGGTACGTGTAGGGCAGCGGACCGCCGATCGTGGACACGGGCAGCTGCGTGTAGATCGAGTGACCCTTCAGCAGGGTGTCCGCGCCGAGCCGGTAGACGTCGACGTCGGTGGGCCACTTCCGGATGCCGTGCGCGTAGTAGGCGAGCGCGCCGAACAGCACCACGGCCAGCAGCAACTCGAAACTCACGCGCGCGCGATCGGCGGCACTCCCGTATCTCAGGGTCGAGATGACAGATCTCAAAACGTTTCTCCCAGGTCCCGGCCAAGAGACGGACCGCGGATACAGACGCGGCTGCCCCTATCTTGGTTGCCTGCGCACCGGCGCCGTCGAGCGGGTCCCCTCACCGGGCGCGGTCCGTGAACCGCCGAACACGAACCAGCGCAGCACGCAGTACATGAATACCGCCTCGCCGGCACCGGCCAGCACCCGGGACAGGTGATATTCCACGCCGAGCGCCGCCAGCCCGCTGGACGCACCGAGGATGAACGCGAGGTAGTTGACGCCCACGGCGATCGCGTACCGCAGGGCCTGCCCCGCGACGGGCGCGTGCGACCGGAAGTTGAACACCCGGTTCAGTACGAAGCTCAGCCCGAACCCGCCCAGGTAGCCCGCGGTGACGGCGATGGGCAGGGGCAGCCCGAGTATCCCGCGGCCCAGGGTGAGCAGCGCGAGGTCGACGCTGAAGGTGAAGCCGTTGATGAGCGCGAACCCGACGAAGTCCGGCGCGATCACGGTGGCCAGGCCGAAGGGCAGCCGCCGCACGACGGCCGCGCAGAAGCCGGCGAAGAGGTTCGCAGTGTTGCTGCCGTTGTTGTCGTTGTTGCCGTTGTGCCGCACCGCGCCAGGTTTCCACCGGCAAGTGGCCGGGAGGTGACCGGCGGGTGGTCGGCGGGAAGCGAAGAGTAGGGCCAACCCTCCTGCCCGGAGGGCCCCGAACCGATACCGTCGTCACAACGGTTTGGGGAGGCGTAATGTTCGGCTGGTTCTGCCTGGCGCTCGGGGTGGCGTTCGGCTCCGCGCTCCTGCCCCTGATCAGTGTCGAGGTGTTCGTGGTCGGCCTGATGGCCACCGAGCCGACGGCACGGTGGTTCCTCGTCGGGGCCGCGGTGGCCATCGGCCAGGTCGCCGGGAAACTGCTGTACTACCTCGCCGCGCGCGGCTCGATCCGGCTCCCGCCCTGGCTGCACGACCGCCTGCACCGGCAACGCCCGCCCACGCGGTGGCGGCAGCGCTGGCACGAACGCACCAAGGGCCTGCGGGTCAGGCTCGACGCCCTGCGGGAACGCTGCCACCGGCATCCGCACTGGATGACCGGGACCTACGGGGTCAGTTCGGTGGTGGGGGTGCCGCCGTTCATGGCGACCACGGTGCTGGCGGGCCTGGTGGCCATGCCGCTGGTCACCTTCGTCGCCGCCGGGCTGGCCGGACGCTTCGTCCGCTACAGCGTGCTCGCGTCCTTCCCGGCCCTGTTCTCGTCCTGGCTGCACTGGTGAGTGCGCCCGGCGGGCCGGGAAGGGCTGGCTACTTCGCGTGCTCGGCGGCCTCGAGGTCGAGGGCCTTGCGCATCGCGGCGCGGGCGCGGCGGCGGTCGCCGGCGAGGTCGTAGGCATGGGCCAGCCGGTACCACCGCCGCCAGTCCCCGGGGTGCTCCTCCAGTTCGGCGCGGCGCTGCTCGAACCACGCGTCGGCGGCGTCACGGTCCACCCGGCCGGAGGGCCGCCGCGGCAGCTCCGAGGCGTCGGGCAGCCCGCCCTCCTCGTCCAGCCGCCGCGACAGGTGCTGGATGCGCAGGCCGGACCGCCAGGTGGCGATGATCATCCACACCCCGAGCAGCGGCAGCACCAGCACGGCCACGCCCAGGGCGATCCCGGCCGTGCTGCCCGTCTTCACCAGCTGGACGGCCCGGTCGGCGAGCAGCACCAGGTAGACCACGAGCGCCGCGGTCATCAGCAGGGCGACGTTGCGGGCCTTCACAGGTCGAGCACGTTCTCCAGGCCCACGGTGAGGCCCGGTCGCCGGAGTACCTCCCGCACGCCGACGAGCACGCCGGGCATGAACGAGACACGGTCCAGGGAATCGTGGCGGACGGTGAGAGTCTCCCCGGGAGCGCCGAAGAGGATCTCCTCGTGCGCGACGAGTCCCGGTAACCGCACCGAATGCACCCGCACGTCCTCGACGAGCGCACCGCGTGCCCCGTCGAGTTCGCTGGTGGTCGCGTCGGCACCCGGTTTCAGCCCCGCCTCCCGCCGGGCCTGGCCGATCAGCGCCGCGGTGTGCGCGGCGGTGCCGGAGGGCGCGTCGGCCTTGCGGTTGTGGTGCAGTTCCACGATCTCGACGGACTCGTAGTAGCGCGCCGCCTGGACGGCGAAGCGCATCGCGAGCACCGCGCCGAGCGCGAAGTTCGGGGCGATCAGCACACCGAGCTCCGGATGGGGCCGCAGCCACTCGCGCAGCGTGTCCAGCCGCTCCTCGGTGAAGCCCGTCGTGCCCACCACGGCGTGGATGCCGTGCTCGGTGGCGAAACGCAGATTGTCCATCACCACGTTCGGCCGGGTGAAGTCGACGACGACCTCGGCGCCGGCGTCGGTGAGCTCGGACAGCGCGCCGTCCGAATCGATCGCGGCGGCGACCGTCAGGTCCGGCGCGGCCGTCACGGCCTTCACCACCTGGGTGCCCATCTGCCCATGGGCGCCGAGCACCCCCACCCGGATCGGGTCGTTTTCGCCGCGGGTCATGAAGCGATCACCTCGTGCAGATCGGCGGGCAGGTCGTCGTCATGAGCGTACGGCCCGACCACCGCGCCCGCGGACACCCCACCCGGGGCGCGGAAGAGGGTGCGAGCCAGGTCATACACCTGTTCCGTGGTGACCGCTTCGATCCGCGCGACCGTCTCGTCGACGCTTTCGTACAGCCCGAAGTTGAGTTCCTGCTTGCCGATCCGCGACATGCGGGAGGCCGTGTCCTCGAGGCCGAGCACCAGCCCGCCCCGGAGCTGGCCCTTGGCGCGCGCCACTTCGGCGTCGGTGAACCCCTCCTTGCCGACCTGCCCGAGCAGATCGCGGAGCACGTTCGCCACCTCGCCGAGCTTGTCCGGCTGGCAGCCCGCGTACACCGACAGATGCCCGGTATCGGCGTAACCGGACACCGACGAGTAGACCTGGTAGGCCAGGCCGCGCCGCTCGCGGATCTCCTGGAACAGCCGGGAACTCATCCCGCCGCCCAGCGCGGCGTTGAGCACGTTGAGCGCGTAACGCCGCTCGTCGTGCCGGGACGGCGCGCGCATCCCGAGCATCACGTGCGCCTGCTCGGTGTCGTCGGTGTGCAGCACGAGCCTGCGTTCGGCGGTGATCCTCGCCCGGCCGCGCCGCGGCGCCACCGGGGTGTCCGAACCGGCCAGCCGGTCCCGCAAGGCCTTGCGCACCAGGCGAAGCACCTGGGCGTGCTCGATGTTGCCCGCCACCGCGAGGACCATCCGCGGCAGGCGGTAGCGGCGTCGGTAGAAGCCCCGCAGCGCGGCGGGCGACATCCCGGTGATCGACTCCTCGGTGCCCAGCACCGGTTTCGCCAGGGGATGGCCCGCGAGCACGGTGCTGACGAAGGTCTCGTGGAGCAGGTCCTCCGGGTCCTCGTCGCGCATCGCGATCTCGTCGAGGACCACGCTGCGCTCGGTGTCCACATCGGAATCCGTGCACAGTGCCTCGAACACCACGTCGGTGACCAAGTCCATGGCCAGCGGCAGGTCCTCGTCGAGAACCTGGGCGTAGTAGCAGGTGTGTTCCTTGGCGGTGAACGCGTTGAGCTCGCCGCCGACCGCGTCGATCTCCTCGGCGATCTGCGTCGCGCTGCGGTGCGTGGTGCCCTTGAACAGCAGGTGTTCCAGGTAGTGCGCGGCCCCGGCCACGCTCTCCGGCTCGTCGCGGGAGCCGATGCCCACCCAGAGGCCGACCGTGGCGGAGCGCACTCCCGGCACCTGTTCGGTGATCACGCGGAGGCCGCCCGGCAGGACCGTTCGCCGGACGGAGGTGTCCAGGGTGCGCGTGCTGCCCACGGGCTGCTCGTACCCCGGTGTCTGTCGCGCCAATGTGTTCCTTCAGCGAATGTGGTGTCGAATGGCCGGCAGTCGCGAACGGCCCGTCCGAGGAGAAAGCTCGGACGGGCCGTCGGGACTACCGGATCACTGAGCGGTGTCGGACTTCTCCGCCTCGGCCCCGCCCTGCTTCTCGGCGGGCTTGTCGGCCTTCTCCGCGGTCTCTTCCTCGTCCTTGACCAGGATCAGGCTGATCTTGCCGCGGTTGTCGATGTCGGCGATCTCGACGCGGAGCTTGTCGCCCACGTTGACCACGTCCTCGACCTTGCCGATGCGCTTGCCGTTGCCCAGCTTCGAGATGTGGATCAGGCCGTCCTTGCCCGGCAGCAGCGAGACGAACGCGCCGAAGGCGGCCGTCTTCACCACGGTGCCGAGGAACCGCTCGCCCACCTTCGGCAGCTGCGGGTTGGCGATGGCGTTGATCTTGCTGATCGCCGCCTCCGCCGACGGGCCGTCGGCGGCGCCCACGTAGATCGTGCCGTCGTCCTCGATGGAGATGTCGGCGCCGGTCTCCTCGGTGATCGAGTTGATCATCTTGCCCTTCGGCCCGATGACCTCGCCGATCTTGTCGACCGGGATCTTCACGCTGGTCACGCGCGGCGCGTACGGGCTCATCTCGTCGGGGCCGTCGATGGCCTCGGCGATCACCTCGAGGATGGTCAGGCGGGCGTCCTTGGCCTGCTTCAGCGCGGCCGCCAGCACCTCGCTCGGGATGCCGTCGAGCTTGGTGTCCAGCTGCAGCGCGGTGATGAAGTCCCTGGTGCCCGCGACCTTGAAGTCCATGTCACCGAAGGCGTCCTCGGCACCGAGGATGTCGGTCAGCGCGACGTACTCGGTCTTGCCGTCGACCTGGTCGGACACCAGGCCCATCGCGATGCCCGCCACCGGCGCCTTCAGCGGCACACCGGCGTTGAACAGCGCCATGGTCGAGGCGCACACCGACCCCATCGAGGTGGAGCCGTTGGAGCCCAGCGCCTCCGACACCTGGCGGATCGCGTAGGGGAACTCGTCCCGCTTGGGCAGCACCGGCACCAGCGCGCGCTCGGCGAGCATGCCGTGCCCGATCTCCCGCCGCTTCGGCGAACCGACACGGCCGGTCTCGCCGGTGGAGAACGGCGGGAAGTTGTAGTGGTGCAGGTAGCGCTTGGTGGTCTCCGGGGACAGCGAGTCGATCTGCTGCTCCATGCGCAGCATGTTCAGCGTGGTGACACCCAGGATCTGGGTCTCGCCGCGCTCGAACAGCGCCGAACCGTGCGCCCGGGGCACCACGCTCACCTCGGCGGACAGCTGCCGGATGTCGGTCAGGCCACGGCCGTCGATGCGGACCTTGTCGCGCAGGATGCGCTGGCGGATCAGCTTCTTGGTCAGCGCGCGGAACGCGGCGCCGATCTCCTTGTCCCGGTTCTCGAAGGCCTCGCCCTCGCCGAGGCCGACCTTGGCCACCACGGCGGCCTTGACCTCGTCGATGGTGTTTTCGCGCTCCTGCTTGCCCGCGATGGTGAGCGCACGGGCCAGGTCGTCGGTCGCGATCGCGGCGACCGCGTCGAAGGCGTCGGGCTGGTAGGCCGGGAACACCGGGAACTCGCCGGTCGGCTTGGCGGCCACCTCGGCGAGACGCTGCTGCGCCTCGCACAGCACCCGGATGAACGGCTTGGCCGCGTCCAGGCCCTCGGCCACGGTCTGCTCGTCGGGCGCCTTCGCGCCGCCGGCGATCAGGTCCAGGGTGTGCTCGGTGCCCTCCGCCTCGACCATCATGATCGCGACGTCGGACTCGCCCTCACCGACCACGCGGCCGGCGACCACCATGTTGAAGGTGGCCTTCTCCAGCTGCGCCCAGGTCGGGAACGCCACCCACTGGCCCTCGATCAGCGCGACGCGCACGCCGCCGATCGGACCCGAGAAGGGCAGGCCGCCGATCTGGGTGGAGGCCGAAGCCGCGTTGATCGCCAGCACGTCGTACGGGTCGTCCGGGTGCAGGCTCTGCACCGTGACCACGATCTGGATCTCGTTGCGCAGCCCGTCGGCGAACGACGGCCGCAGCGGCCGGTCGATCAGGCGGCAGGTCAGGATCGCGTCGGTGGAGGGGCGGCCCTCCCGGCGGAAGAACGCTCCCGGGATCCGGCCCGCGGCGTACATCCGCTCCTCGACGTCCACCGTCAGCGGGAAGAAGTCGAAGTGCTCCTTCGGCTGCTTGGAGGCGGTGGTCGCCGACAGCAGCATGGTCTCTTCGTCCAGGTAGGCCACGACGGCCCCGGCGGCCTGCCGGGCCAGCCTGCCCGTCTCGAAGCGGATCGTGCGGGTGCCGAACCTGCCGTTGTCGATGACGGCTTCGGTTTCGTGCACCGTGAATCCGCCTGCGTCGGTCATCTGTTGAACTCTCCTCGTTCGTATGGCGACACCTGTGCCCCGCCCGTGCGGGGCGTCGCGCGAGGAACGAGGCCGGTCTTCGATCGAAGCCCCCGGGACCGCTCCCGGAGGCCACTACCGAGGACCGGCGAAGAAGTCCTCGCGCTCGGTCGCCTGCCTCTTTGTTGCTTGCTTCTTCTTATGGACCGAGGGGGAGCGACCGGGTGGTCACTCCCCCTCGGGCGATGTCATCGGCGGAGGCCGAGTCGCTGGATCAGCGACCGATACCGTTCGATGTCCACCTTCATCACGTAGTTGAGCAGCCGGCGACGACGGCCGACCAGCAGCAGCAGCCCGCGACGCGAGTGGTGGTCGTGCTTGTGCACCTTGAGGTGCTCGGTGAGGCCGACGATCCGCTTCGTCAGCAGAGCGACCTGGGCCTCGGGGGATCCGGTGTCCGAGTCGTGCAGGCCGTACTCGGAGAGGATCGACTTCTTCTCGTCGGTGGACAGCGCCACTGTGGGTGTTCTCCTTGCTCTGTCTGTGCCGTGCGGCCCGGACGCGCTTCTCGCGCCGGGTGAGCCGGTCACGGCCGCCACGGACTGCAGCCGGACCCAGTACTCCAGGGTATCAGGCAGGTACTCACCCGGCCTGCCGGGACACGAGCGGAAACCGCTCGACTACGGAATACTGCGCGCCTTGGGGGGTGCGGTCGCTGCGCATGAGCACCGCCTCGGCGGGTTCCCACGGTTCGCTCGCGAAGCCCGACAGGCCGTGCGCCAGCTCCCGCGGCACCATGCGCTTGGTGCGCGCCACGGTCAGATGCGGCAGGTACGGCCGTTCTTCCTGCTGCGCACCGGCCGCCGCGGCCAGCTCGGCGAGGCCTTCGCTGTAGACCCCGACGTAGAGCACGTGGGAGAAGGTACCGGCGCCTTCGAGCCGCACCAGGGGTGCCGCCCGGCCCGCCAGTGCCGTGCGCAGCCACCCCGCCCGTGAGGCGGGCTCGGCCGGATCGCCGGACTCGCCGTAGAAGCCGAGCGTGATGTGCCACTGTTCGGGCGCCACCCAGCGGATCCCCGGGCCGGCGTCCGGCAGGCCGTCCAGATGGGAGCGCAGGGAGGCGACGATCGCCTCCGGCAGCAGCACAGCGGAAAACAGCAGCATGGTCACCCCTGCAGCCCGGCGCGGCGGAGCAGGTCGGCGATCGCGGGGAACTCGTCGTCGAGCCGTTTGGCCGCCTCGCCGAGGTCCTCGTCCTCGGCGATCTCGCGGAGCGCGGCCAGGACCAGCTGGTCGTCGGTCACCGCGGCGACCGGGATGTTGTCGCGGCCCACCATCGGCCGCGAATCCTTGACGTCCTCGAGCGCGGCCACCAGCGCCGCCTTGTGCCCGGCCGCCACCTCCGGGATGAGGCACTTGCGCTCGAGCATGATCATCCGGGCGAGGACCACCGGGTTGCCGATCTTGGCCCGCCGCCCGCTCATCACCTGGCTCAGCATCGGAGCGCTGATCCCGAGCACCTCCGCAAGATAAGCCTGCGACACGTCGAACGCCACCACGAGACGCCGCACCCGGTCGCCGAGCGGTTCCCCGTACCATTCCCGTTGCAGTGCGATGTTGCGCTGGACGATCTTGTGGTCATCCACGGTTGGCTGCTCCCCAAGTCTGCGCGGGCCCTCCGCCCGCGATCGGCCACGCTGAACGGTCCTGGGCGGCTCGCCCACCAGGCCTCCTCACTCCCCGGTCAGGGCCGGCTACCACCGATGCCCCGCATCTTGCCAGGCCGGTCGGGCCGGGCGGGCCGGTTTTGCGGAACCGGTCCCGACCACTTCCGGCCAGTCGTCACCCCTCGGTGAGGCCGAGGATCTCGCGGGTGCGCTTCACGTCGTCGTCGATGCGCTCGACCAGCGCTTCCGGCGTGGAGAAGCGGATCTGGTCGCGCAGCCGGTCGATGAAGTCCAGCGCCACGTGCTGGCCGTAGAAGTCCTCGTCGACGTCGAGCACGAACGCCTCGACCGTGCGTTCCCGCCCCGAGAACGTCGGGTTGGTGCCCACCGAGACCGCGGCGGGCAGCCTCCGTCCGGGGTCGGCGGCCCGCACGAACCAGCAGCAGTACACGCCGTCCGCCGGCACCGCGGCGAACCGCGGGGTGGACAGGTTCGCGGTGGGATAGCCGAGATCGTGGCCACGGCCGTCACCCCGCACGACGATGCCTTCCAGCCGGTGCGGCCTGCCGAGCGCCTCGGCGGCGGCTTCGACGTCCCCCGCGTCGATGCAGGCGCGCACGTAGGTCGAGGAGAAGGTGATCTCCGGCTTGTCGCCCACGGCCTGCCCGGCGCCCTGCAGTTCGGCCCCGTAGGTGACGAACCCGAACCGGCGGCCGAGTTCCCGGAGCAGGGCCACGTTGCCCGCGGCCTTCGCGCCGAAGGTGAAGTTCTCCCCCACCACCACCGCCGCCGCGTGCAGCCGGTCCACCAGGATCTCGTGCACGAACTCGTGCGCGGGCACGCGCATGAGCTCCGGGGTGAACGGAAGCACCGCGAACACGTCCACGCCGAGCTCTTCGACGAGCTCCGCCTTGCGGCGCAGCGTCGTCAGCTGCGCCGGGTGGCTGCCCGGCCGGATCACCTCGGAGGGATGCGGGTCGAAGGTCAGCACCACGCTGGGCAGCCCGCGGGACCGGGCGATCTCCACCGTCTTGCCGATCAGGGCCTGGTGTCCGCGGTGCACCCCGTCGAACACCCCGATCGTGACCACGCACCGTCCCCAGCCGCCGGGGAGATCTTCCAGACCACGCCACCTCTGCACGGAGCCCACCTTAGAGAACACCGGGACGTGGTCCGCGTGGCGGTGCCGCCGCGGGCACCGCGGCCTCAGGCGGGGTCGAGCACGACGATCGAGCGGGCCACGCCGCCCGCGTCCACCGCCAGCGCGAGCGCCCGGCCGTCCGGCCCGAACACCCCGTAGGTGCCCTCCAGCCCGGAAGCGCGCACCTGCTGTCCATATTGGACGGCCTTCGCGGTGCGGGCGTCCACGTCGTAGCGCGGGAAGGCGGTGGCCACCGCGGACGACAAGTCGTGCGAGAGCACGGGGTTCGCCTCGAGCTGCTCGAGGGTGCGCGCCGTGGCGAGGGTGAACGGGCCCACCGTGGTGCGGCGCAACGCGGCGAGGTGCCCGCCGACGCCGAGCGCCTTGCCGAGATCGCGGGCGAGCGCGCGGACGTAGGTGCCCGAAGAGCACTCCACCACCGCGTCGAGTTCGATCCGGTCCGCTTCGCGCCGCGTGGCCAGCAGGTCGAAGCGGTAGACGGTGACCCTGCGCGGCGGCAGCGCGACGTCTTCGCCCGCACGGACCCTGGCGTAGGCGCGCTTGCCCGCCACCTTCACCGCGCTCACCGCGCTCGGCACCTGCTCGATCTCACCGGTCAGCGCGGCGATCCCGGCGGCGATCCGCTCGTCGGTGGCCGCGGCGAGTTCCTCGGGCCCGGCGGTGGACAACGACTCGCCCTCGACGTCGTCGGTGGTGGTCGAAGCGCCGAGGGAGAACGTGGCCAGGTACGTCTTGCGGTCCAGTGCCAGGTGGCCGAGCAGCTTGGTGGCCCGCTCGATCCCGAGGACGAGCACTCCGGTGGCCATCGGGTCGAGCGTGCCGGCGTGGCCGACCTTGCGCGTCCCCATGATGCGGCGGACTCGCGCGACCACGTCGTGCGAGGTCATCCCCGGCGGCTTGTCGACGACGAGGAGTCCGGGCGGTGGAGGCGTTTTCTGCACGAGACGCAACCTTAAGGCGTGCCGGTGCGGCGGGTGCCGCGCAGGTGGCTCAGGCGGCCCGGGGCGCCGGAGCGGGCTCGGGCACCGGCGCGTCCCACCGGCGGCGCCGGATCCGCACCGGGACCTGCTCGCCGCGGGCCTGCGCCTCGAACAGCGCCAGGCGGGCCCGCCGCCACCACCGCAGCACCTGGCCGGTGCCCAGCGCCAGCACCCCGACCACGGCCAGCAGCGCGAGGCGGAAGTCGCCGCCGGTCGCCTGCAGCAGCACCCCGACGGCGAGCGCGGCGATCGTGGTGGCGAGGAACCCGCCCACGTTGACCACCCCGGTGGCGGTGCCCACCCGCCGCAGCGGGTTGTAGTCCCTGGCCAGCGCGAACCCGATCATCGACGCCGGTCCGCCCAGGGACAGGAAGGCGAACGCGGGCACCAGCACCGCGACCGGCACCGTCCCCGGCCAGCCCAGCAGCACCGCCCACACCAGCGCGGCCCCGCCGAGATAGCCGCCCGCCAGCGGCATCCGCAGGCCGGGACGGCGGCCGATGGCCCCGCCGAGCAGGGGACCGCCGAACATCGCCCCGAAGACGAACACCGTCAGCACGGCGCTCGCCGTGGCCTTGGGCAGCCCTTGGCCCTGCACCAGGTAGGGCACCCCCCACAGCAGCGTGAGCACGTTGGGCCCGAACGCGGTGGTGAAATGCACCCAGAAGCCGAGCCGCGTGCCCGGCACCCGCCAGGCGGAGGCGATCTGGCCCAGCAGCGCCCGCCGGTCCACCCGCACCGGTTCGGCGGCGCCGGTGGGCGTGTCCCGCACGCGCAGCGCGACCACGACCGAGTAGACCGCGGTGAGCAGGCCCGCGGCGAGGAAGGTCGGAGTCCAGCCCGGCCCGGCGAGCAGCAGCGTGAGCGGGACGGTCGCGGCGAGGTTGCCGACGAAGCCGACGGCCCCGGTCAGCGACGCGACGACGGCGTACTGGCGGGCCGGAAAGTGGGCGGCGACCAGGCGCAGGACGCTGACGAAGGTCATCGCGTCGCCGAAGCCGAGCACGCCGCGGGCGAGCAGGCCGGGTCCGTAGGAATGCGCCAGCGCCAGCAGGGTCTGGCCGAGGCCGAGGAACAGCAGCGCGGCGATCAGGACGCGGCGCGGGCCGTAGCGGTCGACGAGGACGCCGGTGGGGATCTGCATCGCGGCGTACACGCCGACCTGCAGGACGGTGAAGGTGCCCAGCGCGGCCGCACCGACGTGGAAGCGGCCGGCGGCTTCCAGGCCCGCCACCCCGAAGGAGGTGCGGTGGAAGACGGAGAGGAGGTAGACGAAGACTGCGGCGGACCAGATGAGCCATGACCGGCGGCTGGCCTTGCCGATCACGGGTGCCTGCTCGGGCGGCACGAAGGGAGGCCTCCTTCGGGATGCGGACGCGGTTCGGACACGGGCCCTGGACACGGCGGCCCGACGGTTGTATCCGCTCGGCAACCAAAATCCTTACCGCCGGAAAGACCGCTGTTGCCGAAATCACGGTTCCACAACCAGGGCCCCGGCAAAGTCGCGTGAGTATTGGCCGTGAAGGGTCCCTTCACAGTCGATTCGACTGTGAAGGGACCCTTCACGGCTTGCCCCAGTCCCTCCGGCCGGGGGTGAGGGGCCTGCAAAAGGG
>NZ_VJWX01000158.1 GCF_007713715.1 Amycolatopsis rhizosphaerae
GAGCAGGCCGCTGTGGTGGCTCAGCGACGACCCCTACGAAGCGGGCCTGGCCCACGTGCTGCCCGGACGGGACGATCTGAACTTCTTCGAGGGCGACCCACGGTGCACGCTCGGTGTCGCCACGTGGAACGACGGGTCCGTGGCGGCCCGGGCGCTGGCCAGGACGTCTCGATACGGGCACCGGATGACGTGGCTGTCCTCATGACACCTTGTCGCGGGGCGGCCCGCTGGTGAGGATGTGCGCATGGCAGTCACCGAGGACACCTGGTACACACCGCTGACCCCGCTCGCTTTCCTGAAGCGCGCGGCCGAGGTCTTCCCGGACAAGGAAGCGATCGTCTACGGCGAGCGCCGCACCACCTACCGGGAGTTCGCCGCCGAAGCGACCAGGGTGGCGCACGCCCTGCGCGCGACCGGGGTGGCGCCGGGGGACCGGGTCGCCTACCTGATGCCGAACATCCCGGAGATGCTCGTCGCGCATTTCGCGGTGCCGCTGGCCGGCGCCGTGCTGGTCGCGATCAACACCCGTCTCGCCCCGGCCGAGATCCGCTACATCCTGGAACATTCGGGGGCCAAGGTGCTGGTCGTCGACGCGGCCCTGCACCCCTCGATCGCCCCCGTCCTCGGCGAGCTGACGGTGAGCGAA
Organism: Amycolatopsis rhizosphaerae; assembly: GCF_007713715.1. Lineage (GTDB taxonomy): Bacteria > Actinomycetota > Actinomycetes > Mycobacteriales > Pseudonocardiaceae > Amycolatopsis_E > Amycolatopsis_E rhizosphaerae. The sequence continues at coordinate 647 of NZ_VJWX01000158.1, forward strand.
ATCGTCACCGTCACCGACCCGGCGTCGGGCGCTTCGCCCGATCCGGCGATCGGCGGGATCTCCTACGGCGAGCTGCTGGACCGCGGGGAGGACACGCCGCTGCCGTGGAGCGTGACGGACGAGCGCGGCACGATTTCGATCAACTACACCTCCGGTACGACCGGGCGCCCCAAGGGTGTGATGTATCACCACCGCGGGGCGTACCTGAACTCACTCGCCGAGATCGTCCACTCGCAGCACACCCCCCGGTCGCGGTACCTGTGGACGCTGCCGATGTTCCACTGCAACGGCTGGTGCACCACCTGGGCGGTGACCGCGATCGGGGGAACCCACGTCTGCCTCCGCGCGGTGGACGCCACCGAGATCTGGCGGCTGCTCGACACCGAGGGCATCACCCACCTCAACGGCGCACCCACCGTCCTGGTCACCATCGCGGGCCACCCGCAGGCGCACCCGCTCCCGCACGAGGTCGTGGTCACCACCGCGGGCGCCCCGCCGAGCCCCACCGTGATCCGCCGCATGTCCGAACTCGGTGCGCGCCTGACGCACGTCTACGGCCTCACCGAGACCTACGGCCCGTACACCGTGTGCGAGGCCCAGGAGGGCTGGCTCAAGCTCGACCTCGCCGAGCGCAGCAGGCTGCAGTCGCGCCAGGGGGTCGGCATGATCGTCACCGACGGCGTGCGCGTGGTCGACGACGACATGAACGACGTGCCGCGCGACGGCGTGACCATGGGCGAGGTCGTGATGCGCGGCAACAACGTGATGGCCGGGTACTTCCAGGACCCGGAGGCGACGGAGAACGCTTTCCGCGGCGGCTGGTTCCACTCGGGCGACCTCGGGGTGTGGCACCCCGACGGGTACATCCAGTTGCGGGACCGCGCCAAGGACATCATCGTCTCGGGCGGCGAGAACATCTCGACCATCGAGGTCGAGGCGGCCATCGACTCGCATCCGGCGGTGCTGGAGGTCGCGGTGGTCGGGGTGCCCGACGAGAAGTGGGGCGAGCGCCCGAAGGCCTACGTGGTGCTGCGGCCGGGCCGGTCACTGACGACCGCCGAACTGCTCGGGCACGTGCGCGGCGAGATTGCCCGGTACAAGGTGCCGGACCAGGTCGAGTTCGTCACCGAGCTGCCGAAGACCTCGACGGGCAAGATCCAGAAGTTCCAGCTGCGCGAACGCGACTGGGCGGGCCACGAGTCACGCATCCAGGGCTGACCAGTGCGGGCAGGTCCGGCCAGGGCTGACCAGGCCCGCAGCGCGGCCGGTAAGCGCTAGCAGCGGGGGAGGGCGTCCCAGCCTCGGAGGGTTTCGGCGAGGCCTTCGGTGAGGTCGAGCGTGGAAAGGGCGTTGCCGTCCACCCACCGGGCTTCGTCGGCGTCGTCCCCGGCGCGCAGCGTGCCGCCCTCGACCTCGCAGACGTAGTCGTAGATGGCGTACCGGCCGCGCACCACCATCCCGGCGAGCCTGCCCGGGCGCACCACGAGCCCGGTCTCCTCGCGGATTTCCCGCGCCACGGCCTCGGCGTCGGTCTCGCCCGCCTCGACCCGGCCGCCCGGCAGGGACCACAGGCCGCGGCCCGGATCGTGGCCGCGGCGGATGACCAGCAGCCGGCCCGTCGCGTCGTGCAGGATCCCGCCGACGCACCGGACGGAACCGTGCTCGGGTGCCCGCATGAGGGGAAGGGTAGCCCGGGACCTTCACGCGAAGGTGTACACGGAGAGTAGCCGTGCGGTAAGATCGACTCCGGACACTGACCCAAGCGCGGGACTTACCTCCCGTAAAGGTGCGCAGTGCGGTACAACGTTAGTGGTGAGCTTGCTAGACCGATGCCGGAGTAAGAGACGGGATTGATCGCAGTGAACACGAAGAAGATTGTCGGGTTGTCAGCTATCGCGTTGGTCTTGTTCTTCGTGATCGCGCAGCCGGGGCACGCCGCTGGCATGGTCAACAACGGCGTCGGTTTCCTTCGCAACTCGGCAGAAGCGGTGATCACCTTCGTCAGCAACGTGTTCAACTCGTAGCGGCGCGCGATGTTCGCTCCTCGCGATCCGGACGAGTACCTGCTTGACACCGAACGGCGCGTGGTGCGGATCCGCAGGCACTGGGCGGTGCTGGCGTGGGAGACCTTCGAGGCCATCGCCCTGCTGGCGATCTGCGTCATGGTGTCCTACCTGTTGCCGCCCTCGCTGTACATCGTGCAGAACGTGCTCTGGTACGCCGCGTTCTTCGTCGTGCTCTACTTCGCCTTCAAGGTGATGGAGTGGTGGGTCGAGCGGCTTGTGGTCACGGACAAGAGATTCGTGCTGACCAGCGGCGTGTTCACCACGAAGGTGGCCATGATGCCGATCAGCAAGGTCACCGACCTGACCTACGAGCGCACCGCCTGGGGCCGGATGCTCGGCTACGGGACGGTGATCGTCGAGTCGGCCGGGCAGATCCAGGCCCTGAACCGGATCGATTTCCTGCCCCGTCCGGAGGAGTTCTACGACACGATCTCCGAACTCGTCTTCGGCGACAAGCAGAAGCAGAGCGAGCGCTTCTCCATGATCAAGGCCCAGCGCCTGGCGCGGGGCAAGAAGATGGTGGGCTGAACCGCCCTCGTTCCGACAGGCCGTGAGGGTGCCCTCACGGCCTGTGCCGTACCACCCGGACTGGTGATCACGGTCGGGTGATGAGTCAGAATGGGTTCGATGCGCATCGATCTGCACACCCATTCCCTGGTCTCCGACGGTACCGACACCCCGGCCGAACTGGTGTACACCGCGGCCCGGGCCGGGCTGGACGTGGTCGCGCTGACCGACCACGACACCACCGCGGGCTGGGCCGCCGCCACCGAGGCCCTGCCGCCGGGGCTCACCCTCGTGCCCGGTGCCGAACTGTCGTGCGTCAGCGAGCACGACGGCGAGCGCGGGGTCAGCGTCCACCTGCTGGCCTACCTGTTCGACCCGGATTCCCCGGCGATCATCGAGGAACAGCGGCGGCTGCGCGACGCGCGGCGGCGGAGGCTGCGGGCGATAGCCGCCCGGATGGCCGACGACGGGTTGCCGGTCGATCCCGAGGAGATCCTGGGCCTGCTGCCGCCGGATTCGCCGGCGGGGCGCCCGCACCTGGCGCAGGCACTCGTCCGCGCCGGCCTGGTCTCCACGGTCGATCAGGCGTTCGCCGAATACCTGGGCAACGGGCACGGCTATCTCGTGCCGCGCCAGGACACGCCGGTGGGCGACGCGATCCGCATGATCGCCGCGGCGGGCGGGGTGACCGTGTTCGCGCATCCCTTCGCGCGCAGCCGTGGGCGCGTCGTCTCCGCCGACACCATCGCCGAACTGGCCGAGCAGGGGCTCACCGGCCTCGAGGTCGATCACCCGAACCACGACGAGCGCACCCGGGCCGAACTGAGGGGCCTCGCCCGTGAGCTGAACCTGGTCCAGACCGGCTCCAGCGACTACCACGGGACGAACAAGACCACCCCCATCGGGGCGGAGACGACCGACCCCGAGGCGTTCGAGGCGCTGGTGGCGAAGGCGTCCGGCGCACAGCTCGCGGTGGGCTGAGGTGATCCCCGCCTATTTCGACCCGAACGTGTTCATGGAGGCGACGATCACCCTCGTCGTGATCATGGACCCGCCGGGCACGGTGCCGGTGTTCCTGAGCCTCGTCGGTCGCAAGACCCCGCTCGCCAGGGCGCGCGCCGCCCGCCAGGCCACACTGGTCTCCCTGCTGGTCATCTCCCTATTCGCGATCGCGGGGCAGGCGATCCTCGCCTACCTCGGCATCGGCATTCCCGCACTGCAGGGCGCCGGCGGGCTGCTCCTGCTGCTCATCGCGCTCGACCTGCTCACCGGCCGGGGCGGCAGCGAGCCGGAAGTGGTCGAGGACGTCAACGTCGCGCTGGTGCCGCTCGGTACCCCGCTGCTGGCCGGGCCGGGGGCGATCGCGGCGACCATCGTGTTCGTGCGCGAGGCGTCCGGCCACCTCGGCGCCTACACCGCGCTGGCGGCCGCGATCATCGTCGTGCACCTGCTCATCTACCTGTCCATGCGGTATTCGGGCCTGGTCATCCGGCTGATCAGGGAAAGTGGCATCACGCTGCTCGCGAAGATCGCCGGTCTGCTGCTCGCCGCCATCGCGGTCGAACTCGTCGCCAACTCGGTGCGCGGGTTCATCGCGGGCGGATGATGCGTACGGTGGGGGCGTGGTGGAACAACTGGGGTTCGAGTTCGAGGTCCAGCCGAAGCGGCTGACGAAGGTGAGCCCGGCGCGGCTGGCGACCTTCGCGGATTGCCCGCGGCGCTACCGGATGAGCTATCTCGACCGGCCGACGCCGACGCGGACCGGGCCGTGGGCCCACAGCACCCTGGGCGCGGTGGTGCACAACGCCCTGCGCGCACTGTTCGACCTGCCGCCGCAGCGTCGCACGCCGGTGCGCGCGGCCGCGCTGCTGGCCGAGCAGTGGCAGAGCGGGGGGTTCGCCGACGCCGCGCAGGCCGCCGTCTACCGGGAACGCGCGACGGGGTGGGTGATGGACTACGTCGAGCACCACGACGTGTCCGGTTTCCCCGTCGGGCTGGAGCGGTGGGTCTCGGCGACGGTGAGCACCGAGCCGGGCCGTCCCGCCTCGATGATCATCGAGGGCCGGGCGGACCGCATCGACGAACGTGACGGCGAACTGGTGATCGTGGACTACAAGACCGGCCGCCGTGCGCCCGGCGAGGACGAGGCACGCGGGTCCCAGGCGCTCGCCCTGTACGCGGTGGCCGCGTCGCGAACACTCCGCCGCCCCTGCCACCGGGTCGAGCTGCACCACCTGCCCACCGGCACGGTCGCCGCAGCCGACCACACCGAAGACAGCCTGCGGCGGCATCTGACCCGTGCCGAAGAGACAGCCGACGACCTGCGCACCGCGACCGATTCCCTGGCCGCGGGTGGAGACAGCGAGTTGCTCTTCCCGGCGCGGGTCGGGCCGAGGTGCGCGTGGTGCGATTTCCGCCCAAGCTGTGCACAGGGGAAGCAGGCATCGCTGGAAGCCAAGCCGTGGGAGTTGCTGGCACCGTGAGTGCGGAAACAGGGAACGCCGAAGGGACGACCGAGGAACTGCCGCGCCCCGCGCCCGTCGAGACGCGGGTCCGGCGCGGCCGCTGGTGGCGCGGGGCGACCGGATCGCTCGCGGCCGGGATGGCCGGCCTCGCCGTCATCGTGCTGGGCGCGGGCGTGCTGTCGCTGATCGTCCACGCCCCCGGGCCGGGGGCCGCCTCGCTGATCGGGCATCCGGTCGCCGCCGTCGTCGCGCTGGCCGCGCAGCGGGTCGCCGACCGCCGCCAGGGGCCGCCCGCCGTCCTCGCCGGCGCCGTGGTGCTGGTGGACGTGGCCGCCACCCTGTGGCTCCTCTGGTGGTCGTAGGCCGCACTTTTACCTGAAAGTGCGATCCCCCCAGGAGTGCCAGACGGGCAGCAGGACGTCGAGCAGGGCGGTGGGGTTCTCGGTGTTCGGGGAATGACCGGCGTGCGGCACGGTCACGAAGGGCGCGCCCAGCCGTCCGGCCATTTCCCGCTGGGAGGGCACACTCCACGCGTCGTCGCCTTCGCCCGCCACCACGAGTGAGGGCACCCGCTGCTGCCGCAGGGCGTCGGCGAGGTCCGGCACCAGATCCGGTTCCGCCCGCAGCCCCTCGGCCATGCCGAGCAGGGCGAAGGGGCTGGACGAGGTGAACCGGTGCCGGTAGAAGTCCTTCAGCTCGGCGGGCAGCGCCACCCACGACGGGAACCGGGCGTTCATCGCCTCGCGGACCGCGTAGGCCGCGACCACGCCCCCGTCGCGCAGCAGCGGTTCACCGAGCCCGAGCGCCTCCCGCCGCGGACCCTCCGGCAGGGCGCCGGGCCCGCTGCCGAGGAGCGTCAGCCCGGCCACCGGCGCTCCGGCCAGCACCGCGGCGCGGGCGACGAGACCACCATAGGAATGCCCGAGCAGCAGAACCGGTTTTCCTTGCTCGGCAAGGAAAACCGTGAGATCGGCGACGATCTTGCCCAGTGCGGCGGGCAGGTAGGCCGACTGGTCGTCCGGGCCCGGTGATTCGAACTGGCCGGGCAGGTCGACCGCCACCGCGCGGAAACCCGCGGCGGCGATGCCGTCGAGCAACGGCGCGAAGTCCTCTTTGGACCCGGTGTAGCCGGGGACGAGCAGCACCACCTTCTCGGCCGGGCCGGTGGTACCGAGCGCGGCGAGGGGGCTGAACGGGCCGGGCAGGTCGATCCGTGCGGCCGAATGGGCCGTCAGCTGTGCGATCATCGCAGCGCCACCACCGTGTCCCCGCGCTGTTCCAGCAGAACCGGGCCGAGTGCGGTCAGCCGCACCGGGCCGGTGTAGCCGTGCCGGTTCACCGCGATGGTGCGGATGGCCGAGCCGTTGTCCTCGTTCAGCACGGCCAGACCCCCGTCGATGGGGACCACGAACTGGTGATCGAACTCCACCCCGGGGCCGAGCGCGGTGTTCAGTGTCCACTTCGGAGCGAGGGTGTCGCGGGAGAGGGCCATCAGCCGGGAACCAGTGAACCAGTAGACGCCCGACCCGGTGGACGAGGTGGCGGGCACCCCGCCCGCCGGATCGTGCGCGAGGTCGTTCGCGGGCAGGTCGAGGGGATAGGTGGCGGCGACGTCGCCGTCGTTGCCGTAGCAGACGAGCTGGTGCTGGTCGGCCAGCGCGACGGCCGTGTACTCGCCGGACATCGCCACCATCCGGCCCGTCACGCCGGGCAGGATCTGGCTGTAGGACACCTGGGGCTGGTCCGCGTCCTTGGGCACCGCCCGGTACACGCTGAGCCGGTCACCGGGATCGCCGGGACACCGCTCGATCACGCCGATCCGGCTCGACGCCGCCGCCACCGAACCGTAGGTGCAGTTCGTCCGCGGCTGCTTGTCCGGGTTGACCAGTGCGGGCACCCGGCCGTACTCGACGGTCTGGACCAGATCGTCGCGCCAGGTGGTGAGCAGGGTGGGGCCGAAGGCGGTGACGTAGGAGCCGTCGGTGACCAGGCGCGTGCCGAGCTGGGTGTTGCCGGTGCGCTGCGCCGCCCGGTGGCCGCTGTCCGGGTCGAGCGCGACGACCTCGCTGCACCCGCTCTCGTTGTTGACGCCGTCCTTGCGGTAGACCGCCACGGCACGCGACCAGGCCTTGCCCACCGTGCAGAGCGTCAGGTCACGGGAGTAGCGCCAGCGCACCTGGCCGGTGAGGGGGTCGCGGCCCGCGACCTCGCCGCCGGAGGCGGTGATCGCGGTGGAGCCCTCGGCCAGCGGAACCGGGGTGGCTCCGCTGGGGGCCTGCCACAGTTCGGTCAGGCTGCCCGGCACGTTCTCCGGGGCGGCCGGGAGCGCGGGTGGGGACGTGGCGATCTCCGACACCGTGGCGCGGCTTTCGCTTCCGGCCCAGACCAGCACGCCCGCGGCCGCCGTCACCACGGCGATGGCCGCCGCGATGATCCGGTCACGGGGGTGGTTCCAGGGCGACGGACGGTCGCGGCGGGACGGGGTGTGCCTGCGGGGTGGCTGCTCGTGCACCACGCTCCCCGCCAGCACGTCCTCGACCCCGATGACCTGGGTGGCCTCGGGGTCGCCCGCGGCGGGGCGCCGGTGCCGGCCGTGAACGGGCGGCTCCGGGCCCTCGTTGCTGTCCGACGCTCCCTGGACGGGCTCGCTCACCTGTGCTCCCCGAGATTCGGCTGTTTCGCGCTCAGTCTGCCGAAGCGGGTGTATCAGAAATGTTGGTGGTGTTCAGCCTGCGACGCCTCCGGCGGCGTGCCGGACGCTCCGGGTTCTCCCCGTTCTCGCGTTCGGCGGGGGGAGCGGTCTCCCCGCCGCGGGTGCGGCGGCGGCGCGGACGCTCCTCGTCGCCTGCGGCTTCGGCCCCGGCCCTGGGGGCGGCCTTCCCCGCGGCGTCCGCCGCTTCGATCGCCTCGGCCGCCGCGGCGCCACCCCGTGTGCGGCGGCGCTTGCGGGCCGGCTTGGCCGCCGTGTCGCCACGGCGACGCCGTCCGCCCATCTTCTCCTCGGGCTCGGCGGCCAGCCCGGCCCTGGTCCGCTGGCTCAGCGGAAGCCTGCCGGTCGCGTCCTCCCGGATGTCCAGATCGGTGAACAGGTGGCGGGAGGTCGAGTACGTCTCGACGGGCTCCGGGATGTCCAGGCCCAGCGTGTCGGAGATGAACCGCCAGCGGGCCTCCTCGTCCCAGTCGACGAGGGTGATGGCCACCCCGGTCTTGCCCGCGCGGCCGGTGCGGCCGATGCGGTGGACGTAGGTCTTCTCGTCCTCGGGGGTCTGGTAGTTGATCACGTGCGTGACGTCGTCCACGTCGATCCCGCGGGCGGCCACGTCGGTGGCGACCAGCACGTCGATCTTGCCGGAGCGGAAGGCGCGCAGCGCCTGCTCGCGGGCGCCCTGGCCCAGGTCACCGTGGACGGCGGCGGCGGCGAAGCCGCGCTCGGCGAGATCGTCGGCGACCTTCTGCACCGTGCGCTTGGTGCGGGCGAAGATCATGGTCAGCCCGCGGTCGCGAGCCTGCAGCGCGCGGGCGAGCAGCTCGGGCTTGTCCAGCGAATGGGCCCGGTAGACCAGCTGCCTGGTGCGCTCGTGGATCGCGCCCGCGTCGTTCTCCTCGGCCCGGATGTGCGTGGGCCGGTTCAGGAAGGTGCGGGCCAGCGTGATGATCGGCCCGGGCATGGTCGCCGAGAACAGCATGGTCTGGCGTTGCTCGGGCACCATGCCGAGGATGCGCTCGATGTCGGGAAGGAAGCCGAGGTCGAGCATCTCGTCGGCCTCGTCGAGCACCAGCGCGCCGACCTTGCCCAGCACCAGGTGGCGCTGCTCGGCCAGGTCCAGCAGACGGCCCGGGGTGCCGATGACCAGGTCCACCCCGGCGCGCAGGGACTCGATCTGCTGCTCGTAGGGGCGGCCGCCGTAGATGGCCAGCGTGCGCACCCCGAGGTACTTGCCCGCTTCGGTCAGGTCGTGTGCCACCTGAAGGCACAGTTCGCGGGTGGGCACGACCACCAGGGCCTGAGGGGTGCCGTCACCCGGTACGGTGAGACGCTGGAGCAGCGGGACGCCGAAGCCCAGTGTCTTGCCGGTCCCGGTGCGGGCCTGGCCGATGACGTCCTCCCCGGCCAGCGCGAGCGGCAGGGTCAGCGCCTGGATGGCGAAGGTCCGCTCGATACCGGCCTCGCCGAGCGAGCGCACGATCTCGGGGCGCACCTCGCACTCGGCGAAGGTCGGGTTTTCGGGCTTGGCCGGGGTGTCGGCCTGCAACGGATGCGACGTGTCCGTGCCGGACGCGCCGCTTTCGCTGTGTTCGAGGGTTTCTGTTCGGTTGTCGGAAGTGCTTGCGGTCAGTGTGATCGCCTCTCTCGTACCAGCGCGCACGGCCTGGTCCGTTCTCGGCACTCGACCGCGGAATCGCTGTCGCGGGAATGCCGCAAAGGCGTGCACGCACACTGTGTCGGTTCGCGAACCGTGCCGGGAATTCCCGTCCGGCTCGTCATCCGCCCCTTCAGCGGCGTCCGGATCTTTCCGTTCTCCCAGGTGAGAGGCACTGTGCCTCAGGGTGGGACGCACTGTCAACGGAGCGGAAGCTTTCGTCGATACGTTTTCCAGTGTAACGGCACCTCGCCTGGCCTCGGCATTTCCCCTCGGCGTGTCCGCGTGGGATTGGTCTCTTTCTCGCAGCGGCTACGCTCACGGCTGTGACACGAGAGATCAGTGAAGGCGTGGTGGACCTGCTCGGCGTCCTCGCCTACGGCGAGCTTTCCGCGTTCGACCGGATGGCCGAGGATGCCCGCAGCGCCCCCACGCTGGCCGGGCGCGCGGCGCTCGCGTCGATGGCCGCCGCGGAGATCGGGCACTACCAGCAGTTGTCGGCCTTCCTGGCCGCGCGCGGGGTCGCCGTCGAGGACGCGATGGCACCCTTCGTCGACCACATCAACGCCTGGCACGCCTCGACCGCACCGAAGTCCTGGCTGGAATCGCTGGTCAAGGCCTATGTCGGGGACGGGCTGGCGGCCGACCTGTACCGCGAGGTCGGCACCTGGCTGGACCCGGAGACCAAGGACCTCGTACTCACCGTGCTCGCCGACACCGGCCACTCCGCGTTCGCCGAACGCGAAGTCGCCGCGGGGATCGAGGCCGACCCGAAGGCCCGCGACCGGCTCGCCCTGTGGGGGCGTCGACTGCTGGGCGAGGCGCTTACGCAGGCCCAGTACGTGGTGGCCGAGCGGGACGGGCTGGCCGAATTGATCATTTCCGGCTCGGGGGATCTGTCGGGAATCGCGGCGCTCTTCCGGAGGTTGCAGCAGGGGCACGCCAGGCGGATGCAGAGGCTCGGACTCGGCTAGCCTGAAAGCGCAGGACAACGTGAGAAGAAACTAGGCGGAGGTCACCTGTGGAGGTCAAGATCGGCATCAAGGACACCCCTCGGGAACTGGTGGTGTCCAGTGGCCAGTCTGCCGATGAGGTCGAGAAGCTGGTCACCGAAGCGCTGAAGAGTGATGACGGCGTGTTCCGCCTCACCGACGAAAAGGGCCGCAAGTTCCTGGTGCCCTCCGACCGGATCGCCTACGTCGAGATCGCCCCCTCCGATGTGCGCAAGGTCGGTTTCGCCGTCGGCGCGTGAGAGCTGTTCGAAGGGAGCCCCGGTCGCGGACCGGGGCTCCCTTCGTCTTTTCCGGGTCCCGGGGGTGGAGCAATGAATGTTTGCTACGGATCCCCGGGCTCACTCCGAGGCGAGCTCGGCCAGGGTCTTCGGCACGGTGAACGGGGGTGTGCTGGTGCCGAGGAGGCGGTAGCGGCCCCACGGGTCCGGGTCGGACACCTCGCAGCGCGCCTCGCCTTCGGGCGTGCGTAGCTCCCCGGGTTTCTTGCGTCCCCCGAGCAGCGTGTGGAGGCGTTCGTCCCGGGTGATGCGGCCGTACCAGCGGTAGTAGCCGTCGATCGGCTGGAAGTGTCCGCGCAGTTCCACCTCCACCGCCAGTTCGGTGCCGTCGACCACGAGGGTCGCCGGACCGCGGTAGCCGTCTTCGCCGTCAACCGGCATCCGAGATCTCCTCCCTGTTCGAGGCCGCCGCGAGCCGGACGACCTTGTTCGCTTCCAGTGGCTGGTCGGGGTCGATCACGACCCCCTGCTGCCGGGTCAGCCCGTCGATCGCGGCCCAGATGATCCGGGTCAGGTACTCCACCACGCTGTCGCGGCTCATCGAGCGCCGTTCCAGCCACCATTCGCCGGTGTTCTGCACCATCCCGACGATGCCGTACGCCCAGGGTTCGGCCGCCCCGGAATCGAGGCCGAGCATCCGCATGTAGTCCCCGAGCAGCGCGGTGAGCGCGGTGGCGATGAGCTCCTTGTCCTCGGCGACCACGTCCGCCTGGACCGGTTTCCCGCTGAACGAGCGGCGGGCCAGCAGCCGGTAGAGGTTCGGGTACTCCTCGATCACGCCGAAGAACGCGTCGAGCGCCGTCCGGATGCGGGGGACCGGTGCGAGTTCGGCGTTGATGGCGGGCACGAGCCGCGAGAACAGCAGTTCCGTGCCGCGCTGGCCGAGCGCGAGGTAGAGGTCCGCCTTGTCCGCGAAATGCCGGTAGAGCACCGGTTTGGTGACCCCGGCGGCCGTGGCCACGTCTTCCATCGCGAGGTCGGGCCCGTGCTCGTCGAGGGCGCGTAGGGCGGCCTCCACGAACTCGGCTCGCCGCGCGATCCGGTGCTTGCGCCAGCGGTCCCGGCGGGCGTCGCCCGTCGCGGCCTCACCGGCCTTCGGGTGCTGCTTGACACGATCCGTCACGCGCCTCATGCTACCAAAGGTAACTGTTACCGCAGGTTACATACAAACTGGGAGGCGAGATGACGCGGACACTCGGGGAGCCGGGCCGGGAGAAGACTGCGGAACGGCTGCTCAAATCGTCGGCGAGCAAGTTCTACGACCCCGAAGTCGACATCGACTGGTCGGCACCGCTGCCCGAAGGTCATCCCTACCTGCCCGAACACCGGTCCTCGCTGTACGGCACGCACCTGTGGGACCGGCTGACCCCCGAGCAGCGGATCGAGCTCGGCAAGCACGAGATCGCCAGCATCGCCAGCAACGGCATCTTCTTCGAGGTGCTCCTGATGCAGATGCTGCTCAAGGTCGTCTACGACACCGATCCGACCACGCGCCACGTCCAGTACGCGCTCACCGAGATCGCCGACGAGTGCCGGCACTCGACGATGTTCGCGCGGTTCGTCGAACGCGTGGGTGCCCCCGCCTACGGTCCGGTCAAGATCGTGCACGCGCTCGGCAAACTGCTGCCGGTGATCGGCTACGGCCCGGCGCTGTACGGCTCGATCCTGGTGGCCGAAGAGATCCTCGACCGGCTCCAGCGCGAAAGCATGGCCGACGAGGACATCCAGCCGCTCGTGCGCATGGTCAACCGCATCCACGTGCTGGAGGAGGCGCGGCACGTCACCTTCGCCCGCGAGGAGGTCACCCGGGGGGTGGCGAAGCTGTCGAAGGCCGAACTGGTCTACCAGCGGTGGCTGCTGGCCTCGGTGAGCCTCGGCATCACCCGCAGCCTGATCAACCCCCGCGTCTACCGCGCGGTGGGGCTCAACCCGCTGGAAGCCTGGAAGACGGCGATGAACAACCCGCACTTCCAGGAGACCATCCGCTGGTCCGGCGAGCGGATCATGGCCTTCCTGGACGAGGCCGGGCTGGTCGGGGCGCCGGGTATGCAGCTGTGGCGCCGCTCGTTCCTGGTGGCGCGGCGGTGACCAAGGTGCGCGACCGGACGACGGTGACCGGCCGCAGGGGGTTCGGTCACCGTTTCCTCACCGGTGACGGCACCGCGCTGCACGTGCGGGCCACCGGGCCCGAGGACGCGCCCGTCACCCTGGTGCTGGCGCATGCCTGGACCCAGGACCACACGGAATGGGATCCGGTGCTGCCGCTGCTCCCGCCGCAGGCGCGGGTGCTGCGCTACGACCACCGCGGCCACGGCGGGTCGGCCCCGGCCCGGCCGGGCACGGCCACCGTTGCGCAGCTCGCCGACGACCTCGCCGAGCTGATCGCCGAGCGGGTGCCGTCCGGGCGCGTGGTGCTGGCCGGGCACTCGATGGGCGGGATGACGGTGATGGCCCTCGCCGAACGGCATCCGGAGCTGGTGCGCCTGCGGGTGGCCGGGGTGGCCCTCATCGCCACGTCCTGTTCCGACATGGACCGGCTCACGCT
>NZ_VJWX01000159.1 GCF_007713715.1 Amycolatopsis rhizosphaerae
GTCCGGTGGGGCGGGGTTTCGTGGCCGGCGGTGGGGAAGGTTCGGGAACTGCAACCGTTTCACCGGAACTCGCTCGCCCCCCTGAGAGCGTCATGTTTGAGGTGATCGCCCCACTCGTCGCGGGCGTTACCGTGTAACGGGGCAGCGGTACCCGAAGCCGGGCTTCGGGTACCGCCGTTCACCCGGTCCGCAACGTGCGCGTTCAGAATCCGATGGCTTCGCGGAGCAGCAGGACGGTGCCGCGTCCGGGCTGGTGTTCCGCGTTGAGGATGAGAAGCCGGTTGACGGCGCTGGGCCACCCGTAGGCTTCCCGGGTGCGGGCGCTTTCCAGCGGGAGGCAGTGGTCCTCGACGCGCCTCAGCGCGGTGTCCAGGTCGGGTACCACCTTCTGGGCCCCCACGATCCAGATCGCGCGGGCGGCACCGCCGGAGTAGCTGGGTAGCTGGCTTCCGCTGCCCGAGGCGGCCACGAGGGAGCCGGTTTCGGTGACCGCGGCGACGCTTCCCACGACGACGTCGGGACTGGCGAGCAGCCGCCGGATCTCGTCCATCTGAGTGGCGCGGTCCATGGTCAGGGCCCGTGGCTTGACGGCCTGGTACCGACCGCCGGCGTTGATGTCCTCATCGATGCCGGACAGACGGAGGGTCTCGCTGGCCCCGGTGAACACGCTGGCGCCCTCGGGGATCAGATCTTTGACGCGGGCACGCGCCGCGGCGGCGTCGTCGAGGATTTCCACGGTGAAACCGTGTGCGGTCAGCGCGGTGGCCGCCCGCTCGAGGCGCTGCGCGGATGCCGGGTCGGCGAAGGGGCTTGCCGGGATCGAGGTGGTCATGATGTCTCCGGGCTTCCTGTTCACTGGATGATGTGTTCGTCTCGGCAGTCCGACAGGACAGCCCCCCGGAATGTCAGGCGACGCACCGGCCTCACATTCCGGGGCGCTGTCCTGTCGAACTGGTGAAGGCGGAAGCGACCGAGGGAGCCGTCGGCACATGACCACACCATCCGGGGCAGGACGCGCCCGGCCCGATGCGGGCCTGGACGCGATCATGAGCGAGCGGCGGCAGCTGATCAACGTCGCCTACCGGCTCCTGGGCACCCTCACCGAGGCCGAGGACGCCGTCCAGGAGACCTACGCCCGCTGGTACGCCCTGTCCCCGCGGCAGCGGGACGCCATCGAGTCCCCCGGCGCCTGGCTGACGACGGTCGCCAGCCGCATCTGCCTCAACGTGCTCGGCTCGGCCCGGGCCCGACGGGAGACCTACGTGGGCGAATGGATCCCCGAGCCGCTACCCGAACCGGGGGAGTGGACCAGCGACCGGCAGGGCGCCACCGCCGACCCGGCCGACCGGGTCACCCTGGACGAGTCGGTCAACCTGGCCTTCCTGGTCGTGCTCGACTCGATGACCCCGGCCGAACGCGTCGCGTTCATCCTCCACGACGTCTTCTGCCACTCCTTCGCCGAAGTGGCGGAGATCGTCGGCCGCACCCCGGCGGCCTGCCGCCAGCTGGCCTCCTCGGCCCGCCGCCGCATTCGCGATTCGCGGCCTCCGGCGACTTCGGTGACTCCGGCAGCCCAGCGCGCCGGTATCGTCAGGGACTTCAAGCAGGCATGGGAAGCCAAGGACATCGACGCCCTCATCGGGCTGCTCGACCCCGGCGCCACGGCGATCGCGGACGGCGGCGGCCTCGCCCTGAGCTTCCTGCACCCCATCGAAGGCGGCGAGCAGATCGCGCACGCCTGGATCGAAATCGCCCGCCGGAGGCCCGGCAGCATGACGTTCCTGGAGCGCACGGTCAACGGTCAGCCCGGTCTGGTGGCTCAGCTCGACGGCGTCACCGTGACCGTGTACGCGTTCGACATCGCGGACGACCGGATCAAGCGCATCTGGGTGGTGCGCAACCCCGAGAAGCTCCGTCTCTGGACGACGGGCTGACTCGCGTCTCGGTCCCCCGAGCAGGCCCGGGGGAGCCGGTGCCCCGGCTCAGTCGATCCGGAGGGACCTGAGGGAGTTTGGGGAGGTCGTGAACGCGGGTACGTCGGTGGTCGGGTACAACGCCATCAGCGGGATGAAGGCGGCGTGGTCGAGGCCGTGGTCGAGGCCGTGGTCGGCGAACTGGTGGACCGGTTCGGTCGGCCCGGTCAGCTCGCCCCCCTTTTTTTGGCCTGACGGATGCTCTGTCCAGGCTGCGCGAAAGCCCTGGCTACCCAGTTCGTTCCCGCCATGAAGGGGAGGACCGGTGGCAGCTGTGGTTCCGGAGATGCTCAGGCGGCGGTGGTGAGGGGTTCGGGTTGGCTGCGGTAGGTGCGACCGGCCGGGGTGGTGATCTCCAGGACCCCGGTTTCGGTCATCCGGTGGTGCCAGCCAGGTTCGTCCTTCAACCGATGGTCGCGGCGGCACAGGCCGCAAAGGTTGCCGTGGTCGGTGCCGCCGCCCTGGGCCCAGGGTTTGACGTGGTCGAGATCGCAGGCCTGAACTGGTCTGTGGCAGCCGGGTATGCGGCATTCTCGGTCTCGCACCTGGACCAACTCCTTGGTGGCGGCGGATGGCCGGTAGCGGTGGCGCCCGACGTCGATGGGGGTGCCGGTCATCGGGTCGGTGATGACCCGCCGGATCGTGGCATTCTGAGCGATCTCCCGGGCCAACCCTGCGGGGATGGGTCCGTGTCCGGCCAGTTCGGCGGGTTCGTTGCGCAGCCCGGTCCAGGTCAGGAAGTCCAGATATACGAAGACTTCCGCCCGCGGCGGCTCCACCGGCCGCGCGATGCCGAGACACAGATCCGAGAACACATCCGCCCGTAGCTCGTCCAGGGTGCGCTCTTCACCGTTGCTGCGCAGTCGCCGCGCTACCCGATCCACCCGCGTATAGATCGTGGTGGCGATCTCGGCGGGGAGATAGGCGTACAGGGTGGCCATGCCCTCGTCCTCGTGGCACAGCTGGACCTTGCGGGACCGCTTGCGTTCCTCACACCGCCGCGCGTGCCCATCGGGATCGACGCGGGCGACGGTCCTGTTCACCAGGCGCCGCACCGACGTCGCATCCCGAGTCGTGACCTTCCCGGCGACCTGGGCATCGACTTCCCTTGCCTGCTCATCGGTCAGGACGGAGGTTTGATCGGCCACTTTGGATGCCCGATACGGATCCAGCGCACCCCGCCGCATCGCCTCGAACGTCGAAGGCAACCGCCGCGCCAGATCCCGGGCCAGTGACACCTGCCCCTCCGCCTGGCGCGCACCGTAATGCAATTCCAGGGCAACCTCCTTCGCCACCGAATCCGCATCCCCCAACGCCGCCATCACGGCCAGTTTCACCGCCTGATAAGCATTGGAATACGCTTCGGCCGCGGCCAGCAGCGAGATCTTGTCATCCCGGTCCAGCTCGGCGATGCGGTCGTACAGTTCCGGATCGGGCCCGGAAAACCCCCAGTTCACGGTCACGTCACCATTCTATCCGTGGCACAATGTCAATGGCATCACACGATCAGGCATTTTTCGAACGGGTATTCGCATTTTGAACGAACTAGACGAGCGCTCGCCAAGTGTGCTGATGGACGAAGGCTCGATCCGGATGCGCGGCTCGGTGCGCGAGGTGCTCACCGCCTACAAGGGCCACGAACCCCACGCCTTCCTGGAGCGGGTGAGCACGTGAAAACCGCCAGTCGGCGCTGATGGCGGGCACTCCGGCGGCCGTTTCCGGTTCGGCATCAACGGGTCACCCTATACTTCACGCGCTATCGGACCCGGATTGTGGCGGTGCGTGGACCATGGTGGTCATCGACAATGTCGAAAGCGTGCTCACCGGAAATGCGGAAGAACGTGAACTGCTCTTCTCCGTCCTCTCACGTGCTGCGTGGGAATGGGCAAACCCACTGAGAAAATCCGGTGGCGAAGGTGTTCCCATGGGCAGGCGGCAACTGTTGCACTCCACTCGCCGCCGGCGAGGTCGTCCACCACCCACCACGTCCGGGTAGATCGCCCACCCCGTCCGCGGGCGTGGCCGACCGCGACACCGTGCTTTTTGGACGTTCAGCTTTCCGCTGTGCCCAACCACTTCCCGACCCGGCCCAGCACGTCGCCCTCGTAGTCCGTTTCCACCATGTGGCCGAGGTCGGCGATCGACACCTCCCGCAGCGCGGCGCGCCATGCCTTGTCGGCGGCGTACATGGTGCGTGCGATGGCGCACGGCGCGGTGCAGGCCTCGGGCGGCGTGGCCATCGGACCGCGCTGCCGGATCTCCGTGCACACGAACGCCGGTTGCGTTCCCTCGACGGCCTCCACCACGTCGAGCACCGTGATTTTCCCGGGTGAGCGCGTCAGTACGTACCCGCCGGACTTTCCCTGCACGGAATGGACCAGTCCGGCCCGGGACAGCGACTGCAACTGCTTGGCCAGGTAGGTCGGTGAGACGCCGTGCAGCTCGGCCAGGCGTGCCGCGGGCACCGGCTCGGCCGCCGCGGTCAGCGCCACGCAGCAGTGCAACGCCGTTTCCACTCCACCCGACAGCTTCACACCGACAGGGTAACGATGGCCCTTGACTCGGACAACAAGTGTCCGAGTATTATCTCGGACACGAACAATCCGGGTTTGGCGGAGAGGGCATCCCATGAAGATCGCGGTCATCGGCACCGGCCTCATCGGCGGGCAGGTCGTCCGGAGACTCACCGAGGCGGGGCACGAGGCCACCGGGCATTCCCGTGCGACCGGGGTGGACCTGCTCACCGGGGCCGGGCTCGACGACGCGGTCAGCGGCGCCACGGTGGTGGTGGACGTGACGAACTCGCCGACCTTCGACGAGGCCTCGGTCGACTTCTTCCGCACCTCGGTCACCAACCTGCTCGCCGCCGCGGGGAAGGCGGGCGTGCGGCACGTGGTCGTGCTGTCCATCGTCGGCGTCGACCGGGTGCCCGGCGTCGCCTACTACCGGGCGAAGACGCTGCAGGAGGACCTGGTCAAGGCGGGGCCGGTTCCCTACTCGATCGTGCGAGCCACCCAGTTCATGGAGTTCGTCCCGACGGTGCTGGACCTCACGACCGACGGCGACGTCGTGCGCCTGCCGTCCACGCCGATCCAGCCGATCAGTTCCGCGGAGGTCGCCGCGGCAGTCGCCGAGACCGCTGAAGGAGCCCCGCTCCGGGGCACCCGGGAGATCGCGGGACCCGAGATCTTCCCGCTCGACGAGTTGGGCCGCATCACGATCGAGGCCACGGGGGACAGCCGCAAGGTCGTCACCGATGACGCTGCGGGCCTGTTTTCCGCTGTGGAGGGGGATGTGCTCACCGCCTCCGCGGGGGCGTGGCTCGCCCCGACCCACTACCGCGATTGGCTGCGCTCCCGCTGACCGCCGTGAGGGTTGCGTGGCCTGAAGCGATTCGACCACGGGTACCGTGCGGCTCGCCGACGGCGCGACGAGTTCGAGGGGATCTTCGGGCATGGTCCTGGCGGGACATCACTGTCGGCGACAACGGGAAGATCGTCTCGCGCGGATGCCCAGGTGCCGGGCGAAATGCCGGAATTCACCGAGCCGGGCCACGTGCTCCGTGGCAACGACCCGCCGTGCGAGGCGCCGCTGGTTGCCCGGATTCAGCGGCAGGGTCGGCGGATATCCCGTAGAGTCGTGGCCGTGGAGCGGAGCAACCTCGGCGTCGGCATGCGCTTCCTTCTGGCGCTCGCGCTGTTTCTGCCGACGTTGTTCGTCGCGCTTCCCCTGGTTGGCGGCCTCAATCCATTGGGCCTCGCCACCGCGCTGACCGTATCCTTGGCGGTCGCCGTCCTCGCGATCACTGTGCACATCCGGGTCGAACCCACCGCGGCCGTGATGCGGGTGCGGACGATCAGCCTGCGGGAACGCGCGCAGTTGTTCCTGCGTCTGCGTGATCCCGACGCTCCCGGTCGCACCCGGTCACGAGCTCCGTCAGCGGGCAGCGCGGCTGCCTGATCCTTCCTTGTCCTGAGTAAGGCAGTCGCTCCAGCCTGTCCATCTTCAAGCGACGGAGTGACTTTTCGTGTTCGACTTTTTCCTGTACCCGGTTTCGGTCATCCTCTGGTTCTGGCACAAGGTTTTCGGCACGCTGTTGAATCCGGACACGGGCGTGGTGTGGGCGCTCGCCATCGTGTTCCTCGTCTTGACGCTGCGCCTGGCGCTCCTCAGGCCCGCGCTGGGCGCGCTGCGGGCCGGCCGGCGCACACAGGCGCTCGCTCCGCAGATGCAGAAGATCAGGGAGCGGTACGGCAAGGATCGCCGGCGCATGGCGCAGGAGATCCAGAAACTGCATGCCGACAACGACTCCAGCCCGTTCGCGGGGTGCCTGCCGATGGTGATCCAGCTTCCGGTGTTCTTGTCGCTGTACTGGGTGCTGCGCGGTTTCACCCCGGCCGCCCAGGCGGACGGGGTGTTCGACCGCGGCGCCATCCGGTCCTTCCTGAACGCCGACCTGTTCGGCGCGAGGCTCGGCAGTTGGCTCTCGCAGCCGGGCTCCGAACTGGCCGCCTACGGCACCGACCACGCTCACATGATCGCAGTCGGCGTGCCGCTGATGCTGGTCGCCGCCCTGGCCACATTCCTGTCGATGCGCGCGAACCTTCCGCGGCAGACCGCGGCGAACCCGCAAGCCGCGCGGGTCAGCAGGGCGATGATGTACCTGGCCCCGGCAGGCATGCTGGTCTCGGGCTCATTCTTCCCCGTGCCGATCGGACTGCTGTTGTACTTTCTGGTCAGCAACGTCTGGACCTTCGGCCAGCAACACGTCCTCACCCGGATCGTGGACCGGGAACTGCCCGGTGCCGGCCGCCGGTCTTGACCAGCGCGGTGACCCGCCAGTGCCGGTGGTGGTCAAGGCCGGTCACGAGAAGGCGCGCCCACCTCGGCGGCCTGTCGTGTGGATCACAGTGACGATCGTGGTCACGGGGGTTACATTCATCCACGGGCATACCCCCTACGGGTATCAGGGAGAGTGGTGGAGATGGGTGCGATAGGGCACGCGCTGGCGCTGGCCGGATCGATGACCTGGGAGATCCTGTGGGCGCTGATCCTCGGGTTCCTGCTGTCCGCGGTGGTGCAGGCGGTGGTGCGCAAGTCCACGATCGTCCGGTTGATGGGTGACGACCGGCCGCGCACGCTCGCGGTGGCGTCGTTGCTGGGTGCCGCCTCGTCGTCGTGCTCCTACGCCGCGGTGGCGTTGGCCCGCTCGCTGTTCCGCAAGGGCGCGAACTTCACCGCCGCGATGGCGTTCGAGATCGGCTCCACCAACCTCGTGGTGGAACTGGGCATCATCATGGCGCTGCTGATGGGCTGGCAGTTCACCGCGGCCGAGTTCGTCGGCGGTCCGATCATGATCGTGCTGCTCGCCCTGCTGTTCCGGATCTTCGTCCGTAAGCGCCTGATCGAGAAGGCGCGCGAGCAGGCCGAGCGCGGTCTGGCCGGGTCGATGGAGGGCCACGCCGCGATGGACATGTCCGTGGCGGGCGAGGGCTCGTTCTGGCGGCGCCTGTTCTCGCCGCGCGGGTTCACGTCGGTGTCGCACGTGTTCGTCATGGAATGGGCGGCCATCGTGCGGGACCTGGTGATCGGCCTGCTCATCGCCGGGGCGATCGGGGCGTGGGTTCCGGAATCGTTCTGGCGCGCGTTCTTCTTCACCGACCACCCGGTCGTCTCCGCGCTGTGGGGACCGGTCGTCGGGCCGCTCGTGGCGATCCTGTCGTTCGTCTGCTCGATCGGCAACGTCCCGCTGGCCGCGGTGCTGTGGAACGGCGGGATCAGTTTCGGTGGCGTGGTCGCGTTCATCTTCGCCGACCTGCTCATCCTGCCGATCCTCAACATCTACCGGAAGTACTACGGCACCCGGATGACCCTGGCGCTGCTGGGCACGTTCTACGCGGCGATGGTCGGCGCCGGATACCTCGTCGAGTTGCTCTTCGGCGCGACCGGCCTGATCCCGGGGCAGCGCTCCGCGATGGTGATGGCCGAGGGGATCTCGTGGAACTACACGACCTGGCTGAACATCGCCTTCCTGATCCTCGCCGCGGTCCTGCTCGTGAGGTTCTTCCGCAGCGGCGGCCGGGACATGCTGCGCATGATGGGCGGATCCCCCGACGCCATGGCAGGCCACGACCACGGCGGGCACGGTGGGCACGAGCACGGTGGGCACGAGCACGCGGGCAATGCCGAGCACGAGCACCACGACCACGACGGCCACGAGCACCACGACCACCACGACCACGGCGGCCAGGCGGCGCACGAGCACCACCACGCATGACGATGCCCGGCAGGGCTGCGGAAAAGTCCGGTAAGGGGCCCCTCACGGTCGAAACGGCTGTGAGGGGCCCCTCACGGGAAAGGACGCCGGGGTCCCGGCAATGGTCCGGTGGCCTGAGGGCTCCTACCCAGACCGAGCGTGGAACTCAAGCGCCGGAGCGCGGAACTCAAGCGCCGGAGAGTGGGACACAAGCGCCGGAGGGTGGAACTCAAGCGCCGGAGAGTGGGACACAAGCGCAGAAGGATCGCCCGTCAGTTCTCCGCGGCCTTGACCCGGCGCCGGAGCAGGCAGAATTCGTTCCCCTCTGGGTCGGCCAGCACATGCCACGTTTCGGTGCCGGTCTGGCCGATGTCGATCTTGCGCGCCCCCGCGGCGAGCAGCCGCTCCAGTTCCGCGTCCTGATCGCGGTCGGTGGGGCTCACGTCGAGGTGCAGCGGCAGTTTCCCGCGCTTCGGCTCGGTGCTGCGGCTGAGCACCAGCGTGGGCTGCGGCCCGCCGAAACCGGTTCCCGGCGGGCCGATCTCCAGGTCCTCGCCGTCCCAGCCGAGTTCGACGTAGCCGAGGACTGCGCACCAGAAGTCCGCCAGCCGTTGCGGGTCGGCACAGTCGATGACGAGTTCGGTGATCCTGCAAGCCATGCGGGCGACACTACCGAGCGGGACCGTTCAGGACCGCGCCGACGTAAGGCGACCTGACCCTCGCGGTTGGATCAGGTCCCAGCGATTGCCGTAGAGGTCTTCGAAGACGACCACTTCGCCGTAGGTCTCCTGGCGAGGTTGTTCGGTGAATCGCACACCGGCCTCGCGCAAGCGCCGGTAGTCGCGGGGAAGATCATCGGTGCACAGGAACAGGAACACCCGTCCGCCGGTCTGGTCGCCGACCCGTCGGGCTTGTGCCGGAGTGCTGGCGCGCGCGAGAAGGATGCCGGTCTCATCGGCTCCGGGCGGGGCGACCACCACCCATCTCTTGTTCTCGTCGAGCGTGGTGTCCTCGATGAGGGTGAACCCGAGGACCTCGGTGTAGAAGGCGATTGCTTCGTCGTAGTCGTGCACGACGACGGAAACGAGACCGAGATGCTGCACGGCGCCATCCTGCCAGCGGCGCGCCGCGTCAGGCGGCGCGAATGCCCCGCCACACCAGGTCGACCAGCTCGGCCGTCTGGCGCTGCCAGTCGCCGTCCGGGTCGAGGTAGAACAAGCCCAGGAGGCTGCGCATCACCGTGTCGGCGTGCAGTCCTGGCCGCACCAAGCCCGCTTCGGCGTTCGCTCGCAGCAGTGCGTCCATCGCGCCGTGAATGGCCTGGACGGCACTGGCGGGCAGCGTCCCTCGCTGCGCCGTCACCGCGGCCAGCGCCTTCGCCAGGCCGCACTTGGTCATCATGTACGGCGCCAGGTGGTCCGTCGCCCAGGTCCGGAAGGCCTCGGCCGGGTCGCCGCGCTCCAGCAGTTCCGGCACGACGTCCACCAGGTGCCGCACCTCGCGCTCGTAGACGGCCAGGATGAGGTCCGCCGGGGTGGGGAAGTGCCGGTACACCGTGCCCACGCCGACCCCGGCCAGCTTCGCGATCGCGTTGAACGACACCTCGCCCGACGCGCTGAGATTCTCCGCCGCGACGGCGAGGATGCGTTCGTGGTTGCGCCGGGTGTCGGCACGCCGTGGGCTGAGCGAGCCCGCCGAACCCACCGTCATCGTCCCTCCTCGCCCTTACCATGTTAGTCCGCTGACCTGGAGTAGCTCCGGGGGTACCGTTCGTTGCGAAGCGGATTGTAATCCGCTAACGTCGATCCCAGCGCTAGCGGATTAGTATCCGCTTCAGTCTCCCGGCCCGAGCGGCCCGCCCAGGGCCGGCTCCCACCGCAACCCATGCCGTCAGGGAAAGAGATCAGTGGACATCTCACTCGAAGTGAACGGGCGAACCGAACACCTGAGCGTCGACCCCGGGGTGACGCTGCTCGACGCGCTGCGCGAGCGACTCGGGGTCACCGGGCCCAAGAAGGGCTGTGACCGCGGCCAGTGCGGCGCGTGCACGGTGCACGTCGGCGGCAAGCCCGTGCTGTCGTGCCTCACGCTGGCCGCCACCGTGACCAAGCCGGTGACCACCGTGGAAGGACTGTCCACAGCGGACGAGCTGCACCCCGTGCAGCAGGCCTTCGCCGACCAGGACGCGCTGCAGTGCGGGTTCTGCACGCCGGGGCAGATCATGTCCGCGGTGGCCGCCGTCGAGCAGAACGTCGAGGACGTCCGGGAGTTCATGTCGGGCAACCTCTGCCGCTGCTCGGCGTACCCGAACATCGTCAAGGCGGTCGAGCAGGCGAGGAGCGCCCATGCGGCCCTTTGAGCTGACCGCCCCGGCGACCGTCGCCGACGCGCTGGAGGAGTCCGGCACCTTCCTGGCCGGCGGCACCACACTCGTCGACCTCATGAAGCTGGACGTGCTGACGCCGCAGCGCGTGCTCGACATCAACGGGCTACCGCTGCACGGAATCGACACCGCGGACGGGCTGCGGATCGGCGCGCTCGAGCGGATGGCCGACATCGCCGCGCATCCCGGCGTGTACCCGGTGATCTCCCGCGCCCTGCTGCTCAGCGCCTCCCAGCAGATCCGCACCATGGCCAGCATCGGCGGCAATCTCCTGCAGCGCACGCGGTGCACGTACTTCCGGGACGTGACCATGCCGTGCAACCGGCGCGATCCGGGCAGTGGCTGCCCCGCGATCTCCGGCGCGAACCGGATGCACGCCGTGCTCGGCACGAGCGACGCGTGCGTCGCCACGCACGCCAGTGACCTGGCGGTGGCCCTCGTCGCGCTCGATGCCGAACTGCGGCTCGCCGGGCCCGAGGGCGAGCGCACCATCAAGCTGACCGACTTCTACCGCCTTCCCGGCGAAACGCCCGAGGTCGAGCACGATCTGCGCCCCGGCGAGCTGATCACCGAGGTCGTCGTGCCACGGCTGGACTGGGCCGCGCGCTCGACGTACGTGAAGGTGCGCGACCGCCAGTCGTACGAGTTCGCGCTCTGCTCGGCCGCGGTCGCGGTGGACGTGCGGGACGGGCTCGTCGCCGACGCCAGGGTGGCGGTCGGCGGGGTGGCCACCGTGCCCTGGCGCCTGGAGGCCGTCGAGGCGGCACTGCGCGGGAAGCCCGTGACGGAGGAGTCTTTCACCGAGGCGGCGTCGATCGCCACCGAAGGTGCGAAGCCGTTGGCGGACAACGGTTTCAAACTGTCCTTGCTGCCGCGGACGATCGTCCGCGCCCTGCTCGAAGTCACCGAGGGGAGCCGCTGATGCCCGCACGGCTGGACGCGCCGCTGAAGGTCACCGGTAGCGCGAAATACGGGGTGGACCACAACTTCCCGGACATGGTTTACGGCTATGTCGTGGTCAGCACCATCGCGCACGGCGAGATCGAGAGCATGGACGTCACCGCGGTGAAAAGCGCCCCGGGCGTGCTCGGGGTGTACACGCCGTTCGACCCGCTGGTGATGAACGCGGCGATGTCGCCGTCGTTCGGCGAGACCTGGGTTCCTCTGCGCAGCAAGAAAGTCGTCTACGTCGGCCAGCCGATCGGGTTCGTCGTGGCGGAGACCTTCGAGCAGGCGCGGGACGCCGCCATGCTCGTCGAGGTCGGTTACCGGCAGCTCCCCGCGCTGACGTCGCTTCCCGACGGGCTCGCCACCGCCGAAGCCGCGGTCCCCGCTCACGTGGACACCCCGCCGGAGATCGCCGTGCTCGCGGACGGCGTCGAGTCGATCGAGGACGCCCTGGCGGCCAGTCCCGTGGTCGTCGACGCGACCTACAGCACGGCGCCGCAGCACCACACACCGATGGAGCCGCATTCAGCCGTCGCGGTGTGGGAGTCGGGCCGGCTCACTGTCTACAGTGGAAACCAGGGGGCCAATCTGCAGGCCGTGGAGCTGGCCACGGCGCTGGAGCTGGACCCGGCGGCGGTGCGCGCGGTGAATCCCTTCGTGGGCGGGGCGTTCGGTGGCAAGGCCAGGACCTCGGCCCCGGCCTTCCTGGCGGCCGCCGCGTCGCGGGCGCTCGGCAGGCCGGTGAAGGCGTCGCTGACCCGGGAGCAGGTGTTCACCGCGACGGCGGGCCGGGCGGCGACGGTGCAGCGGATCACGCTGGGCGCGGAGCGGGACGGCACGCTCGTCGCGCTGCGGCACGACTCGTGGAGCAGCACGGACATCGAGCGCTCGTTCATCGAGCCGACTTCGCACGGCACGTCCCGTGAATGGTACGCCACGCCGAACCTGGCGATCAGCCAGAAGGTCGTGCCGCTGCACCTCCCGCCGCCCACGTTCATGCGGGCGCCGGGGGAAGCGCCTGGCTCCTTCGCGCTGGAGAGCGCGATGGACGAACTGGCCGAGGCACTCGGGATGGACCCGATCGAGCTGCGGCAGCGGAACAACTCGCTCGCACCGCCCGGCAAGGACCTGCAGTGGTCGAGCAAGCACCTGGACGAGTGCTTCCGCATCGGCGCGGAGCGTTTCGGATGGGCGGAGCGCTCGCCGCGCGGACGCGCCGACGGCGACTGGCTCGTCGGCATGGGGACGGCCGTGGCGATGTTCCCCGCCCTGCGGTTCCCCGCGTCGGTCGGGATCACGCTCAACGCGGACGACACGGCGGATGTCCAGACCAGTGGCGCGGACCCGGGAACCGGCCTGCTGACCGTGCTTTCCCTGGTGGGGGCCGAATCACTGGACATCGCCCCCGAGCGGATCACGCCCCGGCTCGGCGACTCGGCGCTGCCACCCGGCGGCATGTCCGGGGGCTCCACCGCTACGGCCAGCGCGGGCACGGCGATCATGGCGGGTGCGGCGAAGGTCATCGACGAGCTGCTCGCGCTGGCCTCGGCTCCGGGCGCCCCGTTCGCCGGGGAGGAGGTCACCTACGCCGATGGCCGCGTCCACGGCGGTGTCCCCGGTGATGGCCGGACGATGACCTTCGGCGAGGTGCTGCGCGCGGTCGGACGGCCGAGCCTCACGGCGGTCGGCTCGTCGGCGCCCGGCGAGGAGATGACGAAGCACTCGTTCAGCTCGTTCGGTGCGCAGTTCGTCGAGGTCCGGGTGCACCGCCTGACGCGCGAGGCGCGGGTGTCGCGGATGCTCGGGGTCTTCGACGGCGGCCGGGTCATCAACGACCAGGCGGCGCGCAGCCAGCTCAAGGGCGGCATGATCTGGGGCGTGTCGGCGGCGCTGCACGAGGGCTTCGAGGTGGAGTCCAGTGGCCGGTTCGCCAACGCCGATCTCGCGGGCTACCTCATCCCGGTCAACGCCGACATCCCGGACATCGACGTGCACTTCGTCGAGTACCCGGACACATTGCACAACGACATCGGTGCGCGGGGCCTCGGTGAAATCGGCACGGTGGGCATGGCCGCGGCGGTCGCCAACGCGATCTTCAACGCCACCGGGATCCGGGTCCGCCACATCCCGATCAGGATCGAGGACCTGCTGGCCTGACCACGCAGGAGGGCGTGCGGTGCGCCGACCACCGGCGAACGGGTCGGGGAGCGCCTAGGTTGGTGGGGTGCGGGTCGAGCGGACGGAGTTGATCGCCAAGATCACCGGGCCGGGGTCGGTCAATCGGACCGATCGGCGGTTCGCCGTGCAC
>NZ_VJWX01000015.1 GCF_007713715.1 Amycolatopsis rhizosphaerae
ATCTCCAGCGGCGGGGCCGGGCGGTAGCGGTAGCCGACCGCCAGGTCGAAGTCCGCCTTGAGCCCGGGCAGCAGCAGCGCGAGCACGCCCTCGTCGGCGAGCACGTCGGGCGGGAACTGCCCGAAGAAGGCCAGCGCTTCGGCGAACTCCTTGCCGTTCAGCTCCGCGATCCGCCGTACCCGCCGCGACGGCAGCAGCGACGGCGCGGAGATACCGGAGGCGACGAGATGCCGCAGGTTCGGCAGGCCGCGGAGCCGGCGCGCCACCTCGAACGCCAGCAGTCCGCCGAAGCTGTGACCGAACAGGTGAATCGGACGCTGGTCGCCGCGCGACTCCTCCGCGATCGCCGCCGCGGCGGCGTCGGCCAGCGCGTCGAACGGTGGCAGCGTCTCGTGAGCGCGGTGGGCCTTACCGGGCGGGCAGACGGCCACGACGTCGGCGTCGGCGTCGAGGGCGGGCTGCCAGCCGAGGTAGGTGCGGGGGTTGCCGCCGGCGTAGGGGAAGCAGAACACGCGGGCGGGCCGGTTGTCCCCCTGGACGATGAACCATCCGGGACCGGGCATCGGGCGTCTCCTTTCCGGTCAGGTGAGGGCGAAGGAGCGAGTGGGGGAGACGGCCGGGTCACCGGCACGCACGTGCAGTTCGCCGCGGGCGGGCCACAACACGACCGCCGCTACCGTCCGTTCCCGGCGGAGGTCACCGGTGCCCTCGACCCGGATCGGGGCGGTGGACAGCAGCGCGAAGTGGTCCTCGGTGGTCGCGGCGCGCGGCAGTTCCGCGACGCCCGCCTGGCACGTCTTCAGCCGCAGCCGGGAGAAGTTGCGGGCGAACACGTTGAGCTCGTCGTGCGCCGCGAACCCGGGGTGCAGGAAATGGTTGGTGTGGAAGGATTCCGGCCCTTCGGACACCCTCATCTCGTCGCCGAGCACCTCGACCCAGGCGGTGGTCTCCGCGTCGCACAGGGTGAGTGACCGGGAGCTGGCCAGGCGCAGCCCGCGCAGCACCTCCACCGCCTCGCCCACGCTGCCCGCGGTGTCCAGCAGGTGCCGGATCGCCAGATACGGTGGCAGGCCGGGCCGCCAGTCGCCGCCGAGTACCAGGTTCAGGCCGACCGCGAGCCCGCCGTCGTTCACGCCGAGGTAGCCCAGCAGCCCCCCGAAGCTGAGCACCAGCGCGCGCCGGGGACCCGCCGAGACGTCGAGCACGGCAAGGTGCTCGTCGAGGTCGCCGTTGAGGTCGACCGTCTGCGCCAGCACCGGTTCCGCTCCGGCGGAACGGGCGTAGGTGGTGCAGTCGCCGAGCGTCGGCACCCGCTGGTAGCCGAGGATTTCCCGGCGGACCTGCAGCAGGGTGGCCTCGTCCTCGGTGATGCCGGCTCCGGCGGCGAGGCCGCGGACCTCCTCGGCCAGTCTCGGCGTGCCGGTTTCGATCGCGGCACGGTAGTCCGCCAGTGTCGTCCGCAGCTGGTCCAGCGTGACCGGCTCGTCCAGCAACGCGTCGAGACGGCACAGGCCGTCGTCGAGGAAGGCCCGCAGCCGGTGCGAAAGCGCCTTCCCGTGCGCCCAGCCGCGCTCGAAGGCGTCACCCCCGAGCCGCACGAAGGGGAACGTCATGATTCGCGCGGCCTCACCTTCGGCCCCGCCAGCAGCTGGTCGCGCACGTACGGCCATTCCCGCCGCAGCACGCTGTAGTACACCGCGTCACGACGGCGCCCGCCGGGCATCGGGTTGAAGCCGCGCAGGATGCCTTCCTCGATCGCCCCGATGTTGCGCAGCCCCTGCCGGGCCTGCAGGTTCAGCGCGTCGGTCTTGAACTCGACCCGCTCGGCACCGAGGTTTTCGAACGCCTCCCGCAGCATCAGGAACTTCGCCCAGCGGTTGATCCCCTGCCCGTGGAACTTGACCCCGAGCCAGGACCAGCCGATCTCCAGCCGCCCGGCGCTCTCGGCGATGCTGCAGAAGCTCATGCTGCCCGCCACCAGACCCGAACGGCGATCGGTGATCACGTAGACCACCCGCTCGCCCGCCGACTGGTCGGCGACCGCGGCGTCGAAGAACGCGTCGAAGTCGTCGTCGGTCTCGATCAGCAGCACGAAGTAGCGCCAGATGGCCGGGTCCATTGCCTGCGTCCGCAGCGGTTCCCGGTCCTGCTCGGCGATCGGCCGCAGCACGACGTGCTCGTTCGCCAGCTCGCGCCTGGCGCGCTCGGCCCAGCTCATCGCGCCACCGCCCCGGCGTGGCGGGCCAGCGCGCTGGTCACGTCCCGCAGGGTCCGCATCGCGGCCACGTCGGGCTCGGTGAAGGATTCCAGTGCGACCCCGGCGTCGTCGCAGGCGGCCATCAGGAACATGACCTTCTTCATCGACGTCAGGCCGTAGTCGTCGGCCAGGTCCCGGTCGGGCTCGAAGGCGCCCGGCGCCAGGCCGTCGCCCAGGACCCGCGCCAGATTCTCGCGGACCGCGTTTTCGACCTCACCGGCCGGTCCGGCGGGGTTCTCAGCAGACATGGATGCTCCCGTTGATGTCGTGGATCTCGCGGTGGTAGCGCTCGGCGATGCGGGCGCGCAGCGGTTTGAACTGCGAAGTGAGCAGGCCGTTTCCGGCACTGAACGGTTCGTCGGCGATGACGACCTTGCGGATCTGTTCGTCCGGGCCGAAAGCGGCGTTGGTACGGGCCAGTTGCCCGGCGACGGCGGCCTCGTCGGCCGGCACGCCCGCCGGGGACACCACCGCCACGAGGTAGGTCTGCGTGGGGCAGAACACCACGCATTCCTCGATCGCCGCGGAGGAGCGCATGTGTTCCTCGATCGGCCGCACGACCACCTTTCTGCCGTTCTCCAGCACGATCACGTCGTCCGCCCGGCCGCGGATGTAGAGGTAGCCGTCCTCGTCGAAACAGCCGAGGTCGCCGGTGCGCACCGTGCCGTCTTCGCCGAAGACCCGTTCCGACACGCCCGGCGGGGCGTACTCGTAGCGGTGGCAGACCGGATGCCGGCTCCGGACGCTGATCACGCCGTCGGCGTCGAGTAGCACCTCCTTGTGCGGCAACACCTTCCCCACGCTGCCCGGCCGGTGCGCGCCGGGATGGTTCTTCGTGACGATGCAGGTCTCGTTCAGGCCGTAGCCCTCGTATATCGGCAGGCCCGCGTCGGTGAAGAAGCGCAGCACCTCCCCGCCCGCCGGGGCGGACCCCGTCCACAGGTAGCGGATCCGGTCGCCGAACACCTTCCGCGCGCCCTCGGCCAGTGCCTCGGCGGGCGGGATCTCGGGTCCGGAGCGCTGCACCTGGCGCTCGATGTAGGCCTTCGCCGCCTGGAAGAACCCGGGCACCCCCATCACGACGGTGGGGCGAACCCGGCGCAGCGTCGGGAACGCCGCCTCATAGGTGCTGAGCGTGACGTCGTGGCCGTAGCGCAGCGCGGAGTAGATCCAGTACCGCTGCTGGAGTACCGACAGCGGCAGGAACACGAACAGGTTGTCGTCCTCGCCGTGGGCGAAGATCTCCTGCACGGCGGCGATACCGCTGTCGATGCTGCCGACGGAGGCGGTCAGCCCTTTCGGCTCACCGGTGCTGCCGGAAGTCAGCTTGATCGCCGTGAAGTCCTCCGGCCGGTAGTGGACCGGCTCGGGCACGACCACACCCGGTGTCTCCGCGAGCGTCCGGGCCTCGGCGGCCGGGAGCAGCCGGGGCCCGCTACCGTCGGCACTGTCGTCGGAAGCACCGTCGGCACCGTCGGCGAAGAGCACGGCCAGCCCGTAGCGTTCGATCAGCGCCGGGTCGGTGCCGAACTTCGCCGGATCGAACCCCACGGTGACCGCCCCGATCCGCAGGGCGGCAAGGTCGAGCAGCACCCACTCGAGGCAGTTCGGGGCGAGAATGCCGACCCGGTCACCCCGGGAGACGCCAAGGTCGAGCAGTGCGCCCGCGAGCCGTCCGGCCATGGCGTGCACGTCCCGCAGGTCCAGCGCTTCGGTCCGGTCGAGCCGGGCGACGGCGAGACGGTGCCCGGCAGGCGGCGGTTCGGCGTTGATGTGGTTGAGGATCGAAGGCGCCGTCGTCACCGCGGGCCTCCCTTCCTGGCCGGGGCCGCGGCGATCCGGGCGGCCATGGTGCGCACGGTGTCGACCTCGGGCAGCCGGTCGAGCGTGAACGTGACACCGAACCGCTTGCGCACCCCGGCGAGGATGCGCGCGGCGGCCAGCGAGTCGCCGCCGAGTTCGAACAGTGTGGTGGTGACGGCCGGTTCGGTGGGTATCTTGAGCACCTTCGCCCACAACCCGGCGACCTCGCGTTCCAGTTCATTGTCCGGTTCACTGTCCGGGGCGGCGTTCTGGACCACCGGACCGGTTTCCGCGGGCTCCCACCGCAGCAGCTTCGCCCGGTCCACCTTTCCGTTGCGGGTCAACGGCAAGCTCTCGTGCCAGTACACCGCCGAAGGCACCATGTAGTGCGGCAGCACCCGCCGCAGCTCCTCGCCGAGCTCGGCGGTGCTCGGGCGGCTGCCGCCCGCGGGGACCAGGTGCGCGGCCAGCCGATCGCCGCCGGTGCCCGCCTCCTTGGTCACCACCGCATGCCGCACCGCGGCGAGTGCGGCCAGCCGGGTTTCCACTTCACCCGCCTCGATCCGGTACCCGTTCACCTTGACCTGGAAGTCGGTGCGGCCGAGGATCTCGATCTCCCCGCTGGGCAGGTAACGGCCGAGGTCGCCGGTGCGGTAGAGCCGCTCACCGCGCACCGGGTCGTCAAGGAACCGTTCCGCGGTCCGGACCGGGTCACCCCAGTAACCGCGGGCCAGTCCCACGCCCGCGGCACAGATCTCGCCGGTGACCCAGTCGGGCAGGTCACGGCCCGCACTGTCCACAATGTACGAGCGGTTGTTCGCGTTCGGCCTGCCGTAGGGAATGCTCTCCGAGCCGTCCTCGTCCTCGCCGACCGGGTGCAGGATGTTCCAGATGGTCGTCTCGGTCGGCCCGCCGAGAGAGACCACTTCGAGTCCGGGCTTGAGCTTCCGCAGCGCCGCCGGCAGGTCCGGCGGCAACCGGTCGCCGCTCATCATCACCAGCCGCAGTGCCGCCAGCCGCTCGGCGCCCTCGGTCTCCGCGTGTTCGTGCAGCAACGAGACGATCGCGGGCACCGAATTCCACACGGTGACCCCGGTCTCGCCGCACAACTGCAGCCAGTGCTCCGGGTCGGCCGCGCGCTCGGCGTCCGGGAGCACCAGCGCCGCGCCCGCCGAGAGCGCTCCGAAGACGTCGTACACCGAGAGGTCGAAGGAGAACGCGCTGATCGCGAAGAACCTGTCGTCCGGCCCGATCCCGAACCGGCGGTTGCAGTCCGCGACGACGTTCGCGACGCTGCGGTGCGTCACCATCACGCCCTTGGGCTCGCCCGTGGTGCCCGAGGTGTAGAGCACATAGGCCAGATCGCCGGGCCGCGCGCCCGGCGCGTGCCCGACCGGGTCCGCCGGGGCCACTGTGTCCACTGTGTCCACTGTGTCCACCGGCCCGGTGAGGTCCAGCGGCAGTACCGCACGGATGCCGTCCTCGTGGCCCGCGTTGGTGAGCACGCACCGCGCCCCGGAGTCCTTCAGCAGATACTCTCGTCGCTCGGCGGGCAGCGCGGCGTCGATCGGCAGGTAGGCCGCGCCGGCGATGAGGGCGGCGAGGATACCCGCGACCTGCTCCGGACCGCGGGTCATCACCAGCGCCACCGGTTCGTCGCGCCGGACTCCCTGCCGCCGCAGCCATTCCGCCGCGCGGACGGCGTGCGCCCGGAGCAGGCCGTAGGTGATGCGCGCGGTGGAGGTGAACACCGCCGGGGCGTCGGGGGCGGCCTCCGCGCGCGCCAGGAAAGCGTCTTGCAGCAGTTGCGAACCCGGCACCGGGACCTCGGTGTCGTTCGCCTCGGCCCGGCGGCGCCGCTGGTCCTCCGGCAGGAGGTCGAACAGCGTCGCCGTCCACGACGCCTCTTCGAGCAGCAGGCCGAGCAGTTGCTGGTAGCCGCTCACCAGCGCGTCGACCAAACCTTCCGGGAACAGCCCGTCGACGCTGTCGAACTGCACCACCAGGCCGCCGTGCTGCTCGAACGGCGACACGTCGAGCCACACCTGCGGCGTCTGACTCGACGTCCACACCTCCGGCCCGAACAGTTCCAGCGCCGAGCCGTCCGCGCCCTCGTAACCGATGGCGCTGTTGAACGTGTAGGGCATCCGCGCGTCCGCGCCGTCGCGCCGCGCGAGTTCCCGCAGCACCTCGATCCCGGAGAAGTGCCGGTTGTCCAGCGATTCCCGCAGCGATGCCTGGATCGCCCGCGCCCGCTCGGCGAACGTGCCGCCCTCGGTTTCGACCTGCACCAGCATCGTCTCGCCGAAGTTGCCGAGCGCGGCGTGGATGCGGGGGTGGATCGGCGGCCGGTTGGCCACCGTGGTGTTGAGGGTGAACCGCGTCCCCGCGCCCCAGCAGGCCAGCGTTTCCGCATACGCGGCGAGCAGCACGCCGGACGGGGTCAAGCCGGCCTCGGCGGCGCGGGCCTTCAACGCCGTCCACCGGCTCTCGTCGAGCTTCGCGAAGCGGGCCGTGAAGCGCGGCCGCGTGATGGACGACGGGCTGGTGGCCAGCGGCAGGTCCGGATACGGTGCGAGGTCGTCGAGCCGCCCGAGCCAGTACCGGCGCGAACGCTCGGCCGGGGCCCGCGTGCGCGCACGCTCCTGCGCCGCCACGTAGTCGGCGAACGACGCTTCCGGCCCGGCGTCCTCGATCCGGCCGTGTTCGTAGGCCGACCACCACTGCCGGAAGAACAGGAACATGCTGATCGCGTCGAGGATCAGGCCGTCGTGATCGACGTGGAGCACCATGCTGTCGTCGGCGAGGACGGTGACGTCCACGGCCAGCAACGGCGCCTCGTCCACGGGCAGCATGCGGTGCCCCCGTTCGTCCCGCATCCTCCGGCGATGCTCCTGCTGCGCTTCGGCGGAGTGCCCGCGCAGGTCGTACCGCCCGACGCGGACGTCGACCGAGCGCTGCTCGACCTGCGTGCCGTCGTCGGTGAACCGGGTGCGCAGGATGCCGTGGCGAGCCACCACCGAGCGCAGCGCCTCCTCCAGCCGGCCGAGATCCCAGCACCCCTCGATCTCGTGGTACACGTGGCTGGCGGTGGCGCCGATCTCCACGTGCTCCTCACGCCCGATGAGGTAGCCGCGCTGCAGGGCGGTGAGGCCGAACGGCGGCGAGGTGTCCAGATAGGAGAGCAGCGCGGGCTTGTGCGCCTTGACCATCCCGATCAGCTCGGTGTCCATGCGCTCGCGTGGGCCCTGCAACCGCAGGTCCTGCCCGGAGGCCGTGATGGTCAGTCCCCGGGACCGCAACTCCCGCAGTACCTCGGCGGCACTCACGCCACCACCTCCGCGTGCTCCCGGACGACGTCCGCGGGCAGGTCCCGGGCGAGGGACGCGGCCAGTCCCGCGACGTCCTGGCTCAGCAGGCTCGCGAGCGGCACGTCCGCGCCCAGCCGGTCGGTGAGCTGGTACTGCAGCGCGACGGCCTGGATCGACTCCATGCCGAGGTCGGCCAGCGACCGGTCGCGCACGGGTTCGTCGGGGGCCAGCCGCAGCACCTCACGGACCACCGCGGACAGCCACGGCAGCAGCGGCGAATCGGCGCTCTCCTCGCTCCTGGTCTTCTCGCCGAAGAAGACGTGTCCGGCCAGGCCGATGGCCGTGCCGGGAGGCACGAGCCGCACGGACCGCGGCCACTGGGTGGCCGGAGGCTCGCCGAGGGCCCCGGCGAGCGCCGCCGCGAACCTGGGCATCACGGGTGAACCGCAGGTGGCCAGCAGGCGAGCCGCGGCGAGTTCGAGCGCGACGGCCGTGCGGGCCTCGTCGTGCCACGGGTCGAGGTCGGCGGCGGGAGCCTCGCGCCGGGAGAACTCCCGGGCGTCGTCGACCAGGCCGAGGAGGGTCTCGGCGGCGCGGTTGAGCGAGAATCCGTCCGGGCCGAGGCTGTGGGTCAGCGCGGCGAGGCGTTCGGTGAGGCGGGCGAGGAACGCGGTGTGCTCGGGCGTCCAGACGCCCGCGTCGGGTGCCTTGCCGCCGTACCGCCGCTCGATGCGTTCGCCGAGGTCCGCCAGCCAGCCCTGCCACTGCGTGGCGAGGCGCCCGGCGACGAACGCGTCGAACTCGCCGGGATCGTAGTTGGTGCGCCTGCCTTCGGGCCGGGTGAGCGCGAGGTAGAGGCGCACCGCGTCCACCGTGTCGGGGCCGAGCACGTCCCGGCCCCACACCGCGTGCCGCCTGCTGGTCGAGAACTTGCTGTGCTGGAGCAGGTAGAACTCGTTGAGGTGGTAGTCGATGTCGGGTTCCCATCCGGGGTGGGCCGCCCGGTACAGCGCGGGGATCACGATGGGGTGGAAGAAACTGCCGTCCGCCCCGAGGAAGTGCACGATCTTCCAGTCCGCACGGGGTTCGTCCGAGCGCCAGTCCTCGCCCGCCGCCCGGCCGAGCGAGGAGATGCCGTGCAGGATGCTGAAGGCGTAGTCGATCCACGACCAGATCACCTGGCCCTCGGATCCTCCCTCGTCGGGTGCGACGCCCCACTCGGCGGGATGCGTCAGCGGCACGTCGACCCGCTCGCGGCGGAAAACCCGCGCGGCCAGTTCCTTCACCGACGACGGCACCCGGCCACGCCGGTGGTGTTCCCGCACGGAGCCGGCGAACTCGTGCAGCGCGAGCGAGTACCGCTTCACGGTGCCCTCGCGCGGGGCGGTGCCGGACGCGGTGGACACAGGATCGACGAGGTCGGCGACGGAGTTGGGCTCGCGACACCCCTCGCAGATGTTGCCGCCGGTGAGTTCGCCGCAGGACGGGCACCCGCCGGTCACCCCGGCCTCGTAGAGGTACTTCCCGGTTACGGGGTCGAACAGCGCGTCCGCCTCCTCCCACCGCACCTGCTCGGAGGTCACCAGCCGGGTGAAGAACGCCCGCAGGGCGTCGGGATAGCTCTCGTCCGCGCTCGTCGCGGTGTACTGGTGGACCTCGATGTCCATGGCCCGCAGCGTTTCCCGGATCCGGCCGCTGTAGTGCGCCGCGGTCCCGGCCGGGGTGCGGCCTTCGCGTTCCGCCGCCGCCACCACGTAGTTCTGGAAATCGTCGCTGCCGCACAGGTGCCAGGCGTCGACACCGTTCATCCGCTGGAACCGGGTGTAGGCGTCCGCGGCGAAGAACGGACCGGCCAGGTGGCCCAGGTGCAGGTCGCCGTTGGGGGTCGGCGCCGAGGAGAACACGAACACCGGGCGCCTGCCGAAGCCCCGCCGCACCGGCCGCGTGGCGGCTTCCGCCGCGCGCTCCCCGTCCCGCCAGAAGAACGACACCAGCAGTAGGTCCGTCTCGCCGGTGTTCGTCACGTAGTGGGTCTCGAACGGGTCGAACCGGACCACCGATCCGGCCGAGACGGGATACCGCTCGCCGTCCACCGTCAGCTCGCCCGAGCCGGCGACGATCACCCACGTCTCGGTCTCGTCGTGCTGGTGGGTCAGCGATCGCACGCCCGGGGCGACGCGTCCCCACGCGGCGCCCACACCGATGTCGCCCGCCGCCCCGGTGTCCACACTGGACACGTCGATGCCGAAGGACCTGCTCAGTGCTTCCTCGCTGAAGGTGCTGATGTTCACAATCCACTCCCTGCTCGGTTGTGTTTTATAAGCGGCGGAGCCGCTTGCGGTGGGCCCTCGTAAGAACAGCACTGCCAGCGCTTGGTGAACTGGCATTCATGAGGAAGAGATCCCACCGCGAGGGGCCGCGTCAGGTTCCGCCACCCGCACCGCTACCCAAGCCACTGTGGTACACGCCCTAGCTGTAGGAGGTCGGCCGCCTCGGCGGCGATGGCGGGCGCCAGCCGGTAGCCCGAGCCGTTCGCGGCGCCGGCGAAGACCACGCGGCCACCCTCGTCGAGTGGGCGGACCACCGGTTCCCCGGTGCCGCTGTAGGCGTCGCAGAACACCCGGCCCGATGCGCACGCGTCCGCCATCCCGGGCGCGTAGCGCCGCAAGATCTCCTTGGCCTCGACAAGGTTCTTCGCGGTCAGCCCGGTAACGGGCGAGTCGGGGTCGGCGTCCCACTCCGGGCAGGTGTAGCTGAACAGCCAGTGCCCGCGGCCGGGCAGCGGCAGCAGGAAGGCGTCCTCCTGCTGGAACAACACCGCCCGGTCACCGGGCACTGGCCTGCGCCGGATGTGGAGCGCGACCACCTTCTTCACCCGCGCCCCGAGCGGAGCCACCAGCCCGGCCCACGGCGCGGCGGACAACCAGGGGCCGGGGGCCAGCACCACTCTGCCCGCCGTCACGGTCTCGCCGGTGCCAAGGCGGAGCCGGACATCGTCCGCCGTGACGTCGAGGGAGTGCACGCGCACGGCCTCCCGGACGTCGGCGTCGGTGCCCAGGTCGGCCACCACCGCTTGCGCGACCGTGGGCACGACGGCGTAGTGGCAGCCGCTGATCTCCCACGCCGCGGTACCGTCCGGGAGCCGGACGCCCTCGGGGAGCTCGCGCGTGGGAACCGGGCCGGATTCCGTGAGGTAGGTGCCCGCCAGCGGTTGCCCGTCCCGCGGGCCGACGACCGTCATCGGAACCGGATGGATCGGCAGGCCCGGCCGGGCGCGCCGCAGTTCGGCGTAGAAGTGCTGGCTGTACCGCGTCATGCGGCGCACCCGCGCCGTCGTGCCGCGAGGGGTGTGCAAGCCGGCGGAGCGCAGGCTCGCCCCACCTCCCACCGCGTCCCGGTCGATCAGCATCACGGAGGCGGCGGGGGAGCGGCGGACGATCTCGCGGGCCGTCAGGCAGCCCACGATGCCCGCGCCCAGCACGGCGACGTCGACGCGGGTGTGAGCCCGTCGGCCGGTGCCCGCCTTCACGGACTGGTTCGCGGACTGGTTCGCGGACACCGCGCTCACGCCCTTCCGAACTCGCCGGTCGGGTGCTTCGCCGACCAGCCGATGAACGAGTCGAGTTGCTCGTTGGAATGCACGCCGAGCAGCCGGTCGAGAATGCGCTGGCTCCGCCACGCCATCAGGCTGAGATTCGGGTCGGCGAGGCCGCGCTGCCCGCGTGCCCCGTTCTGCAGGAAGACACTGCGGTTGCGGGGGCCGTCCCATTCGATGGCGAAGTCGCGGTCGACGCGGTACTCGTCGCCCTCCCGCGCCAGCCGGTGCTCGACCGGCGCGAGGAAGTCCGTGGCCGCGGACCGGAAGCCGGTGGCCCAGACCACGTGGTCCACCTCCACGTGCTCGACCAGGCCGGGATCGTCGTTGCCGGTCACCGTCAGGTCCCAGCCACCGCGGTCCGCCCGCACATCCGTGACGTTCCGGTTGGGGAGCAGGGCGAACAGGTCCGGGCTGCCGTCGACGAAGCGGCGGGCGTAGCAGCGCTGGTAGATCTCGCGCAGCGTGGATTCGGAGATCCCGTCGCTGGTGAGCACGTGCTGGGCGTTGAGCGCGATGCGGGTGGAGCGTTCGAGCTCGAAGAAGTAGTCCGAATAACTCGGCATGTAGTACTCGTTGGTGAACGGGGAATCGTCGATGGGGAAGTAGTTGCGCCGCCGGGATATCCAGGTCGCCCGGCGTGGCAGCTCCGCGGGCGGGCGGGAGATCAGATCCAGGAAGACCTCGGCCCCCGACTGGCCGCCGCCGACCACGGCGACACGCTTTCCCGCGAGCTCGCGGGATTTCGCGACGTAATCCGCGACGTGGAACTGCGTGCCGCCGAGCTTGCCCCGGGCCGGTTCCGGAACCCACGGCTGGGTGCCGACGCCGACCACGACGTTGTCCGCGGTCACGACGCGGTCGCTGGTGTGCACGGTGAACACGTCCTGGAACTCGACGCCGAGCACCTCCTCACCGAAGGTGACGTTCTCGTTGATCCGGCTCGCCCACTCGAGGTAGTTGCGGAACTCCTGGCGGGGCACCGAGTCGAACTGGGCGTTCACGAAGTGGTAGATCCGGCCCTGTTTGTGCAAATAGGACAAGAAGGAGAAGCGGTTGGTCGGATCGGACAGCGTGACCAGGTCCTTCAGCAGCGATACCTGCAGCTTGGCACCGGGAATCTGCTGGCCGTCGTGCCAGCCGAACCGGTCCTTCCGGTCGAGAAAGAGGTTCGGCACCCCGGGCCTGCCGTAGAGCAGCGACGCCAGGCTGAGGTTCGCCGGACCGACACCCACGCCGAGGCAGCGGTAGTGCTCCGGCCGGGAGCCGTGCGAGCGGGAGATGCCGGATCTGCTGTTCATGCTCACGGGTTCCGTCTCCTCACATCGCTCCCGCTCGATTTCCTCGCATTTTTTTCAGCCATTGTTAACCCTCTTCGTCGGAATGCTGGGCTATAATCGATCGATTACGTCGGCTGCCGGCATTCGGTAGGGGCGATCGCGGTCGCAGTCTTGCGCATGGCACGACAAGGGCGAAGAATCCCTCCCTGATTCTTGGCTGTTCCCCGTCAGACGGCTCGTCCGGGCAAGTCGGGGCGAAGGCCCACGGTGAGCGACGCTAGCATGCCGCTTAAGATCAACTCAGCAGTGTGTCGGAAATTTTCCGGGAAAAGCCGTTTTTGGGCAAGGTGATCGAACCGGTACCGGCAAGCGGACCACAAGCCGGTGGTGCCGGAGAGGTAATTCCACCAAACGAGTGACGCGGAGGGCCGTGCCGTGAAAACGGATCGACGGGAGAGATCCCGATCTTCCCGCGGTCATGCGAAGATCGAGACCACGAGCTGAGATCACTTGTCGGTAACAACACCCTTGTGCATAATGGCGGGAGTGGACTGGACCAGCGGGCCGCGACTCGGCGAGATGAGCTCCGATATTCAAAAAGGACTTTTTCACCTGGGGGAAGCTCTGTCGGCACACAGGTTGGTCACCCTGACCGGCCCGCCCGGAGCTGGGAAGACGCGACTCGCCGTGGCCGGTGTGCGAAAAGTTTCGCCCGGATTCCCGGCAGGTGTGTGGATCGCCGGACTCGGTCCGCTTTCCGGCACTTTCGCCCAGGCCGTCGCCACCGCGCTGGACGTCACCGAACGCCCCGCGGAACCCCTGGCCGAAGCGCTGTGCGGCCCGCTGCGCGAAGGTCGCTGCATGCTCGTGCTCGACCATTGCGACGCGAGCCCGTCCGAGGCCGCGTCACTCGCCGGGCACCTGCTGGCGAGTTGCCCCGAACTCGTCATCCTCACCACCGCGGAGCATCCTCTCGGCCTCCCCGGGGAGCAGGTGGTGCCCACGCACCATGACGGACCACCGGTTCCCCTCGCGACCGCGATCCTGTCGGCGGGCGAAGACACGCAAAGCCTCGGTGTCACAGGTCCGGCTTGCCTGCAGGACGTCCTCGCGTGGGCCTACGAACGGCTGCCGGGGGACGAGCAACGGTTCCTCCGCGGGATTTCCCTGTACTGCCAAGGATTCGACGTCGGCATGGCCGCCGCTCTCGCCGCGGTTCCGGTGGACGAGGCCGCTGCCCGCCTCGACCGCCTCGCGGCGCGGGAACTGCTCGTCCGGCGGGACGGCGAGTGGCGGCTGCCCCGGCCGGTCCGGGAATTCGCGATCGCGCGGCTGACGGATTCCGGCGAGCTGCCGGAAGTGACCGCGCGGCGGCGGGAATGGGCGGCGACCACGGCCGCCGGGCTGCGTGCCCGGGTCGAAGACGGCAAGCCCTGGCGTGCGCGGTTCGACCGGATCGCCGACGACCTCCGTGCCGCGGTCCGCGCCGCCACCGACGCCGGGGAACAGCCGCACCGCCTCGCCCGTGCGCTGGCCGAACTGCTTTACGCGCGGCAGTTCCTGGTGGAAGCCCGCACCACGTTCGAGCGGGCGGCCGCACTCGCACCGGACGACCGAACGGCCGCGGTGGACCTGCGCACGGCGGCGGACGTCGCCATGACCGAACATCGCGGCGAACCCGCGTTCGCCCTGCTGCTGGAGGCCGCGCGCCGGTCCCGTCTCGGCGGCGATCCCGCCGGCCAGGCGATCGCGCTGGCCTACGCGGTGTGCGTGGGAAACCGCTTTCCCGCCACCTTCACCGATCTGGTGCCGCATGAACGGCTTTGCGAGCTCATGGCGGAGGCAGAGGGCGCCGCACCCGCGGACGACCCGCTGGCCGGGGCCTACCTCGCCGCCGCGAGGGCGTGGAACGCGACCGGCCTCAAGACCACCCCGGATCCGGCCCTCACCGAGGTCGCGCTGGAGGCCGCACGGGCAACGGGTGAAGCGGTCCTCGTCTCGGCGGCGCTGGACGCGGTCAGCAGTGCCGACGGCTCGGCGGGCCGCTTCGCCGACGCCTATCGTGCCTGCGACGAGCGCCTCCGGCTGTTTGACCGGCTGCCCCGGCACGATCCGCGCATCGGCGTCGAGATCGTCGACACCCTGCACGTGGTTCCGCTGGTCGCGCTGGCGGCCGGCAGCCTGCCCGGTGCGATCCGCGCCGCCGAGCGGTCCTGGGAGGACGAGCTGCGCGGCGAGTACATGCGGGCGAGCAAGCTCGTCATCCCGCTGACGTTGACCGGCCGGTTCGACGAGGCTCTCGAGTATGCCCGGATCATGTGGGACGCCTGGGTGCGCGTCGGACGTCCCACCGCTCGCTGGATGGCTCCCGCGGTGCACGCCGCGGGCCTGGTGCACGGCCTGCGCGCGCAGCGGGCGGAACACGACGGCTGGCTGGACCGGGCCCGCGCGATGTCCGATCCCGGCGTCCATAGTGGACTCTATGAGAGCTTCGCCGCCTTCGCCGCGCCACGAGAGGCGCTGTGGCGGGGCGCCTGCGCCGAAGCCGTCGCCGCGGCCGTGAACCCCACTGCCCTGCCCGCGTGGGACCAGGCGCCGCACCAGTTCTACGACGCGTACGCGTGGGCTGTCGCGGCCGAGGCGGCGGTTGTGGCCGGGTTGCCCGACGCGCCCGCGTGGCTCGCCGCCGCCGCTCCGGCGGGCCGGGAGAACGCCTGGGCCGCCGCATGCCTGGCCAGGGCACACGGACGCCTGCGCCGCGACACCGCCGCGCTGCGAGAAGCCGTGGAGCGCTGGGAGCGCATCGGCGCACGTCACGAACGGGCCTGCACACTTTTGCTGCTGCCGGGCGGACGGACCGAGGCGGAAGCCGAACTCGGCGTGCTCCGCTGCGCGCTTCCGCCCGCGTCGCTATGATTTGCGCCCGTATCGGCGCGGACAGCGAACTGACGGAGCAATGACGGGAGACCGGGCTTGAACACGGCGGCGGCCCAGCGGCGCACCGAGGTCAAGGCGTTGCTGGCGGCCACGGTGACCGTGGTGCTCTGGTCGTCGGCGTTCGTGGTGATCCGGGACGCGGGCTCCTACCTCTCCCCGGGGGTGCTCGCGCTCGGCCGGCTGGTCACCGGAGCGCTCGCGCTCGGCGGAGTTCTCCTGGTGCGCAGGGAGGGTTTTCCGCCACGGGCGGCGTGGCCGGGCATCGTCACGTCCGGAATCCTGTGGTTCGGCGTGTACATGGTCGCGCTCAACGCGGGTGAGCAGCGGATCGACGCGGGCACCGCGTCCCTGGTCATCAATGTCGGCCCGATCCTCATGGCGGTGCTCGGCGGATGGCTGCTGGGCGAGGGCTTCCCCCCGCAACTGATCGCCGGGATCCCGCTGGCGTTCGCCGGCGCCGTGCTGGTCGGGTTCGCCTCGTCGGGCGGCGGGGAAGCCAGCGTCACCGGAGTCCTGCTGTGCCTGCTGGCCGCGGTCGGCAGCGCGGCCGGGGTCATCGCGCAGAAACCCGCTCTGCGGCACGCTTCCGCACTCCAGGTCACCGCGTTCGGCAGCGCGATCGGCGCCGTCGCCTGCCTGCCGTTCGCCGGGAACGTGGTCGGTGAGATCTCTTCGGCGCCACCGCGGGCGATCGGGGCGATCCTCTACCTGGGACTGTTCCCCACCGCGCTCGCCTTCTCCACGTGGGCGTACGCGCTCTCGCGGACGACCGCGGGCCGGATGGGCGCCACCACCTACCTGGTCCCCGTGGTGGTGATCCTCCTGTCGTGGGTGGCCGTCGGCGAGATACCCGCGCCACTGTCCTTCGCCGGCGGGGCGATGTGCCTCGCGGGGGTCGCGGTGGCGCGCAGAAAACCCAAGTCGGACAAGCAAAAAGGGGACGCGCGTGACCGTTGACGAACTGGCGGCGGAAGGTTTCGAGCAGGTCCTGCTGTGCCACGACGAGGAGACCGGCCTGCGCTCGGTCGTCGCCGTGCACGACACGACGCTGGGCGCCGCGCTCGGTGGCGTGCGCATGCGGCCGTACCCCACCGAGGACGCCGCCATCGCCGAGTGCAAGTCCCTCGCCAAGGCGATGACGCTCAAAGCGGCGGCGACGGGGCTCGACCTCGGCGGCGGCTGGAGCGTCATCCTCGGCGACCCGCGCGAGGACAAGACGGACGCCCTGCTCCGCGCGCACGGACGGGCGATCGCCACGCTCGGCGGCCGGTTCATCCCCGTCAACGACGTCGGCACGACGCAGCCGGACATCGCGGTGATCGGCGAGGAGACATCCCCGGTCTGCGCACAGGACGATCCGTCGCCGATGACCGCGCTCGGTGTCCTGGAGGGAATCCGTGCTTGCGTGCGGCATCGTCTCGGCCGGACCGATCTCGGTGGGCTCCGGGTGAACGTCCAGGGCGCGGGGCACGTCGGCGCCGCGCTGGTGCGGCTGCTCGTCACCGAAGGTGCGGACGTGACCGTAGCCGACGTTCTGCCCGATCGGACCGAACACCTCGCGGCCGAGACGGGCGCCCGGGTGGTGGACCCCGCCGACCTGCCGGCGCTCGACTGCGACGTGTTCGCCCCGTGCGCGCTCGGCGGAATCGTCACCGACGCCACGATTCCCACCCTGCGTTGCCAGGTGATCGCCGGCGGCGCGAACAACGTCC
The DNA here is from genome assembly GCF_007713715.1 of Amycolatopsis rhizosphaerae. GTDB lineage: Bacteria > Actinomycetota > Actinomycetes > Mycobacteriales > Pseudonocardiaceae > Amycolatopsis_E > Amycolatopsis_E rhizosphaerae. The sequence continues at coordinate 16,896 of NZ_VJWX01000015.1, forward strand.
TCGGTGCGCCGGAGCACGCACCGGCCCTGGCGAACCGGGACATCCTTTACGCGCCGGACTTCTGCGTCAACGCCGGTGGCCTGATCTTCCTGGCGGAGCAACTGCTCGGCCACGATTTCGAGCAGGCCAGGAACCGGGTGCTCGGCGTCGGTGACGTGATCCGCGAGGTGCTCGCCCGCGCCGATCGGGAGAACATCTCCACCACCCAGGCCGCGCATGACCTCGCCATGGCCCGGCTGAAGTCGTGACCGCACCCGGTCCGGTCCGAACGCACCGGTGCCGCCCGTGATCGCGCCACCGTGCTCGCGCGGCTCAGTGCAAGGGCGAGAACGCGGTCGGAATCGCGATGGTGGACGTCGCGTGCGCGATGTTTTCCGGGCCGTTCTCGGGTGGCCAGATCCCGCGTCGGTAGGACTCACGCCGGATGGCCAGTCGTTCGTTGAGGTCGGGGAACGGCCAGATGTGGGTGATGCGCGGGACTCCGTCCAGTCCGTACATCGCGGTGGTGAGCGGGAAGAGCTTCGTGCGCTCGGGTAGCGCCGCCTCCCAGCCCGCCATGGTGGGGAGCAGCCCTCCGACCTTGAGTTCGTAGGTGCGGAATTCGTAGACGTCGCCGAACCGTCCGGTTTGGACGGGAGGGACGAACGGGAACGGCGCGTGGCTTTCGATCCTGAACGACTCCAGGTGTTCGCCGACCCCGAAGGGATCGGAGCTGCTGAGAATCCGTTGCCGCTCCCTGGCGAGCGTATCGGCGTCCTCGAACTCCCGGAGCAGGAGTACCCGGCCGACGATGACGCCGTGCTCGGTCTCCCAGCAGCCGAGCAGCTTGCCGCTGGTTCCGGTGCTCGTGGTGTAGGCCTCCAACGAGGACAGTGCCTTCGGCACCGTGTAGAGCTTCAGTGCGAGTTGGGACAGTTCGTAAAGCACCGGGTACTCCTCTTCAGCGTGCGCTTCTTGCCGGTTGCGCTGTCACCACGTGAAAGCGAGCGGCTTCGTGGTCTGGCCGTCCCGCGGTACCGGGCCGGTGTGCCGGACGAATCCCTTGCACGGGGCACCCACTTCGGTCGCCAGCCAGTTCGCCGATTCCACCAGCCGCGGCAGGTCGATTCCGGTGTGGACTCCGGAGAGTTCCAGCAACTGGACGGCGTCCTCGGTGCACAGCCCGCCCCCTTGAGCGCCCGGCATGGCCGGGTGCCCGCCGCTGCCTGCGAGCGCGGTGTCGATGGTGCGGATACCGAGGTCGAGCAAGGGGAGCAGTGCGGAAAGGCCCATGCCGCGCGCGTCGTGGATCTGCACGGTCAGGTTCTCGGCGGGGACGTGCTGGAGTGCGGTGGTGACCACCTCGCGGATCTGCCGTGGTGCCGCGTAACCCGACGAGTCCGCGAGGATCCAGTGGTCGACGCCGATGTCGAGGAGCCGGCGGGCCAGCGTTTCGAGATCCTCCCCACTGCGTGCGGGCCCGGTGGGGCCGCCCCAGGCGAAGATCACGTACGTGGCGAGCACGATGCCGTGGTCGGCGGCGTAGGCGGCCATGCGCTCGAGTTCCACCAGTGAGTCCACAGTGGAGCGACCGATGTTGGCGCGAGCGAAGTGCTCGTCGGCCGACAGCAGGAAAGCCGCGCTGTCCGCGCCCGCGTCGGCCGCGCGCGCGAGACCCCGGGCGTTGCCGACACAGCAGCCGAGGCTCAGCCCTGGCACGTCTGCGGCCTTCGCGAAGACCTCTTCCGCGTCGGCGAGCCCCGGGATCAGGTCGGGCCGCACGAACGAGGACAGCTCGAACGCTCGGATCCCGGCATCGGCCAGGCGCCGCACCAGCTCGACCTTGACCTCGGTCGGGACGAGGTGGCTCTGGAAGGCCAGGCGTGGCGCGATCTCGCGGATGCGCACGACGTTCCCCTCAGACATGGCGGGCGGGCGTGAGTCCGGCGGCCTGCGCGTCCCAGGCTTCGCCCCGGCCCTGGCCACGGAGGTCGGCCTTGCGCACCTTGCCGGTCGGGGTGACGGGCAGTCGGTCGACGACGCGGTAGTAGCGGGGGACCATGAAGTGCGGCATGGACCGGTCGCAGTGCGCGAACAACTCGGCGAAGTCGACCTGCCGTCCGGAGTCCAGCTGCAGCACGGCGAGTACCTCGTCCTCACCCAGCTCCGACGGCGTGGCGACGGCCGCCGCGGCGATCACGCCGGGGTAGGCGAGCAGGACCGATTCGACCTCGTGGGAGGAAATGTTCTCCCCACGGCGGCGCAGCGCGTCCTTCTTCCGGTCGATGAAGTAGAAGTACCCGTCCTCGTCGGTGTAGCCGAGATCCCCGGTGTGCCACCACAGGTCGCGCATGGTGGCGAGGGTCGACTCCGGATCGCGGTGGTAGCCGGAGAACATGATGTGCGGCAGGCGCGGCCGGTACACGATCTCCCCGGCCTGCCCCGGTGCGGTGGGCAGCCCGGACTCGTCGTGGATCTCCATTATGGACGATTCGGTGGGCAGTCCGATCGAGCCGATCTTGCGGGCGGCCAGCGGGTTGTAGAGCACGTTCTTGATCTCGGTGAGCCCGTAGCCTTCGACCACGTGCACCCCGAAGCGTTCCTCGAACGGACGCAGCACCTGCGGGGGCGCGGGCGCGGCGAACACGCGCTTCACCTGGTGGTCTCGGTCGGAGTCGGCCGGTGGCCGTGAGAGCAGCACCGGCAGGATCGAGCCCAGCGCGTTGAACTGGGTCACGCGGTGTGCGCGCAGCTCGTCCCAGAAGCGGCCGGCGGAGAACCGGCGGCCCAGCACCACGGTCGCGCCGGCCTGCAGGCCGTGCAGCGTGATGTTCACCTGGGCGGCACCGTGGAACAGCGGCAGGCAGGTGTAGAGCCGCTCGTCGGCAGTTGTGCCCATCTGCGCGGCACATTCCCGCGCGGCGACGACCTGCATGCGGTTCGGGTACACGACGCCTTTGCTGCGGCCGGTGGTGCCGGAGGTGAGCATGATGGCCACCGGATCCGCGGCGCCGACCTGGGGGAGCGCGCGTGCCGGGTCTCCGGCGGCGAGTAGCTCACGCCAGGTCAGCACACGGACCCCGGGCAGGGTGCGGCCGGGCACGGCGTCGTCGAGCAGGACCACCGTGGTGAGCGTGCCCGGTAGTTCGGGGAGGTCCGCGACGAGGCCGAGGAGGGCGGCCTCGGTGACGAGGATCCGCACGTCGGTGCCGCGCAGCGCGTGGTCGAGGAAGCGGCCCTTGTAGGCCGTGTTGACGGGGACCTCGACGAGCCCGGCGCGGGCGGCACCGAACCAGGTGAGCAGGTACTCGGCGCGGTTGGGCAGCAGGATGCCCACCGAATCGCCGCGCCCGGCGCCGAGCGCGAGCAGACCGCGGGCCACCTCGGACACCACACGGTCCAGCTCGCCGTAGGTCAGCTCGCCGTCGTCGAAAACGAGCGCGGTTTTGCCGGGAAGCGTTCGCGCGCGGGCCGCGAGTAGCCCGCCGACGGTGTCCTCGGTGGTGTCCTCGGCAGTGTCCTCGGTGGTGTCCTCGGCGGGGTCGCTCCGCGGGACGGTTCCGGTCATGCCAGTTCCTTCTTCGCCCGGGCCAGGAAGCTCTCCAGCCCCGGGTCCCAGGCCGCCTCGGCGCCGGTGGTCACCAGGAAGGCGTCGACGCCGAGGTCGCGGTAGGTGCCCAACGTGTTCAGGATGCGCTCCTCGGTGCCGACGAGCGCCTGGGAGTTGGCGAATCCGCCGAGCAGTTTCGTCAGGCCGGTCCAGAAGCAGTCGTCGTGCAGCTCCTCGTCGGTGAGCGCGAGCGCTCGCTGACGCCCGGCCGAGGTGTCGGTCGATGACGAGCGGAGGAACCGGCCGCTGCCTTCGGCGATCTGCCGCTCGGCCGCGCGGGCCTGAGCCCAGGCGTCGTCGTCGGTGTCGCCGAGGAACAGGCGCAGGCTCAGCGAGAACCGCATGTTCCGGCCGTGTCCCTCGGCGGCGGCGGTGACCCGTTCGACGCGTTCCTTCGTGCCCGCGAACGGCTCGCCCCACAGCATGTACAGGTCCGCGTGGCGCGCGCCGAAGTCCACCGCGTCCGCGCTCTCGCCGCCCATGAAGATCGGCACCTGGCCCTGGGCGGGCTTGGTCAGGATCTTCACGGCGTCGGCCGTGTAGTACTCGCCGCGGTGGTCGAACGGCTCGGGTGAGGCCCAGGTGCGGCGGACGACGTCGAGGTATTCGACCGCCCGCCGGTAGCGCTCGCTCTTGGGCAGGCTGTCCGATTCGCGGCGGAGGTCCTTGTCGGACCCGCCGACGACCACGTTGATGGCGAGCCGGCCGCGGGCCAGCACGTCGAGCGTGGCGAAGTAGCGCGCGGCGGCCACCGGCGGCATGACCCCGGGCCGGTGCGCGACGATCGGCGAGAACTTCTCCGTCAGGGCGAGCGCGAACGGTGCGGTCGCGTGGTTGTGCGGCCAGGTCGAGGAGTAGCCGACCAGTACGCGGTCGATCACCTCGGAACGGTCCAGCTCCCGGACCCGTGCGATCATCTCGTCCGGGCCGGTCTCGCTCGGCTCGAGGGGCTGCAGCCCCGTGAAGAACTCGACCATGATTGTTCCTCCTTGTTCGTGTTGTTCGTCGTGCCCATGCCGTGCGGGGCCTGGGTCGTGGGTCAGCCCGGCCTGGTGCCGGGCGAAGTGGTCGGGGCGGCGGGTGCGCAGCCGCCGCGGAGCAGGCGGCCCGAAGGGGTCGGCGCGATCGTGAAGCCATCGGGGTGGTCACTCATGCGCGGCCTTCCGCAGTGCCGCGACCACCGTGTCGGCCACGTCGATCGTGCCGCGCCGCAACGTCTCCTCGCGGCACGCCGCGGACCGGTCGAACGGAACCCGGATGGCGGAGCCCCCTTCGACCGGCGTGGTCGCGCGGACGGACGCGGCGAACTCGGTGACGCGGCGTCGGTAGTCGTCGGCGTCGGTGAGGGCGGCCGGATCGATCAGCAGCATCAGGAAACCGCAGTCGGAGATGCCTTCCGGAGCGGCGCCCGCGCCGCTCAGCATCCCGAGCAACTGCACGACCAGTGCCAGTCCGGAACCCTTGTGCCCGCCCCACACACCGAACGCGCCCGCCAGGGCCGCGGTGGGGTCGAGTGTCGGGGCCCCGCCGGCGTCATAGGCCTGGCCCGGTTCGAGTTTCTCGCCGAGCCGCGCCTTCAGCACCACTTCGCCGTACATCACCGCCGAGGTGCCGATGTCCCAGATGACCGGCGCGGGCGCGGCGGGGAACCCGAACGCGATCGGGTTCGTGCCGAACCGACCCTCGGTACCACCGTGCGGGGCGACCACCGCGGGTCCACTGCCCGCGATCATCCCGGCGAGCCCGGCCGCGGCGGCCTTCTCCAGGTAGTAGGAGAACATGCCGGTGTACCAGGTGTTGCGGGCGCCGACGAGGGCGATTCCGTGGGCGCCTGCCTTCGCCACCGCCAGTTCGAGCGCACGGATGCCGACGAGGTAGCCCACCCGGTCGCCGCCGTCGAGGGTCGCCGACACGGGCGTTTCGGCGACGACCCGGATCGGCTGCGGCGGCTCGCGGGTGGCGCGGACACGTTCCACAATGGACACCGCGCGAGCGAGCCCGCCGAACGACAGTCCGCGCAGTTCGCAGTCGAGCAGGTGGTCGGCGATGATCGCGGCTTCGTCGGGAGTGTGTCCCGTGCCGGTCATCGCGACCACGACGAGGGCGCGGGCGTCGGACAGGGTCAGCGTGGTCATGAACCGGCCTCCGTGGAAAGGGACGAAGTGGACGGCGGGCGAGGACGTCAGTAGGTGTCCGGTAGCAGGGAAAGCGGTTCAGGCGGCCGCGAGGTGGTGGTAGCGCCTGCGGAAGAACAGCAGCGGCTCCGCCGCGGTGCCTGCGGCCAGGTCGTCGACGCGGCCGATGACGATGCGGTGGTCGCCGGCGTCGTGCATGGCCTCGATCGTGCAGCCGATCCAGGCCACGACCCCGTCGAGCACGGGATCTCCGTGCGGCCCGGGGTGCCAGTCCACGCCCGCGAACTTGTCCGCGCCGGGCACCGCCAGCGCTTGGCAGAGGTCTTCCTGGCCGACGGCGAGGACGTTCACGCAGAACGTTCCGCGCCGGGCGATGACGGGAAACGTCGAGGACGTCTTGCCGGGCAGGAACGCCACCAAAGGCGGGTCGAGCGAAACCGACGTGAACGACGAGACGGCCATTCCCGCCGGTCCGCCCTTCGCGTCGCGCCCGGTGATCGCCACGACGCCGCTGGGGAAGTGCCCGAGTACGGACCGGAACCGAGCAGATGTAAGCATGCTGAGATGATATAAGCTTGCGGATATGAAAGCAAGCATGCTGAGAACCCTGATCCGCGTCGCCTCTAGGCTGCAGGGGTGACCGATTCCTTGCCCTACATCGACCCGTTCGACGACGGTCGCTCGCTGTCGCGGGCGGCGAGCGACATGGACGAGGCGTCCTCCCTGATCGACGCCGTGTTCCGGCTTGAGCGCGCGGTCTCGAGGATCGGGAATACGCGGCTGCGGCCGTGGAACATGACGCTGTCCAGCTACACGGCCCTGCGGATACTGGCCAACCGGCCGCACCTCACGCTCGCCCAGTTGTCCCGGCGCTGCTACGCCCGCCCGCAGACGATGACCCGCATCGTCACTCAGCTGGAGAAGCGCGGTTTCGTCGCCCGTGGCGCGCACCCGGAGAGCGAGCGCGCTCTCTCCCTCGAGGTCACCAAGGCCGGGCTCGCCGCACTGGAGGAGATGGGCGCCGAGGTGCTCAAGATCAGCGACACGCTCAACGCGGTGCTCGGCCGGAGCGAGATCGTCGCCGCCGACCGTCAGCTGCGGCAGGCCGCGCTCGTCGTCGAGGGCGAGCTTCGGGAAATGGAGCGTGCCCCGGAGTAATCCCGGCGCCGCGATTTTCCCTGCTGGCGCAGCGGTTTGACGAAGAAGGCAGCCGGAAGTGCGGTTCGTGGGTTCACCCGGAGCCGGCCTGCGAGCCGTCGAGGACGGCGGCGATGCTCTGGGGTGTCCACGTGCCGAGGGCACCGGGCAGTTCGGCGAGGTAGCCGGCCGCGCGGGTGATGTCCCAGCCGTGCGCGTCGCACAGGCCGGTGGCCAGCATCCGCAGGTACCCGGCTGAGGGTGCGACGAGTTCGACATCGGTGGCGGACCAGGGCGCGGTGAACGTCAGCATCGGGTGTCCGTTGAGCTCACCGCCGCACAGCAAGGTTTCGTAGCGGCCTGGACCTAGCTGGACCCGGCCGGTGGCGAGCACGCCGGACAGGTCGAGGTCGCCGTCGGGCTCCCGGTACATCTCCTGGGCGGCGACATCGGCGAACTGACCCGCGGTGATCAGGTACGCCCGCGCCGGCGTCGTCCCGGGCAACGCCGGATCGTGGAACGCGCGACCGCCACCCCAGACCGGCGACTCGGTCGCGAAGTAGATCCCACCGGGCAGGTGGCACCCGCGCGTCGCGATGGGCGGGTGCGGGTTCCGGCAGCCCGGAAACCCGCGCTGCGCGCCAGCGGGTGTCCCGCCTGCGAGGTAGCAGCCGAACCGGGCGGCGTTCATGTTCGAGCCGTAGCTGACGTACCACACCAGCTCCGGCTGTCCGGGCCGTGCCCCGGTGCTGATGGGTTTCACGATCCCGATTCTGCCCGCCGACCACTTGGAAGAAAACGCTTTCGCCCCGGGACAGCCGCAAGTCGGTCAGCGTTGGCCCGACTTCTGAGTGGAGGAGGGTGTGGCGTCTGTGGCGTCCGTGGCGTCGTCCGTGTTCGGATGCGGCCCGGCCGCAAGGCGTGGCGCGGTGGGTTCGGGCAGGGTGCGAAACAGCAGCCAGCACAGGGCCGGCATCAGGATGAGAGGCGCCAAGGCGGTCCGCAGCGAGGTCGCGTCGGCCAGGCTGCCGATGGCGGGGCTGGCCAGGCCGCCGACGCTGACGGCCAGACCGAGGGTGATCCCGCTGGCGGTGCCGACCCGCGAGGGCAGGTAGTCCTGGCCCAGCGTGACCTGCAGCGAGAAGGGGACGTACAGGCCGGCCGAGGTCAGGGCCACGAACAGGTACAGGGCCGGGCCCGGCACGAACACCACGCCCGCGACCGCGCCGATCGTGATCAGGTACGACCAGCGCGCGACCGCGACCCGGCCCCAGCGGCCCGCCAGTGTCCCGCCCAGCACGGAGCCGACCGCGCCCCCGAGGTAGAGCACGAACAGGGCAACGGTGCCCACCGCGGTGCTGCCGCCCATCCGCTGCCGGGCGTACAGCGAGAGGAACGCGCTCAGTCCCACGAAGACGATCGAGCGGCACGCCACCGCCAGCGACAGCTTCACGAACGAAGCCCTGTCATCCGTTTCGGCCGGCCCCGCCACAGCGGTCCCGGCGGCCTGCCGCGGTCCCAGCGCGCGCAGCACCGGCAGGCACAGCACGCTGCCCACGAGCGCGGGCAGCGCCAGCAGCGGTGTCAGGCGCAGCCCACCGGCCCCTACCACCGCGCCGACCATGAGCGGAGCCAGGGCGAAGCCGAGATTGCCGCCCGTGGAGAACCAGCCCATGGCGCTGTGGCGGCCCTGCCCGGCAATCCGGGCGACCCGCGCGGACTCGGGGTGGTAGGCGGCCACACCGACCCCGGAGATCGCCACGAACAGCACCGTCAGTCCGTAGGAGCCGCTGACCCCGCTCAGGGCGACGCCCGCACCGCCCAGCAGCGTGCTGACCGGCAGTAGCCAGGGCATCGCCCGGCGGTCGGTCAAGGCGCCGAACGCCGGTTGCACCACCGAGGACAGCAAGGAAGCGGCCAGCACCATGCCGGAGACAGTGGCGTAGCCGTAGGCGCGCTCGGCGACGAAGAACGGGACCAGGGACGCCACCGCGCCCTGGTAGACGTCGACGCAGGCGTGTCCGATCGCCAGCAGGCTGATCGAGGTGTTGCTTCGCATCCCGCCATGGTCCGGGCCCACCCTCGTGTCGCGCTTTCAATAAGCTGCCGAACAATGACACAAATCCGCCACACGCCGATCGCTCCGACGCGCACCCACCGGCTGGCGTCGGGCGGCGTGATCGACGCCCACCGGCACGATGACCACCAGATCGTCTACGCGGGCCGGGGCGTGGTGGCCGTCGCGACCAGCGCGGGCTCCTGGGTCGCCCCGGGCGACCGCGCCATCTGGGTGCCGGCCGGTACCGTCCACGCCCACCAGGCCCACGGGGAACTCGACCTGCATCTGGTGGGGCTGCCCGCGACCGACAACCCGCTCGGCCTGGATGTCCCGACCGTGCTCGCCGTGGGCCCGCTGCTGCGTGAACTGATCATCGCCTACACCCACGCCCCCGACGACGACAGCCCCGAGCGCTCCCGGTTGCGCGCGGTGTTGCTCGACCAACTGCGGGCCTGTCCCCAGCAGGCGTTGCACCTGCCCACCCCGGCTTCGCCCCCGCTGCGCGCGCTGTTCGAGATCCTGCAAGCCGATCCGGCCGACAACCGCACCCTCGCCGAACTCGGCCGTGAGGTCGGCGCCAGCGGCCGCACCCTTTCCCGGCTGTTCCGCAGCGACCTCGGCATGACCTTCCCCCAGTGGCGCACCCAGTTGCGGCTCCAGCACGCACTGGTCCTGCTGGCCGAGAAGGAATCGGTCACGACGGTGGCCCACCGGTGCGGCTGGTCGTCGGCCAGCGCGTTCATCGCTGTCTTCCGCCGCACCTTCGGCCACACCCCGGGCTCCCATCCGGCAGATTGACCGGCTCGTGGCCTGCCGCCACTCGGCGGGGCGTGGTGATCGTCCACGTGTTCACGGAAACAGCGCGGCCGACGGTGGTCCGGACCAGCTGATCGTCAGTGACCACGACCTCTCCGATCGCCCGGCGTTATCTTGTGTCTGAGCGAATCAGCACGGGCACCGTCCGTGATCCTTTACTACCTTGGTAGTGCTCTTTCCGGGTGAAGGAAAATGTTCGTCACTCATTCGCAACCCCGCGATCTGGTGAAAAAGTGCCGGTTCCCGATACCGTGCGTCTCACTTTTCGGAACTCGAGACGGGGTGGAACATGTGGGGTTCACGCAGATTCTGGGGAGCCGCTGCGGTGGTGACGACCTTGTCATTGGTACTCACCGCGTGCGGCGGTGGGTCCGGCAGGAGCGGGTCGTCCGGTGAGGCGGATCCGAACGGGACCTTCACCGTCTATGGCACCGAACCGCAGAACACGCTGATCCCCACGAACACCAACGAGCTCGGCGGCTCGAAGGCCGTCGACCCGATGTTCTCCGAATTGGTCGCCTACCGGGGTGACAACGCCCAGCCGTACAACCAGATGGCTGAGTCGATTACCACGACCGATTCGAAGGTCTACGACATCAAGATCAAGCAGGGCTGGAAGTTCCACGACGGAACCGAGGTCAAGGCCAAGAACTTCGTGGACGCCTGGAACTACGGCGCCTACGCGCCCAACGGCCAGATCAACAGCACCTTCTTCGAGAACATCCAGGGGTATGACGACGTCCACCCGGCCGACGAGAACGCCAAGCCCGCGACGGACAAAATGTCCGGCCTGGTCGTGAAGGGCGACTACGAGTTCGAGGTAACGCTCAAGGCGCCGTTCTCGGTGTTCACCACCAAGATCGGCTACACGGCCTTCGCGCCGCTGCCGGACGTGTTCTTCAAGGACCCGAAGGCCTTCGCCGCGCACCCGATCGGCAACGGCCCGATGAAGTTCGTGAGCCGCACGCCCAACGTGGACATCAGGCTGACCCGCTTCGACGACTACCAGGGCCAGGACAAGGTCAAGTTCAAGGATCTGGTCGTCAAGATCTACGCGAGTCAGGAGACCGCATACCAGGACCTGCTGAGCAACCGGGTCGACTTCATCGAGACGCTCCCGCCTTCGGCGCTTGCCGGCAACAAGTACAAGGCCGACCTGAAGAACAACCTGGTCATCGGCAACCTGCTCGCCATCAGCGCCATCGCGGTCCCGTACTACGTGCCGGGTTATAACAACCCCGACCTGCGTAAGGCCATCTCGATGGCGATCGACCGCACGCAGATCACCAAGACCGTCATGAACGACACCTACGTGCCCGCGGACGGTTACGTCTCGCAGGGCATCGCCGGGTACCGGCCCGGTGTCTGCCAGTTCTGCAAGTTCGACCCGGCGGCGGCCAAGGCCGCGTTCCAGCGGTCCGGCTTCAAGGGCAAGCTCACCATCGCCTCGAATGCCGACGGTGGCCGCAAGGAGCCGCTCGTGGCCGCGTGCAACAGCATCAAGAACGTGCTCGGCGTCGAGTGCGACTTCGTGCCGGCGACGGACTTCGGCCAGTGGCGCAGCATCGTGACCGGGCACAAGCTGACCGGCATGGGCCGTTCCGACTGGTCCGCGGACTACCCGTCGATCGAGGACTTCCTCAACCCGATCTACCGCACGGGTGCCTCGTCCAACGACTCGACCTACTCCAACCCGGCCGTCGACAACCTCCTGAAGCAGGCCGATTCCACGGCGGACAAGGACGCCGCGATCAGGATCTACCAGCAGGCCGAGGACCTCATCGCCCAGGACCTGCCCTCGATCCCGGTGTGGGACGAGAAGGGTGTGGCCGCGAAGTCCGACCACGTCAAGACCGTGACGCTCGACTTCCGCCGCCGCGCCGACTACTCGTCGGTCGAGGTCACCAAGTGACGCGCTGATCGACGTTCCCGCCACCAGGGCAGCCGGGGACCGTCCCAGCCGGACGGTCCGCGGCTCGCCCGGCGCGCACTCCTAGGAAGTAGCGCATGATTCGTTACGTGCTGCGACGCCTGCTCCAGCTGATCCCGGTGTTCTTCGGAACCACCTTCCTGATCTACGCACTGGTCTGGGCAGTCCCCGGCGACCCCTTCTCCGGCAAATGCGGTCAGACGGCCTGCCCCCAGGCCTACATCGACCTCATGACCGAGAAGTTCCACCTGAACGACAACCTGATCGTCCAGTACTTCAAGTACCTGGGGAGCCTCTTCGCCGGCGACTGGGGCGAGACCTTCAACGGCAACTCCGTCGGCGAGCTGATCGGCAACTCGTACCCGATCACGCTGCGCCTGGCACTCGTCGCGGTGCTCATCGAGGCCGTCATCGGGGTGACCGCGGGTGTGCTCACCGGCCTGCGCGGCAAGGGTTTTCTCGACAACCTGGTGCTGGTCTCCACCACGTTCCTGATCTCGCTCCCGGTGTTCGTCACCGCGATCGTGCTGCAGATCGTGCTGGGCACGGAGCTCGGCATCATCGGCACGAGCGTGTCGAACGACCCCTCCTTCGGCGAGCTGATCGTCCCCGGCATCGCACTCGGCAGCCTTTCCATGGCCTACGTCGCGAGACTGACGAGAACGTCGATCGCGGAGAACCGCCACGCCGACTACATCCGCACGGCCATCGCGAAGGGGCAGCCGGACAGCCGGGTGGTGGGCATCCACCTGCTGCGCAACTCGGTGATCCCGGTGCTCACCTTCCTCGGCGTCGACCTCGGCTCGCTGATGGGCGGCGCGATCGTGACCGAGGGCGTGTTCAACATCAACGGGCTCGGCGGCCTCATCTTCCGCGGCATCCAGAACCGGGAGAGCGCCACCGTGACCGGCGTCGTGGTGCTGCTCGTGCTGGTGTACCTGCTGATGAGCCTGATCGTGGACCTGCTCTACGCCGTTCTCGACCCAAGGATCCGTTATGACTGAACCCAACCTCGTCGGAGGCGGGGGCAGCGGAGTCGCTGACGCGGTGGAGCTGTCACGCATCAGTGACTCCGCCGACTCCGAGACCGAGACGAAGAAGCCCCGCAGCCTGTGGGGCGACGCGTGGCGCCAGCTGCGCCGCAAGCCCACCTTCGTGATCTCCGCGGGAATCATCGTGCTCGTGGTGCTCATCGCCATCGCGCCCGGCCTGTTCTCCCACCGTGAAGCCGGCTTCAGCGACCTGACGAAGGCCAATCAGGGCCCGTCGGCCGACGCGTGGTTCGGCTACGACAACCAGGGCTACGACGTGTACGCCCGCACCATCTACGGCGCGCGGGCCTCGCTGCTGGTCGGCGTGTTCGCGACGATCCTGACTGTGCTCTTCGGGTCGCTGGTCGGCATCATCGCCGGTTACCACGGCCGGCTGATCGACAGCCTGCTCTCGCGGCTGGGCGACATCTTCGCCGGGCTGCCCTTCGTGCTCGGCGCGATCGTGATCCTCACGACGTTCAACGCGCCGGGCTCCAGCCCCGGCGCGGTCACGATCATCGTGCAGGTGGTCTGCTCCATCGCGGTGCTGACCTGGCCGGTCGCCATGCGCATCATGCGCTCGGCCACCCTCGTCGCGAAGCAACTCGACTACGTGAAGGCCGCCCGTGCGCTCGGCGCCGGTACCCCGCGCATCGTGTTCCGGCACCTGCTGCCCAACACACTCGCCCCGGTGCTGGTGTATGCCACCATCGCGCTGGGCGCGGCGATCGGCGCCGAAGCGACGCTGGCGTACCTCGGTATCGGTGTGCGGCCGCCGGTGATCTCGTGGGGCGTGATGATCAGCGATTCGCGCGACTACTTCCGGGCCGACCCGCACATGCTCCTGTTCCCCGGTGCGTTCGTCACCCTCACCGTGCTCGCGTTCGTGATGCTCGGCGACGGGATCCGCGACGCGCTCGACCCGAAGTCGAGGTAGCGGCCGATGCCGGAAACAACCAACGAGTTGCTGCTCGAGGTCGACGACCTCCACGTGGAGTTCCGCACTTCCGACGGCCTGGCCAGCGTGCTCAACGGCGTCAGCTACTCCGTGCACGCCGGCGAGACACTGGCGGTGCTCGGCGAGTCGGGCTCCGGCAAGAGCGTGACCGCGCAGACGGTGATGGGCATCCTCGACACGCCGCCCGGCGTGATCACCGGCGGCTCGATCCGCTACCGGGGCGAGGACCTGCTCACCGCCACCGGTGAGCGGCGGCGCGACCTGCGCGGCGCGGAGATCGCGATGATCTTCCAGGACGCGCTCTCCGCGCTGAACCCGGTGTTCACCGTCGGGTTCCAGATCGAAGAGCAGCTCCGCGTCCGGCAAGGACTGTCCAAGAAGGACGCTCGAAGACGCGCCGTGGAACTGCTCGACCTGGTCCGCATCCCGGCCGCCGAGCGGCGCATCAGGGACTACCCGCACCAGTTCTCGGGCGGCATGCGCCAGCGGGCGATGATCGCGATGTCGCTGGCGCTCGACCCCGACCTGCTGATCGCCGACGAGCCCACGACCGCGCTCGACGTGACCGTGCAGGCCCAGATCCTGGACCTGCTCGCGGAGATCCAGCGGGAACGGCGGATGGGCCTGATCCTCATCACGCACGATCTCGGGGTGGTCGCGGAGGTCGCCGACCGCATCGCGGTGATGTACGCGGGCCGGATCGTGGAGCAGGCCGACGTGCACGAGTTGTTCTCCTCGCCGGGCCACCCGTACACGGCGGCACTGATGGACGCGCTGCCGCGGCTCGACCTCAGGGGGAAGAGGCTCGAGACGATCAAGGGCCTGCCGCCGAGCCTGCTCGACATCCCGCCCGGGTGCCCCTTCCACCCGCGGTGCGAGCGGGCGGAACAACGCTGTTCGGAGGAACGGCCGTCGTTGCACCGCCTCGGTTTCGGCCGGGTCAGTGCGTGTCACTTCGCCGAAGAGGTGGTCGGAAACCGTGGTTGAGCCGATCCTGAGTGTGCGGAACCTGGTCAAGCACTTCCCCGTGCGCCAGGGAGTGCTGTTCAAGCGCACCGTCGGGCAGGTCAAGGCCGTGGACGGGGTGTCGTTCGATCTGCTGCCGGGCGAGACGCTCGGTGTCGTGGGCGAATCGGGCTGCGGCAAGTCGACGCTCGCGCAGGTGCTGATGCGGCTCGAAGAGCCGACCGGCGGCGGGGCGGCGTTCGAGGGCCGCGACATCTTCAAGCTGCGCGGCGCCGAGCTGCGGCAGCTGCGGCGCGAGATCCAGATCGTGCTGCAGGACCCGTACACGTCGCTGAACCCGCGGATGACCGTCGGCGACATTGTCGGCGAACCGTTCGAGATCCACACCGAGGTGGCGCCGAAGGGTTCGCGCGCGCGGAAGGTGCGTGAGCTGCTGGAGGTGGTGGGGCTCAACCCCGAGCACCTCAACCGCTACCCGCACCAGTTCTCCGGTGGGCAGCGCCAGCGCATCGGCATCGCGCGGGCGCTCGCGCTGCGTCCGAAGGTGATCATCTGCGACGAGCCGGTGTCCGCTTTGGACGTCTCGATCCAGGCGCAGGTGATGAACCTGCTCGGTGAGCTGCAGGGGGAGTTCGGACTCTCCTACGTGTTCATCGCGCACGACCTGTCCGTGGTCCGGCACCTGTCCACGCGCGTGGCGGTGATGTACCTGGGCAAGATCGTGGAGATCGGCACCGAGGAGGAGATCTACGAGCGGCCCTCGCACCCGTACACGCAGGCGCTGCTCTCGGCGGTCCCGGTCGCCGACCCGGAGGTGCGCGGGCAGCGGCAGGTGATCCGGCTGGAGGGCGATGTGCCGAGCCCGCTCGACCCGCCCTCGGGCTGCCGTTTCCGCACGCGATGCTGGAAGGCGCAGGATGTCTGCGCCGCCGAGGTGCCGGAGCTGGAACCGCGCGCCGACGGGCACCTCTCGGCGTGTCACTTCGCGGAAGCCCGGTCCGTGGTTCCCTGACCGCGGTCGGGTTCCTCCTTCTGAAGTCCTGGAAGCGGCGCGGCCGCGGGGCCGGAAAGGCCCCGCAGCCGCGGCATGAGCGCCGTCTCCGAGTGTGTCGGCGACCGCCACCGAACGGGCTTCCCCGGATTCGGACGTCTGGTGGAGGTCCCGGCGGAAACGTTTCTTGATCGTCGCGACGGCTACGACGGTCACGATCGCCGTGCCGAGGACGTACCGCGCCACCGACCAGGCGCTACCGGTCGCGGCGAGCAGCGCGGTCATGATGAACGGGGCGAGACCACCTGCGAAGACGGAGGCGAACTGGTACCGGGCGAGGCGCCGAGTAGTCACGGGGTGAGACGGTCTCTCCCCGTAGTGCGGACTGTGGTCAGCTGTGGCCCACTGCGGCAAGCGCGAAGTAGAGCAAGGCGGTCGCGGTGAAATCGTCGGCGGGCTCGACACTCTGCCACGCGCCGACAGCGTCGACGTAGCGTGCCCCCTGGCCGTCGAAACGGGCGAAATCCGCGACCGCGCACTGACGCATCGCCGGAAAACGGTTCGGTTCGGTGAACTTGTCCGCCTTGTTCGGGCCGTTGACCGCCGCGCCGGTCAGCACCTCGCCGGTCAGGTTGGCCACCTGGTGCTCCGGGCAGCGCGGGAACACGCTGCCCGCCCCGATGACGAACGAGGATCCCCATGCGTTGGCGCCGAGCACCCAGTTGCGCTGCCGGGTGGCGAAGGCGTCGTAGGTGTGCTGCCCCGTGACGCGGTGGTACAACTCGGCGGTGATGGCGAGGCCGAAGGTGTGCGGCACCGAATCGAACTCCACGTAGCTCGCGCCGGCCCGGAACGGGTCCTTGTCCGACCTGGTGCGGCCGTCTTCCAGTTGGCGCGCCAGATCGCGCACGAGGTCGTCCCTGGTGACCTGGGTACCGGTGACGAGCGGGATCAGGTCGGCGTGCGCGAGTGCGCTGACGTCGCCGACGCCGAGCGTGCCCCGCACGTCGGAGGCCAGGTACTCCGCGGCCCAGTGCTGGGCATCCTGAATCCACCCCGGGGTTCTCGGGTCGTCGAGCGCCCGTCCGGCGAGCGCGAGCTCGGTCGCGGCGAACTCCAGATCGTCCTGCCAGGAGTCCTCCGGATAGAACGCGTGCGGATAGGCCGTGGTCAACTCATCGGTGGGTTGCCGTGAAGCCAGGGCGTACACCTTCGCCGCCTTGTCGAGCGCGCGGTGTGCCGTTTCGCCGGTATCGGTCTGGGCGGCGAGCGCGAAGGCCGCAGCGACCTTGCCGGCGAGGTTGGGACTGATCGGCTGCCCCGGTTCGGCCGCGCGGAACACGGGCCGCCGGGCCAGCATGGGATCCGCCCCGGGCGCCTCATCGGCCTCGGGCAGGCGCCAGACGTCATGGTCGGTGGGCCGCACCTCGTCGTTGCCGGCGCCGATGCCAACCTGGGCGTAGAGCGTGCCGGTGCGGTCGTCCCACATCTTGTCCAGCCAGGCCATGCCGTGCCCGGTCTCGGCGGCGAGTTCCGGGCCGCCCGCGCGCGAATCCCGCTGCGCGATCAGCAGGACCGCGGCGCTGTAGGCCGCGGTGTGGGTGAACTTCAGGAAGTCTCCGGCGTCGAACCAGCCGCCGGCCACGTCGACCGGTCCGCCGGACGGCGTGAGCCTTTCGTCATGAAGCTCGTCTTCGTCGTAGGCCGGGGTGGCGTAAACCATGGCCTCGCTGTCGTTGAGGTGGGACGGCCTGCGGCCCAGCACGCTTGGTACGACATCCGCGCCGTCCCGCTGCGCCTGGAAGAAGCGGACGTTCGCGGCGACCTGAGGGCCGAAGAGGTCAGCGGCCGACGCGACCCGGAACACCGGAGACGGCGCGATCCCGTCCACCAGCACCCGGTAGCCGCCCGGTGTCCGCACTGCGGAGACATCCAGCACGCGCACCGAGTGGAAACCGTCGTTCCACGGGCCCGTCGACGTGCCCGTCCGGCCGGTGAGAACGGTCTTCCCGGCCTCATCGACCACCGTGAACGGCCTGTCGCCCGGGTCGGCCGCGCTCAACAGGTACACGTTCTTCGTCTCCTCGGGTGTGTACCCGACTTGGTCGACGCGGACGAACCCGGTGACCGGGGTGCCGACAGTGCTCACCGGCGCGGCGCAGCCCGCGCCGAGCATCACGGTGAGGGCGAGTAGGAGCGTTCGCATGCACAGACCTTGGCAGGGCGTCCGCCGGAACCCTGCGGCGGCTGGTCACCTGCTCCGGTTCAAGAGAATGTGGGCATGGTCGAGCAGAGCATCTGGATGCGGAAGGTCACCGCGGACCCCGGTCATTCCAGTTGGTACATCGAGCGCTTCCGCGCCATGGCTCGCGCTGGTGAGGACCTGGCCGGGGAAGCCCGCCTCGTGGACGCCATGGTGCCTGCGGGCCCGGCCGGGTGGGTGGTGCGTTGGCCGAGGCCGGTCACGAAGTCGTCGGTGTGGACGTCGACCCGGTCCTGATCAGGCTGCGGGGCAGGATCATCCCGGGCCATTGTGGATGGTGGGTCGCCGTGACTACTTCCTGCTCGCCGACAGCTCCCGCAACGGCGCCACCGTCACCGGCGACTGCAATCCGGCCGGAGCGGCACCGCGCCCACCTCCCGCACCGGCGAGTTCGTCCCCGCACTGGCCCGGCAACCGGCCGGTTG
>NZ_VJWX01000160.1 GCF_007713715.1 Amycolatopsis rhizosphaerae
CCCTTCGACCCGGTGCCGGGTATCGCGACGGCCGGACCGCGCGAACCGGGCGCGGACACGGCGTCACGCCCGGGGTCGAGGTGGTTCGAGCCGGTCAGCAGCGCGTGCGGCGCGCGGGTGAGCGCGGCGGCCTTGTACAGCTGGATCCAGTAGAACCGCTGTGCGGTCTTGTCCGGGACGGAGACCAGGCTGCGGGTGTAGAACTCCTGCCACCACCGGAGGTGCCGTCCCACCATCTCCGCGTAGTCCGCGTCCCGGACCGCCGCGACGTCCCCGGCTCGGGGTGAGGCCACAAGCAACCGGGCCGTACCGCTGCGCCGTTCCCGCCATGGCCCCTTCGGCAGGCCGGTTTCCGTGGTGAACGCGGCAGCCTCCTCGCCGCCCGTGGTGTGCAGGCGCGCCAGGAGGACGTCGTGGCCCCGCGGCACCAGTACCGACAACGCGACGGTTCCCCGCGTGGTCGTCACCGTCCCGGTGAGTTCGGCCGTCCACGGATCCACTTCCCACACCGCTGTCGTGGGAGTACCCGCCAGCACGAGGTCGAGTCTGCCTGAGGGCGTCTCGAGCGGTTCGCCCGCCGCGCCGAAGGCGAACGAGAGCGCCCCGGCCCGCCCACCGAAGTGGACCTGCGCGGTCAGCGAACCGTTGCCCAGAAACGGAGCGTCCTGCCAGCCGGTGGGCAGCCCGTGCCACTCCATCCGGGCATCGCGCACGACGCGTTCGTGCACCCCCGCTTCCGGGCCCGGCGCCGCCGACGCGTTCGCCGACCCGGCGGTACCCCACGCCAGCGCGGTCCCGGTCACCACCGAGCCCCCGAGGAAGGTTCTCCTCCGCACGCGCCTGGAAAGATCATCGGATCGCTCCGTCACATCTGCACCCCCAGACTGCCACCTTCTCGCCCAGCACGGGAATTCCGGCGGGCACGCGGCGGCTTCACCGCACCCCGGCTCGGACGCTAGCAGCCGTTTCTTTTTACTGTCAACGCTTCACGGCCCGACACCGGGCACCGACCTCGGAGTTTCGCCGAGCACTGAAAATGCTGGCCGGGGGCCCGGTGCCGGGTTAGCGTCTTGGTTGGCTTCGTCCCGGTCGTACGCCTTAACCGGGACGCGACTGGATGATCGCCGTTCATTGATTCGTGGGGTTTCTGCATCATGGTCGAAAAAATCGTGATCGTCGGTGGCGGAACCGCGGGCTGGATGACCGCGGCCTACCTGAGAAAGGCCTTCACCGACCGTATTTCCATCACGCTGGTCGAATCGGGCAAGGTCGGCACGATCGGTGTCGGCGAGGCGACCTTCAGTGACATCCGGCACTTCTTCGAATTCCTCGATCTGCCCGAAACCGAATGGATGCCCGCCTGCAACGCGACCTACAAACTCGCGGTGCGATTCCAGAACTGGCGCGAACCCGGTCACCATTTCTACCACCCCTTCGAGCAGCTGCGTTCGGTGGACGGGTTCCCGCTGACCGACTGGTGGCTGCAATCCGGTCACTCCGACCGGTTCGACAAGGACTGTTTCGTGATGGCGTCGCTGTGCGACGCGGAGCGGAGCCCGCGCTACCTCGACGGCGGACTGCTCGACGGGCCGTTCCGCGAGGGTACCGAGGAGCCGGTCGGCCTCACGATGTCGGAGCACCAGGGTAAGACCCAGTTCCCGTACGCCTACCACTTCGAGGCGGCACTGCTGGCGAAGTTCCTCACCGGGTACGCCAAGGACCGCGGGGTGCGGCACGTCGTCGACGACGTGCTGGAGGTGCCGCAGGACGAGCGTGGCTGGATCAGCGGCGTCCGCACGGCGGAACACGGTGTGCTGGAAGGCGATCTGTTCATCGACTGCACCGGTTTCCGCGGTCTGCTGCTCAACCAGGCCCTCGGCGAACCGTTCATCTCCTACCAGGACACCCTGCCGAACGACAGCGCCGTGGCCCTGCAGGTGCCGTTGGACATGCGGGCGCGGGGCATTCGTCCGTGCACCACCGCGACCGCGCAGGACAACGGCTGGATCTGGACGATCCCGTTGTTCGGCCGGATCGGCACCGGCTACGTCTACGCCCGCGACTACTGCGAGCCCGAGGAGGCCGAGCGCACGCTGCGGGCGTTCGTCGGCCCGGAGGCCGCCGGCGTCGAGGCGAACCACATCCGCATGCGGATCGGCCGCAGCCGCAACTCCTGGGTGCGCAACTGCGTGGCCATCGGGCTGTCCAGCGGGTTCGTCGAGCCGCTGGAGTCCACCGGGATCTTCTTCATCCACCACGCGATCGAACGGCTGGTGAAGCATTTCCCCGGCAACGACTGGAATCCCGCGCAGCGCGAACTGTACAACGAAGCGGTGGGGCACGTCATGGACGGAGTACGGGAGTTCCTGGTCCTGCACTACGTGAGCGCGGCGCGTGAGAACACCCAATACTGGAAGGACACCAAAACCCGGAAGATCCCGGACGGGCTCGCCGAGCGTCTCGAACGGTGGCGGGTGCAGCTGCCCGACAGCGAGACGATCTACCCGTACTACCACGGGCTTCCGCCGTATTCGTACATGTGCGTCCTGCTCGGCATGGGTGGCATCAAGCTGACTCCCTCCCCCGCGCTGCGGCTGGCCGACGACACGGCCGCGCACAAGGAGTTCGAGCAGATCAGGGACAAGGCGAAGTGTCTGGTGGAAACCCTGCCGTCGCAGTACGAGTACTTCGCCGCGACGCGCTCCTGAACCCGGCGAAGCGGCGAAAGGACGGCACATGAGCGTTCCCGAAGTTCTGCTGCGCGGTGCGCACCTCGCGGCGGCCACGGCCGTCGTGTTCGTGATCGCGGGCAAGACGGTGGGCGGGTACTTCGGCGCCCGGCTCGGCGGGCTGCCGCGGCGGGAGGCGGCGCGGATCGGGACCCTGATGAACACCCGGGGCGGCGGGGCGGGTGCGCGATGACCGAGTCCGTCACCGAGTCCGTCACCGAATCCGCGGCGGGAATCCAGGACGGGTTCCGCGCGCTGATGCGGGACTTCCCGACCGGCGTCGCGGTCATCACCACCACCGACGGCTCCGGCACCCCGCACGGTATGACCTGCTCCTCGCTGTGCAGCGTCACCCTCGATCCCCCGACGCTGCTGGTCTGCCTGCGTGAGGGCAGCCCGACACTGGCCGCGATCCTGTCCGCCGGCTCGTTCGCGGTGAACCTTGTCCACAGTGGATCGTGTGCTGTCGCGCGGTTGTTCGCCTCCGGGAGGCCGAACCGGTTCGACCTGGTGCAGTGGGAACCCGCCGAAGGCGGGCCCCACCTGACCCGCGACGCGCACGCGATCGCCGACTGCCGGTTGAGCGGCACACGCCCGCACGGTGACCACGTCGTCGTGTTCGGCCAGGCCCTGCGGGTCACCATCGGCCCCCCTGGCCACCCACCGCTGCTCTACGGCCGGTGCCGGTACGCCGCGTGGCCCGAACCGTGAGCCTCACTCCATCCGGCCGCCGAGCAGCGCCACGCCAAGCGGGGTCACCGTGTGCACCACGGTGTTGCGGACCCGCCGGGTGGTGACCAGTCCACTGTGGCGCAGGACGGCGGCGTGCTGGCTGGCCCCGGCCATCGAGATGCCGAGCAGATCAGCGAGCCTGCTGGTGGTGCACGATTCCCGCAGCGCCCGCAGGGCCGCCGCCCTCGTCTGGCCCACCAGCATGCCGAGTGCCTGAGTGCTGTCGTCGGGATCGTCCCACAGCGCGACCCGCTGGTGGGAGTCGAGCGGGATGCCGAACACCAGCGCGGGCTGCGCGGCCCCGATCAGCCTGCCCGGGCTGTCGGCAAGGAAGATCGAGGGGCTGAGCACCAGCCCCTGTCCGTCGAGCCGGAAATCCCCCGACGGATCGCCCGGGATCTCCAGCACCGGGGGCTTCCAGGAGATCCGCGGATGCAGTGTGGTGAACAGACGCTCCACCCCGCCGGTCATCTCGATGCGGCCCCGCGCGTCCACATCGGACTCCAGATGGCTCAGTATCCTGTTCCAGTACGGGGCGACCGCGACCCGCCACACCTCGAACAACCGGGTGAGCGCCACGTGGGGCGCGTGTTCCGGTGCCGGTTTCATCATCCGCACGAAGAACTCGTCCGCGTCCTCGGACTGGTCCACCAGCCGCAGCAGGTCCTCGGTCACTTCGGCGTACCCGTCGGAACGGGCACGAACGACGTCCAGCATCCCGTGCTCCCGCAACCGGGCCGTCACCTGTCTTCGCCACGCCGGATACCCGCCCGGCCCACCTGGTCTGCCCAGCAAACCGAGCGCGAACACCGTCTCGGCGACGGGTCCGACCGTGGCCTTCAACCGGATCCGGGCGAGATCGTCCGCCGTGAAATGTATTCTCCGCAAGACACCCCCTCGTGTCCACAACCGTCAGAACGACGGCCTTGCGGCGGCCATCACGGCCGGAGCGGCCGCCGGGTCGATCCCGGCGCAGTGGGTGCCCCGCGGTGGCACCTTCCCGGAAATCAGGTAGGCATCCGCCGCACCGACGACACACGCGCTGTTCCTGAAGTACACCCCGTGACCCCAGCCGTCGTAGCGGAGCAGGACGGCGCCGCTCTGCCGCGAAGCGGTTTCCGCCCACTCGTACGGGGTTTCCGGGTCGTAGCGGCTGTTGAGCATCAGCAGCGGCGGAGCGCCGTGGACCGAAAGCGGACGCGGTGGATTCCGGACCCGCGCCGGCCAGCCGACGCACCCGGTGACCGACTTCCAGCCTATCGGCGAGAGTTTCGTGTCCGGCTCGGCGAAGTCCAGCGCCTGGCGGTAGAAGTCCAGTTCGGCCACGTCGTGCACGGGAAGACGCCAGTCCTCGCAGAACACCCCCGGTACCGAATCGGGAACCGGCACGTCGCCCGCTCCCCGCGCGGTCTCCCCTTGCGGCAGCGTCTTTTCCTGATACGCCTTTTCCTGATACGCCTTTCCCGGGTACAGCGCCGCCATCATTTCGGCCAGCCGTGCCCAGTCCGGCTCGGCGAGGGTGCTGTAGGCACCGCCGAGCAGTTGCATCTGGGTGATCTTCGTGTTGCTCGACGGATCGACCAGTTCACCGCGCCCGGCCTTCGCGTACAGATCGGCGAAGACGGCGTGGACGTCCTGTCCGTGCAGCGCGCAGGACGGCGTGCGCGCGCACCAGTCCGCGAACTGGTCGAAGTTCTCCTGCAGCGACGTGGTTTCGCTGCGCAGGAACTCCCACGCGGTGGTGATGCTGTGGTCCATGTTGCTGTCCAGCACCATCGCCCGGACCCGGTCGGGATAGGCCTCCGCGTACTGCTGCCCCATCAACGTCCCGTAGGAGATTCCGTAGTAGGTCAGCTTCCGCTCACCGAGCGCGGCGCGGATCGCGTCCATGTCGCGCACGACGCTGCGCGTGTCGAGGAAGTCGAACAGTGGCCCGGTCAACCTCCGGCAGCTCTCCCCCAGCGCCCTGTTGTGCTCGGCGAGCAAGCGGAACTCCGCCGGGGTCGCCGGGACTTCCGGATAGGGCGCCGTCTCCTCCGCCTGGCCGCACAGCACCTGGTGGCTCCCGCCCACCCCGCGCGGGTCGAAGCCGACCGTGTCGAAGCGGCGGGTGATCTCCGGCGACAACGTCCAGCCCGACTTGACCGCGGCCACCCCGGACCCGCCGGGCCCGCCGGGATCCATCAGCAGCGAGCCGATCCGTGCCGCCGGATCCGACGCCTTCCGCCGGGCCAGCGCGATCTCGATCTTCGCGCCCGAGGGTGCCGACCAGTCGATCGGCACGCTCACCGTGCCGCACTCCACCCCCGCCGCGTCCGGGCAGGGTTTCCAGTCCACCGTCCCCGTTTCCGGCGTTGCCGCGGCGACCGCCGCGCCCGGCAGCGGGGTCATGACGGCCAGGAACAAAGCCATCCCCAGTTTCAGACAGGCACGCATCGACATACCTTTCCCCAGTTCGCCGTCATTGTTACAGAAGACGACGGCGTACGCACCGTTTCACCGGAAGTCGGCGGGCGATACCTCCGATCGGGCCAACTCGTCCGGCGCATTCCTTGCCACGACCGCAAGTCCCGTGTCCAGAATGCCCGGTTGGGCTGTCCGGCAACGCTTTCACGACGCCCGGGCGGACCACCGTTTTCACCAACGGAAAGTCCACCGCCGGAAAGAGGCCGTTCTCCTGTTCCGATTCGCCCGTCTCGCGGTAGAGTCGCCGGAGAGCACGAGAAACACCGGGGCCGAAATCATCACGAGGTACTGCCTTCGGGCCCCGCGCGCCGGGCCGGTTCGCCGAGCCCGCGCCGCGCGGCGGCGTGGCGTATCCGGAGCGGAGGAAATCATGGGGGGGACAGGGGTGTGGCTGGTGGGCGCCCGCGGTTCGGTCGCCACCACCGCGATCGCCGGCGCGGCCGCGATCCGCGCGGGCGGCGCGCCACCCACGGGCTGCGTCGCCGAACTGCCGGACTTCACCGGCGCCGGGCTGCCGCCCCTGTCCGACCTCGTCTTCGGCGGGCACGACGTCGTGGACACGCCCCTGCGCAAACGGGCCGAGCAGCTGGTACGGGCGGGGGTTCTCCCGGCGTCGACGGTACGGCTCGTGGCGGACGACCTGGAGTCCGCCGAAGCCGAGCTGCGCGTGGCCGATCCGGATGCCGGGAACACCGGGCCGCAGGCAGGGACGATTGCCCGCATCGTCGACGACCTCATCGATTTCGGTATCCGCAATGGACTCGAACGGACCGTCGTGGTCAATGTCGCTTCCACCGAGCCGCCGTGCACCCCGCATCCGGCGCACCGGGACCTCGACGCGCTCGACACCGCGTTGCGTGGTCCGGGCCCTGTCCTGCCGCCCAGTTCCGTCTACGCGTACGCGGCGTTTCGCGCGGGTTGCGGTTTCGTGGACTTCACGCCCTCCACCGGTGCGAGGCTGCCGGCACTCCACGAACTGGCTCTGCGAACAAGGCAGCCGTACGCGGGCCGCGACGGGAAAACCGGCGAAACCCTTCTGCGTTCGGTGCTCGCGCCGATGTTCGCCCGGCGCGGGCTGGACGTCCTCTCGTGGTCGGGCACCAACCTGCTCGGCGGGGGCGACGGCGCCACGCTCGCCGACCCGCGCGCCGCCGCGAGCAAGAACGCGTCGAAACAGCGTGTGCTGGAAAGGAATCTGGGCGGCCCGGTCGACGGGCAGGTGCACATCGACTACGTACCGGCGCTCGGCGAGTGGAAGACCGCGTGGGACCACGTGCTGTTCGAAGGGTTCCTCGGTGCGCGGATGAGCCTCCAGCTGACCTGGCAGGGTTGCGATTCCGCGCTCGCCGCACCGCTCGTACTCGACCTCGCGCGGTTCACCGCCAAGGCCTGCCGGGCCGGTGCCCGCGGCCCGGTCCCCGAACTCGGGTTCTTCTTCAAGGATCCGGTGGGCGACGTCCCGCACGACCTCGCCACCCAGTACGTGCTGCTGCGTGACTGGGCACAGCGATGAGGGCGCTGGCCGAACTGGTACGTGCCCCGGCCGCGCTGACGGTGCCCGGTGACACGCTGGCCGGCGCCGCCGCGGCGGGCTGGCCGTTCAGGCGCCGCACCCTGCCCCTTGCCGCCGCCTCGGTGTGCCTGTACTGGGCGGGCATGGCACTCAACGACTACGCCGACCGCGGCACCGACGCCGTCGAACGGCCCGGGCGGCCCATTCCCTCCGGACGGGTATCCCCCGCCACCGCGCTCGCCCTCGCGACGGGGCTGACCTTCGGAGGGCTCGGGATCGCGGCCGCCGGCGGCGGACGCCGCGCCCTGCGGATCGCGGTCCCGCTGGCGGCGACCGTGTGGTCGTACGACCTCGTCCTGAAGGCGACCCCGCTGGGCCCGGTCGCCATGGCTGCCGCCCGCGGGCTGGACGTGCTGCTCGGCGCGGGCGGTGCCCGGGCCGCTGTTCGCCCGGCCTGCACCGTCGGCGCGCACACCCTCGCTGTGTCAGTGCTTTCCCGGTCCGAAGTGGACGGTGCGAGGCCGGTGGTGCCCGCCGCGGCGATGGCGGCGACCGCGGGGGTGACCCTGGCCGCCCGAGGCGCCGGGAAGGTGGCCCCGGTGCTGGTGGGCGCCTACGCGCTGACGACGGGAAAGGCACAGTTCGACGCCGTCCGGGATCCCGCCGCCCACCGCGTCCGGCACGCGGTCGGCAGCGGGATCCACGGCATGATCCCGCTGCAGGCCGGGCTCATCGCCCGCACCGGCGCCTGGCGCACGGCGCTGGCCGTCGCCGCGGCGTACCCGCTGGCCCGGTTCCTGGGCAGGAAGGTCTCGCCCACATGACGTTCCGCTTCGGCTACGGCACCAACGGGTTCGCCAACCACCGGCTCGGCGACGCGCTGCGGGTGCTGGCGGATCTCGGCTACCATGGCGTCGCACTGACCCTCGACCACCAGCACCTCGATCCCTTCGGCGCGGACCTGCCGCGCCGTGTGGCGGCCGTCGCCGCGGACCTGGACCGGCTCGGCCTCGCCGTGGTCGTCGAGACCGGTGCGCGGTACCTGCTGGACCCGTGGCACAAGCACGCGCCGACCCTGCTCGGCCCCGGCCGTGAACGCCGGATCTCCTTCCTCCGTCGCGCCGTCGAGATCGCGGCCGAGCTCGGCGCGGAGGCGGTGTCGTTCTGGAGTGGCGTGAAACCGGACGACCTGCCCGGCGCGACGGCGTGGGACCGCCTCACCGCCGGGTGCGCGGCCGTCCTGGAAACGGCCGAGCGGCACGGTGTCCGCCTCGGATTCGAGCCCGAACCCGGCATGCTGGTGTCCGATTTGGACGGATACGAGACGTTGGCCGCGCGGCTCGGCGAGCCCGAACGCTTCGGACTGACCCTCGACATCGGGCACTGCCGCTGCAACGAGTACGCGCCGGTCCCCGACTGCGTGCGCCGGGCCGCGCCCCGGCTGGTGAACGTCCAGATCGACGACATGCGCCGGGGCGTGCACGAGCATCTCGAGTTCGGTGCCGGGGAGATCGACTTCCCGCCGGTGCTCGACGCACTCGGCAGCGTCGGTTACCGCGGTCTGGTGTCGGTCGAACTCCCGCGCGACAGCCATGCGGCACCGGCAATCGCGCGGGAGTCGCTCGCCTTCCTCAGACAGGCGGCGGGAATCGAGGCCCCGGCGTGACCCCCGACCGGTTGCGCGCCGCGCTCCACATCGCGCTGTCCCCGGCGGGCGCCGCCTGGCTCACCGCCTCACTCGACCGCGTGGCCCGCGACGGGACGGCGATCCGCACGCTGTTCCCCGCCGCCGGCCGGCATTGCGGCCGCGGTCCGCTGGGAGCCGGCTCCCCCGCTTTCCCGGAGTGGACGGTCGACGACGGGGCCCGGGTTCTGCTGCTCACCACCGCGACCGGCGTGGCGAGCGAGCTGGCCGACCTCTACCACCACGGTTCCGCGGCGGAGCAGCGCGCCGTCCTGCGTGGACTGTCCTGTTCGGACTTCGGTGATCGTGGGCTTCCCCTGGTAACGGAAGCGTTGCGCAGCAACGACCCACGGCTGGTCGCCACCGCGATGGGCCCGTACGCAGCTTCGTGGCTGGAGGACTCCGCCTACCGGCACGGCGTGCTGAAGTGCGTGTTCATGGGCATCCCGCTGGACGCGGTCGCCGGGCTCGACGAGCACACCGACGACGAACTGATTCGCATGATGCGCTCGTTCGCGCTCGAACGCACCGCCGCGGGACGGCCGGTGCCCGCCGATCTGCTCGCCCGCCTTCCCGACCTCCACCGACAGGACAGCTGATGCGTGTCTTCGATCCGCACATCCACATGAGCTCGCGCACCACGGCGGACTACCGCGCGATGCGCGAGGCCGGGGTCCGCGCGCTCGTCGAACCGGCTTTCTGGACCGGGCAGCCCCGCACGACCGTCGGCAGCTTCGTCGACTACTTCGCCTCTCTGGTCGGCTGGGAACCGTTCCGCGCGAGCCGGTTCGGCATCCGGCACCACTGCACGATCGCACTCAACCCCAAGGAAGCCAACGATCCGCGTTGTACGCCCGTGCTCGAGATCCTGCCCCGGTACCTGGAAAAGGACGGTGTGGTCGCCGTCGGGGAAATCGGCTACGACTCGATGACCCCCGAGGAGGACGAGGCGTTCTCCGCCCAGCTCGCGCTGGCGATCGACCATGACCTCCCCGCGCTGGTGCACACCCCGCACCGGGACAAGGCCGCCGGAACCGCGCGCAGCATCGCGGTGATCGGGGAATCCGGTCTCGCGCCGGAGCGGGTGGTCCTCGACCACCTCAACGAGGTCACCGTGCGGATGGCCAAGGACTCCGGGTGCTGGATGGGTTTCTCGATCTACCCCGACACCAAGATGGACGAGGGCCGCATGGTCGCCGTCCTCCGCGAGTACGGCACCGAGAAGGTGCTGGTGAATTCGGCGGCGGACTGGGGCGAAAGCGACCCGCTCACCACCGTGCGCACCGGTGAGGCGATGCTCGCCGCGGGATTCACCGCCGACGACGTCGACCGCGTGCTGTGGCGCAACCCGGTCGAGTTCTACGGGCAGAGCAAGCGTCTCGACCTGTCCGAGGTGGACATCGAAACCGGGGAATACGCCGGGAACTCCGTGCTCCGCGGCGAGCGGAAGGAGTGACGAGTGCGGTTCCGCCACCGCGACGGGACCCTCGTCCACGTCGCCTACTGCACCAACGTCCACGCCGCCGAAGACCTCGACGGCGTGCTCGCACAGCTGGCCCGCTTCGGTGAACCGGTCCGGGAGAAGCTGGGCGCAGACCGGCTCGGTCTCGGCCTGTGGCTGGCCAGGCCGGTCGCGTCCGCACTGTCCGCCGATCCCGCGGCGCTGCCCCGGCTGCGCGCGGAACTGGCCGCCCGCGGCCTGGAAGTCGTCACCCTCAACGGGTTTCCCTACCGTGGTTTCCATGAGCCGGTGGTCAAGCACAGCGTCTACCACCCGCACTGGGCCACGGCGGAACGCGCGCGGTACACGATGGACCTGGCGCGGGTGCTGACCGCACTGTTGCCCGAGGACGCCGCGCGGGGCAGCGTGTCCACGCTGCCGCTCACCTGGCGCACCGACTGGTCCCCCGAGATCCGCGACACGGTGCGCGAACGCCTCGACCGGCTCGGCGCCGAGCTGGCCGGACTCGCCCGCGAGACGGGCAAGCCGGTCCGGGTGGGGTTCGAACCCGAACCCGGCTGCGTCGTCGAGACCACGGCGCAGGCGGTGGAACACCTCGCGCACCACGACACGGACTGGCTGGGGCTGTGCCTGGACACCTGCCACCTGGCGGTGGCCTTCGAGCAGCCCGGCGAGGCGCTGGCCCGGCTGGCGGACGCGGAACTCGGCATCGTCAAGGTCCAGGTTTCCTGCGCCCTCCAGGCCGACGATCCGTCCGATCCGGACACCCGGCACGCGCTGGCGTCCTTCGCGGAACCCCGGTTCCTGCACCAGTGCGTCGAGGGCGGCCCGCCGGGGACCGACGATCTCGGCGACGCGCTCACCGGCCTTCCCGGTGCCGCGCCGTGGCGGATCCACTTCCACATCCCGGTGCACGCCGATCCCGTGCCACCGCTGCGCTCCACCCGGCCGCAGCTGTCCGCGACACTGGCCGGGCTGTTCGGCGGCGCCTGCGCGCGCACCGATCACGTCGAGGTCGAGACCTACACCTGGCAGGTCCTGCCCGACGCACCGGCGGGCGACAGCGACCTGATCGCGGGGCTGGCGGCCGAACTCGACTGGACACGGCGCGAACTGCTCGCGCTCGGCCTGGCGGAGGAGCCCTGATGAGCCTGCTCGTCCTCGACGTCGTCGGCCTGACCCCGCGGCTGCTGCCGCACATGCCGAACCTGCGCCGGATGGCCGAACCGGGGTTCACCGCGACGCTGGACACGGTGTTCCCGGCGCTCACCTGCCCGGTCCAGTCGAGCTTCCTCACCGGGCTTTCCCCGGCGGGACACGGGATCGTCGGCAACGGCTGGTACTTCCGGGAGCTCGGCGAGGTGCTCCTCTGGCGGCAGCACAACGCGCTCGTCCACGGTGACAAGCTGTGGGACGCCGCGAGGCGCGACCGGCCCGGTTACCGCGTCGCGAACGTGTGCTGGTGGTACGCGATGGGCGCGGCCACCGACCTGACCGTGACCCCGCGCCCGGTCTACCACGCCGACGGCCGGAAGCAGCCGGACTGCTACACCCGCCCACCGGAGCTGCACGACCGGCTGACCGGCGAGTTCGGCGACTTCCCGCTGTTCACCTACTGGGGACCGACCGCCTCGCTGACGTCGTCGCGCTGGATCATCGGCGTGGCGCGGCGGATCCTGACCACGGACGTCCCGGATCTCACCCTGGTCTACGTGCCCCATCTGGACTACGACCTCCAGCGTTCCGGCCCCGACGGCCCGGAAGCCGTCGCCGCGGCGCGGGCGGTCGACCTCGCACTACGGCCGCTGCTCGAAGCCGCCGCGGTCGGCGGGCACACGGTCGTCGCGCTGTCGGAGTACGGAATCACCCCGGCGCGACGGCCCGTGGACGTCAACCGCGCCCTTCGCCGCGAAGGACTGCTGAACGTGCACACCCAGGCCGGGATGGAGTACCTGGACCCGTGGACCTCGCGGGCGTTCGCCGTGGCCGACCACCAGATCGCCCACGTCTACGTCCGGGATCCCGGTGATGTGCCGAGGGCGCGGAAGATCGTCGGCGAGCTGTCCGGTGTGGACACCGTGCTCGACAGGGCGGGACAGGAGGCACTCGGCGTCGCCCACGAGCGGGCGGGCGAACTGACCGCGATCGCGGAACCCGGCGCGTGGTTCACCTACTACTACTGGCTCGATGACGACCGCGCGCCGGATTTCGCGCGCACGGTGGAGATCCACCGCAAACCCGGATACGACCCCGCGGAGCTGTTCTTCGACCCGGCCGACCCGCTGGTGAAGCTCCGCGCCGCCACCGCGCTGGCCCGCAAGAAGCTCGGACTGCGGTACGCGATGCGCGTGGTCCCGCTGGACCCGTCACCGGTGCGCGGCAGCCACGGCCGCCTGCCGGATTCCGCCGAGGACGGTCCCGTGCTGCTCTGCTCGGACCCGCGACCGGCCCGCGACCGGATCCACGCCACCGAGGTCAAGGCACTGCTGCTGTCCCTGTCCTGACGACGCCGGAGCGTGCGGCCAACGCCAGTGGTTCGCCCGCGCCCCGAACGACGTGGTCCCATCGGACGTGGCGTGCGGGATTCTCGCCGACTCACCCGCAGACGAGACTTCGACCGAGGATGCTTCGTGGGTCGTAGCGGCGACGCGTGCCGGTGAGTGAGGTGGCGTGGTGGGTCTGCCAGTCGTGCTGGGTGAAGGGGATGGTGCCTATGGGGTAGGCGGTGCCGCCGAGGGCCTTGGCTTTGTCGTACCAGTCGCGGTTGGTGGCGATCAGGCGCTCAAGGGAGAGTGGGTCGTCGGGCGGGGTGTAGCGCAGTGCCGCGATGAGGAAGATGACCTCGGTTCGGGGAGTGGAGAGCAGCGGGGTGGTCAGCGGTTGGGTGTGGATCGGGTACACGAGCAGCAGGCCCGGGGCCCCGAGGTCGGCGGGGGTGAGATCGGTGAGGATGTGCTCGAGGAAGTCGTCGGTGGCGGTGCCGGGCAGGAACAGGTTGGCCCAGGGGTGGGGGTGCCACCATTCGCCGGTCTCCTGGAGGTAGGTGACGCCGCGGTCGAGCCTGTTGGCGAAGTCCCAGTAGGTGAGGTCCTGAACTTCCTGGCTGCCGTGGCCGAGCCCGTCCAGCAGGACGTGGTCGTCGGGGTGTTGTGGCGGGGTGTAGTAGGTGGCTGCTTCGAGCATGTACTGCCAGCCGGTTTCGCTGGGGAGGATTTGGCCTTGCAGGTAGTCGAATCTTCCTTCCCGGAGTAGTTGCCGTTGCCGGGCAGTGA
>NZ_VJWX01000161.1 GCF_007713715.1 Amycolatopsis rhizosphaerae
GGGGTGCATGGGGGTGTTTTAATAACCCCCGGAGGTAAGCGTGGCCGACAGCGACAGGCAGCCGAACACGCTCCTAGCTGGGGTTATGAAGCAGGCGGGGGCGACGAACAAGGGCTTGGCTCGTCGTGTTCGCCTATTGAGCGAGCAGGACGGCGGAGAGCCAGTCAGGGCCGACCATGTCTCGGTGAAGCGCTGGCTGGACGGAACCACCCGTCAGCCGCACCCCCGCACCTGCCAGCTGATCGCGCGGGCCTTGAGCGACATGCTCGGCCGGGCGGTGTCCCTCGCCGAGATCGGCTTCGCCGCAGTCACCGAGGACCGGGCCAATGTTGGGCTGGAGTATCCGGAAGACGTCGCACAGAGCGTCGCTGCGCTGGGCGCGATCACCGAACTGGAGCTGAGATCGCCAGCGCGGACGGACCTGGCCGTCGTGCCGGAAGCGTGGAGCGGTCTGGTCATCCGATGGCTCACCGAGTCCGACGACCGGACTGGACCGCCGCCCGAGTCGCGACCGATCACCATGATGGACGTCGAGGCCGTGCGGGACACCACCGCGATGTTCAGCATCTTCGACTACAAGTACGGCGGCGGACGGCCGAAGTCGCTGGTCGCGACGTTCCTGGACCAGCAGATCCTGCCCAACATGCCGCACGTCTCGCCGCATGATCCGGTCGGTCGGGAGTACTTCCGGGAGGTCGCAGCCTTGACCAGGCTCGCAGGCTGGACCGCCTACGACACGGGTGCGCACGGCCTGGCCCAGCGATACCTGACGCAAGCCTTCCGCCTGGCCAAGGCAGCGGGAGACAAGCCCCTGTGCGGTCGAATCCTCGCCGGGATGTCGCACCAGGCGAACTTCCTCGGCCATTACCAGCGGGCCGTCGACCTCGCCAGAGCCGCATACAAAGGGGCCAACGGTCACGCCACACCGACCACCATGGCGCTGTTCCACGCTATGGAAGCGCGCGCCCTGGCTTCGCTCGGCAGGGAGGCGGACGCGACAGCCGCGCTGCTCACAGCCGAGCGCTGGCACTGCCAGGGCAACCCGGAGAACGACCCGGAGTGGATCAGGTACTTCGACACGGCCGAGTTGCACGCCGAGTTCGCACACTGCTTCCGGGACCTCGGCAACTCCCAGCTCGCGAACCACCATGCGGCTACGTCAATCCGGGAAGCGGGCGCGACCTATGTGCGCAGCCTCTCGTTCGTCCGCACGGTCCTCGCGACTTCCCATCTGCAGGACGGCAACCTGGACGAAGCTCTGCATGTCGCGAAGTCAGTGGCCGAGACAGCCGCGCAGTTGAAGTCCTTCCGCGTGGTCTCCTACCTCGACGACTTCCGCGCGCGGATCGCGGGCTTCTCGAAGGATCCGCTCGTCAAGGAGTTCCTGGAGTTCGTGGACTTGAACCTGCCGTCAAAAAGCGCGCCAGTGTCGCGGAGCCTGCTCGTCGCGTAGATCCGCGATGCGCTTGTGAACCTCGGCTTCGATCTCGGCCGACTGGTCCGCCAACTGTGCAAGCCACGTGGTC
This sequence comes from Amycolatopsis rhizosphaerae, assembly GCF_007713715.1. Classification (GTDB taxonomy): domain Bacteria; phylum Actinomycetota; class Actinomycetes; order Mycobacteriales; family Pseudonocardiaceae; genus Amycolatopsis_E; species Amycolatopsis_E rhizosphaerae. The sequence goes on from NZ_VJWX01000161.1 coordinate 1,527, forward strand.
ATGTTCAGTTCTCGCACAGCTCGGATCACCGGGAAGCCAGGCCAGGTGATCGCGTCGAAGCCGTAGGCCGTGATGTACGCCTGGTACTCCTCCTCCGAGGCCCAGCCGAACGCCTGGTGCCGGACCGACAACACCGCGGCGTCCCACTCGCGGGGGCCGTAGGCGAAGTCCTCGAAGTCGATCAGTTGCAGGCTGCCGTCCGTCGCGCGGATCAGGTTCCCCGGATGCGCATCTCCATGCACCGGCCCTGGCGGCAGCACGAACTCAAGGTTCTCGAACCGCGCCGCCAGCTCCTCGTGCCGATCTCGCAGGAAGGCGAGTTCGGCGGGGGAGATGCAGCCGCCCGGGATCTCCTCCAGGCGTGGCTCCACTTTCGGCATCGGCGCGAAGTCGGGAAGCGCGAAGCTTGTTGGCGCTGGCAGGGCGTGCAAGTCGTGCAGGACCTTGCCGAATTCCGCGGCTGTGATCGGCTCTGGATCTGAGGGTATGTACTGCCAGAAGGTCACGGGCAGTCCCTGGACCACATCGGGGCCGTCCGCGTCCACGGCGAGCCGAGTGGCGGGGAAGCCGTGCTCTTCGAGCCACCTTGCGACCCGGATTTCCTTCCGAGCCGCGTCGACCGAACGGCCCACGCGCACGACAACCGGTTCCCGAGGGAGCCGGTAGACGGCGTTCTCGCCGAACCGGAGCGTCACGGCCCCAGTTGGGTCAAGTCCGCGCCCCTCGCACGCCTCGGTGAGTACGGACAACGTCGACTCCGAGGTGAAGAGCGCGCCCTCAGTCACTACACCGCTCCCGTCCGCGTCGGCTGCTGCCTCAGCCTAAAGGCGACCGGGCCAGTGGGCTGAGGTCGGCGCGACCTTGACACCGGTTTGCGGTTGGTTCACGATCGAAGTCCCGTGGTTCAGTATGTTTCTCGAAAACTGGGAGGACGAGATGCACGCTTACTTCTTGGGCAAGGACCCGGAATCGCAGGAAGGGCAGTCGCCGACGCTGTTCGCCACCGATCGGGCGGACCGGGTCACGTACATCGCACAGGGGTGGAAGGTCACGGACCCGCAGGTGCTGGCGGACGTGGGGCCGGTGCCGGAGCATGAGACGCTGATCGAGATTCCGGAAGACGTCCTCAAGTACTATGCCCGCCGCTACCTGCAGGAAGGGGAAGACCGCTGAGCCGCTTCATCGAACCTGGCCCCGAGTTCGGCCAGCTCTTCCGTAGCTTCGAGCACAGCGCTTTCAGGCTGGAGACGCGCGACCAGTACAAGTCCGCGAACGAAGCCGAAGCGCTGCGGCAGTTCGTCGCCGGGGAGCCGGTGGACATGGGCTGGTTCGAGAACTGGCTCGCGATGATCCGGCAGGCGACCAGAGAGGGCAAGCGGTACGCCAGGGTCCGCGTGGTCACGGTGCCGCTCACCGACTACAGCCGCTTCGGGCTGTTCTGCTCGGGCCACACCAACGGCGCTGGCGAAGACATCCGCTACCTCGACCGGGCGCAAGCCGCGGACCTGCCCAACTACGACTATTGGCTGTTCGATTCGCGTCTCCTGGTGCGGATGCACTTCGACCAGGATGAGACCTTCCTCGGTGGCGAAGTCATCGAGGATCCGGCTGCCATCGTCCAACACAACTACTGGCGAGATGCAGCGTGGCACAAGGCTCTCCGACGGGAGGACTTTGCCGCGTAGCGGACCGACTCACGTGCCGAGCGTCCATGATGCGCGTGCCGCGCTGGGCGCTCGGCTTCGTGAGCTGCGCGTGAATGCCCAGCTCACCGGCCGCCAGCTTGCGGCGCTGCTGCACTGGCCGCATTCGAAGGTCTCCAAGCTGGAGAACGGCCGGCAGACCCCGAGCTCCGAGGACATCCGGGCCTGGACCGGTGCCACCAACGCCGTCAGCAACGCCGAGGCACTGCTGGTGTCGCTGCAAACGCTGGAGACGCAGTACGCCGAGTGGCAGCGACAACTCCGCACAGGGCTCAAGCCCCACCAGGCCAAACTGACCGAACTCAATGCCCGGACGCGCTTCTTCCGGGTCTTCGAACCGACCTTTGTGCCTGGCCTCCTCCAGACGGCCGAGTACGCCCGCGCTCGCTTCGAGCAAAGCGGCCGGGTCTTCGGCGTACGCCACGACATCGACGAGGCAGTGCAGACCCGTATCCAGCGCCAAGAGATCCTCTACCGGCCGGAAAAGCGCTTTCACTTCGTGCTGACCGAAGCCGTCCTGCGGTACCGGCTCTGTCCGCCTGAGGTCATGCTCGGCCAGCTCGACCGCCTGGTGTCGCTGTCCATGCTGCGGAACGTGAAGCTCGGCATCATCGGTTTCGACGTCGAGTACGACGTGGCGCCCGCGCACGGCTTTTGGCTGCTCGACGAGGATCGGGCGATGATCGAGACCTTCTCCGCAGAACTCAACCTGGCCCAACCACAAGAAACTGAGTTGTACGGCCGCATCTTCGCCCGACTCGCGACGGTCGAGGGCATCAGCTACGGGCGGGATGCCCGCAACCTGATCGCCAACGCCGCCGAACACTGGGCCGCCTACCAACCGGATGAGAGCGCCTAGTTTCCCGTTCGGTCGAGGACTTGATCAGCTTCGAGAAACACTGAGAAACATTCTTCGTGTGAGCCATGCCGCGGCCATACGCTCCCGCTGCAACAAGCACCACCTACTGAGGGAGCGTCGTGGAAGCATCATTGATCCAGTCGGAGACGGCCATCTATCGACTCGACAATTCGCCTGGCTACGTCTATGAGGCGATGGCTGATCACCTCGCGGGACGGATTGCGCACGGCGAGCTGACGGCGAACATGCCGCTGCCGTCAGAGCGGCGGCTTGCCGAGGAATACGGAGTCTCGCTCGGCACAGCCCGTCACGCGACTCGCGTGCTTCGCGTCCGCGGCCTGGTCGTCACCATCAGGTCGAAGGGCACCTACATCGCGCCAGACGCGAAGGCGCAGGCCCAGGAGCAACTGGCTGGTTCCAACGGTGCCAGTGGCCATGCCTAAGCCGAGCGACGAGGACTACCGGCAGCAGTACGAGCGCGTCAAGAAGCTGCTCGACCGGCTTGCTGAACTGGCCGAGAACATGGACGACTTCGAGACCGCGGCCGTTGACATCGTGCGAGCCGACGTGGTGGGCATCTGTGAGCTGACCGAGCCCGATGAGCGGGACTTCCTGCAGAGCCTCGCCAGCGCGGGTCAGTTTGCTCGATCGACGCACCGCATCGTGCGGTCGTACCTGGCCGAACTGTGCAAGGCAATGGACCACGAGGGGATTCGGTTGCCGACTGCCGTCCTCCGGTGAGCGCCTGACAAACGCGGCTGGGCGCGCATGGCCCCTGCAGCCGCGTCCAGCCGTGACCGCCGCGCGCGACCGGTCGGGCGACCGGCAGGCTTGCGCAGCCAGCTCAAGACGGGATGTTCACAGCAGAGCTGGTGCGAGGCCCTTGGGACAGTATCCGCTTGTCCCAAGGGCCTCGCGTCTTCCAGCTCAAATCGCTTCGATGACGCTGCCCGCCCGCGTCCGAGGGAAGCCGCCGGAGACAGAACACCGGCCTGGGCGCGTTGACCGACACCGCGTACCTGCCGCAATGGAGTCCGGCGGAAGCCGCCGGAGACAGTTGGGGTGAGGAAAACGGCGCCGAGGTAGCTGCCGCCGCCGCAATGGAGTCCGGCGGAAGCCGCCGGAGACAGCCTGGGCCTGCGCGATGACCGGAACCTGGTAGTTGTACCAGCCGCAATGGAGTCCGGCGGAAGCCGCCGGAGACAGGGCTCGCGAAATTCGTGGCCGCTGACCTGGGATTTTACCGCATGTTGCCTTCAATTCGCCGTCGTCCGGCAACGGCACAGAGCCGGATCCCTCGTCCGCCCTCGGGTGAGCTTGCTGTCCCAGCCCGGTGTCTTCGTTGTCGGCGAATCGTGCTTCAACCCATTCAAGATAGAACAACCGAGGACAGTAAACCAATTCGTTCACCATTCTCGCTGGCAGCGGGTCTTCTCCCACGGTGACCTCATCTCGGTATGAACAGTCCAAGGCCGAAGTGACTCAGGTGACCGAGAGGCAGCGGGCCAGCTACCTCGCGGTTCAGCCGCACGGAGACGAAAGCGGAGGGGCGAACGCGCTCCGGGGAGGACGGCCGATTTCGGCGGAAGAACCTCGGATCATCTGACACGCGCAGTTCTGCGACTTCGACGCCCAGGCCTCGGTAGCTGAGTTCACGTTCTAGTTCGCTGCGGAGGAACTCGTGCCAGTCGCGCTTCTTCCGGTACCGCGACGGCGTGAATGGCGTTACCGAGTGCCAGAGCCGCGAAGGTCCGGTCAGTTGCGGCGCCAAGTCGCGAACATCCCCGGCCTCAGTTGCTCGAAGGGTGAGGCGCCACTTGTCGTTCGTGCCGGCGCGCAACGAGGTCACTCGTGTCAATGCCTCCAACTCGTCACCGCCCAAGCCGCCCGGAATCCAGACCAGCAGCCCGTCGAGGTGTTTTGACTCGTCGAAGAGAGGCAGGTAGTGCGCGTGCTGGTGGTTATCCCGCGCCCGGCTCCCCTCGGCGGTTTTGCCGCCGAGCATGCTCTCCGAACGCTCGCTGCGCAGGCCACCGAGCTTGCTCAGAGCCGCCCTGCGAAGCAGGTCGGTATAGATCAGGGCATCGGCCTGCGGCGGATGGACGCGCTGAGCGATGGCAAACCGGACGGCGGTGACGGGTGCGTTCGGCCTCCGGCGTTGCACGCGTGATGCAGGCTTCCTCTGCTGATAGGCAAGAAACTTCGTGCCTGCGGGGAAGAGCAGACCACCTTTGCGGACGTCGACCGGCCGTGCGACGAGCGCAGCGAGATCGAGCGGCCGTTCGGGAGCCAAGACCGTGGCAATCTCGGCGTTCTCGGGGATGAATTCCGCGACGTCGACCGGTTCCCACACCTCGTGGTCTTCCGGTTCCCACTGGTCAACGACTTCCGCCTCGCAGATGCTGTCCGCTCGCCCGAGATAGGGCAATGACATGGCGAGCTTGGCTAGCGCGTCTTGTTGAGGAGGGTCGAGGTCCAGGCTCCGCCACTGCAATACCAGCTTGGCATCGCGGTCGACCACGGCGAACGCATCCAGGGTGCGGTCGACGCTGGAACCGGCAAGGGTGTGCCTGCTGTCGGGGTAGTAGTGCCTCGTATGTGCGATCTCGTGCGGAGGTACGAAGACTGTCGGTGGTTTCGAAAGCTCGTCAAGCAGGCCGTGCACGATGTGCTCGTCGAGGTCGGGCACGCGTGTCTGCCACACCGCGTAGAGCGCGCGCAACACCCGCCACGGTGACGGAGGCAGTTCGACGGCACCTTCGTTCACGTGCCGCCCCCACGGGGTCGCGTGGTAGCGACCCCAAGGAAAGCGGATCACGAGCGTGGTGGTCACTTTTTCTTGCCCTTGTCGGCCCACTGCACGGTGAGCGGTCCGCTCGAACCGAACACCTCGGCGCAAGCGGGCACCAGGCGAGCGACTCGCGAGGTCAGTTCGTCTAGTTCGGGCAGAGGTGCGGAGTTCCGCCGCGGTTCCACCTCGCTGATCAACTCCAGGTCGCAGGCGGTGCGCAGCCGCAGGTTGCCGTCCGACAGTAGCGAGCGAATCTCCCACAACGCGACCGTTTCTAGCAGTTCCGTCACCGTTTCCGGGAGACCGTAGGAGCGCAGCAGCCCGGTGTCCAGGACGAATGACGCACGGATCCGCTTAGCCGTCCATTCCGTTCGGGCGAACGGAACCGATCCGTAGCCCTCGGCCGTGCCACCGGATTCCTCGGACAGCTGGTGGCGAACCCGGTCGGACTTACGGCCGCCGCTGTGCGCGCGTTCCACGTGGTGCGCCTCGATGACGGCAGACAGCGTACGAAGGAACTTCGGCTGTCCCCACCAGTCCTTCTGGGAGAAGAACACACCGTGGATGAGACAGAAGGGGTCCAGTCCGGCGACCGCGGCCGCCATTGCCGACCGGTTGAGCGGCGTGTCCTTGGCGAGGCCGAGCCGTTCCCGGATCAGTTCCAGCATCGGCTTCCTGTCGAGAGTGGAAGCGTGGATGAACGGCGAGGCCAGCCGGTGGGCTTCCAAGCGGCTAGAGGTCAGGAACTCGTCGGTGCCTGCTCTCACCACCCGTACCCAGGGCAGTCCGTCCAGCGCGGAGACAGGACGGTCGTTCGCCTCGTCCCAGGCTGTCGCTTCCAACCGGTTCGCCATCGACTGCACCGACTCCACCAGCAGGGACGGAACCTCCTGGCCGTCCTCGAAGCGAGTGAACGTGGCCGCGCCGAGATCGGGGAACCCAGTCGGCTGGAAGGTGCTGCCCATGACCGGGGCAAGCTCGGCCTCATACATCAGACGGTTGGTCACTCAACGAGCCTTTCTCCTTTGGCAGGACGGCGATCCGGTTCAGGGATCGGAGACGATCTCTTTCCGCTAGGCGGAACAGCAGGACGGCGGCCAGGCGCTCTCCCGCGACCCTGGCGGGCGGCGGCTCGACCGCGACAGGCAGGCCGCTGATGGACAGTCGGCGCGCGGCATCCCGCACAACCTCCTCGCTGCGGTTGGCAAGCAGCAGCGCAGGCCAGTTGTTACCCGGACGCAGCAGGATAGGGGAGGTCGCCCCGTCTTCGCGGGGCACGTGCAGCGGCTCGACCGATGTGAAGGGCAGCAGGAATTCCAGCGCACCTCCGATGAAGTCGTTCCCCAGGTACGGCAGCCGGAATTCGGAGTTCGCCCATTCGACGGTGAGAAGCCCAGCGAGGAGATCGGCGATCCTGGCTTCGTCCAGCTCCCCGGCCATCAGGGCCCGCACATCTTGCCGACGGGCGTAAAGCCCCCGCTGGAACCCGATCCGCGCGCCACGCACCGCCGGTCGCTGGTCACCCGCTTCCGCTTCGTCGAGGCGGGGCATGGAACGCCGCCGCGCCACCTCGGCCAATGCAGCCATAAGTCCCGCGTTGAGCGAGACCGGGCTTGGACGGCCAGACCAGTTAGGCCGTCCCCGACTGTCGGCGACAACCGGGGACAACAGCGAACGCAGGCCGCTCAGCGACCAGCCGCCTGCCCTGATATCCCGAGCGGTAGCCAGGGCGAGCGCTACGCGAAGCTCAGCATCATCGGCTAATCGCGGCCGCAGCGCTTCGGCGATCGCTTTGCTGCCGAGCAGCACCAGCGGCGGGGCCGCCTGCTGCGCCCGGCTCGACCGCGCCACCGTCTCATGGCAGTGTCCGATTGCGGCGAACACCTCGACGAGGTCCGCCGCTTTTCCGGTGGTGGCATGGATGAACAGCGCTTGCTCGACACCACGCAACCTGCTGGCCACCGCTGACGGGACGCGACCGCGAAGCGAATCCAGCCACGGATCGAGGTGAGCCAGCAGGCTGACCGAACGGCGGGTGCTCGGTACCTCGACACGGCCGGCAGGGATAGCGAGAGGATTCTGCCCAAGACGGTCCACGAAGACATACCGCTGGAACGCCCGGATACCGCGGTCCACGCCCAGGTTAGCAATGGCGCGGACGAAATCCAGCGCGGAACGTGCAGGCCCGGATCGCCAGTGAGCCTTGCCTTCACCCAGCAACTGCACCAACTCGGCCAGGCGCATCGGCGCAGACCACTCCGGCGCCCACAACTCTCCGAGTGCATCCTCACCACCGGCGGCCGAGCTGAAACCGCTGGTCGCCCCCCTGACCTGAAAGGGCAGTGCCGCGCCACTGTAGTCCGCGCCATGCCGTCGAACCACGGCGGAGGCGAACAGCAAGGCCCCTTCCACCGTCATCAGGAGCGCCCACGGGTTGACGAAACCCTTGTCGTCCGCCTTCTCGAAAGGGGAGGATTGGATGCCTCCCGCCCGGCCCGGATCGAACTGCCCCACCGCATCCCGGAGATAAGAAACTGACTCGGTGCCGTTCAACAGAGAGGACAACCAGTGCGGGCCGCGCTTGTCCCGCCAGATCGCCTGCAGACGGCTCAGGTAGGTGACCGAGAGGTCCTGGCGGCCGAAGTTGCCACCTGTGCCCAGCAGGCGGCTGAACGCCACGTCTTCGTCGCCGACCAGCGCCGTGGCGGCGTCTAGCCAGGCGAGTGCGGCATCCGGGAACAGTTTGCGACACAACTGCAGCACGTCGCGCTTGCGACCGGAATCCCACAGGTCATCGCCCTTGCCGCCCCAGCCGAGAACGCGACCTTGCGCCACCACCTCGTCACCCGCCGCCACAGCCTCCCGAAGACCGTGCAGGCGGGTATCCGTGGAATCCCGCACCCAGGCTAGCGCTGCTTCAGCCGTCGTATTCTTGCCGTTGGCGGCGAAACCTGACCCGGCATTCCAGGGCGAGACAATTGCTTCAGGCTCGAAGTACTTGCTCAGCTCTCCTGCTAACTCGTCCGTTGTTGCCAGTTTTGAGCGCAGCACGAGCCGATTGCTGCGCCAGTATCCGGAAGCCTCTGGGTCGAGCAGACGTGTGACGGCACGCAGTACACCGAGTGCGGACAGGTAGCCGCCGAGCGGTGTCGAACCGCATCCGCGCAGGATCACTTCGGGCATCAGGCGCCCCCGTTCTGGCTGGCGCACCAGTCCGCCGAGCGCACAATGGCCTCGCAGAAGGCGAGGCGGAACGGCCCCAGATCGGCCCGATCCCGCAACCGCAGGGCACGATCGGTCAAGGAACCGGCTCCGATTTTCGTTGGAGCGAGGGACAGTGCGTGGCCTGCTAGACGTCTGCCGCTTGGCAGGTCGACCGGGTGGGTGGTCGATCCCTCTCGCACGCCGAGCACAGTGTCTTCTGCTTCGCCTTCCTGAGCGCGAATGGTCACCCGCGCCTTACCGTGATGCGCCAAGGCCAGGTAGGTCACGAGATCCGGCTCATCCACGCTGTCGAGAAGTCCGGTATCCGGTTTGAGGAGCAGCAGCGCGCTGACCAGTTCGTGCCGGAAACCGGGTGGATCGTGACGAAGTGTCCTGTTGCTCGGGGATTTCGCCCAGATCGTCGTAGTGTTGGGTGGCGGAGTATCCGGGTTGGCCTTTTCCAGCGAGGTCACGAACACCAGGTGCGTTTTGCCGAGGTCGTGGTAGCGCGCCGCGAGCGCGATCGCTTCGAGTTGCTGCGCGGGCAACTGCGGCGATACCTCTGCGAGAAGGCGGCGAACTTCCCGCTCGGCGTCGGCGAGGTGATCGACCAGCGGAATCCAGGCGTCGTGTCCGACCGACTGCGGGTCTGTGTTCGTGGCGTTTGGCTGCTCAGGCTCGTCGTTCGCGGACTTGACGGCAAGCTCGACCGGGCAGACGGCAGTCTTGCTCGCCGGATCGAACCCTGTTTCCGCGGTGTACCCGCCGCTAGCGGCGTCACTGACAAGAAGTGCGGTCGGGCGGATATCTCTGGGCCCGGCCAGGAGCCACTTGCCGTCGCGCTGGTCGTACACCAGGACCTTGTTCTTCGTCGCCAGATCCTTGATGGCCTTGATGGGCGCCGGGCACAGTTCCGCACGCTGCGGTGTCGGCATCTTCTCCAGTTCGTCGGCGTCCGGCAGATGACGCCAGGCCACGGACACTGTCCGGTCGGTGGCGTCGCGTATGAACGGGCTCACGTCGATGTCGCTGCCAGAGAGGTCCGGGGCGGTATCGAACAGCCCCAGCAGGTCCCGCTTGCGCAGTACCGCATGCACTGCCCTGCCCTCGGGCACTTGCTGACCGGCGAGTTCTTCGCTGGTCAACGCGCGTCCGTCAAGCGTGCGTAGATGCTCCGCGGTTGCCTGCACATCGGCGGCGTCGTATGGATGGGCGCCGGCGGGCGGCGCGGTCCACAGCAACCGCGCGCGGCGCGCGTAGCCGTCCCGGTTACACCGCCCAGCCCGCTGCACGAGCGATGTCCACGGTGCCACCTCGCTCACCAGTGTCTCTGAGGTGACGTCGACCCCGGCTTCGAGCACCTGGGTGCTGACCACGATCGTTCCGTATTCACCCACCTCGGGGTCCACAGCGTCTTTCGTGTGCTGGTCGCGATCGTCCGGGCGAAACCGTGAGTGAAGCAGCACCACTTTGGCTGCAGGTGAAGCCCGGCGCAGTTCGGCAAAGACGTCTCTTGCCCGGTCCACGGTGTTCAGCATGACCAGGGTCCGGGTACCAGGCTGGTGTGCGGCGAGTACATGCTCTGCCAGCGCCTTCGGATACCGCTTGCGATCAGGATTACCCAGGTCAAGCTCGGTGATCTCCCGCGTCGCCTCCAGCCTCCTTTGAAGATCACCAATCCGGTCCCTGTCCGTCACTTCGACCACGGACAACTTCCGTCGCAGGTCAGCCGTGCGTAGGCGGTCGGGGTCCAAGGTGGCGGACATCCACATCGAGCGGCAGGGCAACGCGGTGCCGAGCTTCTCCCGCAGCCCTTGCAACTGCAGTGATGTCCATAGGCCGGGCCCCATCAGTTGGACCTCGTCGAAGACGAACTGGACCCCGGCATGGAACAGCCCGAAGCTCATCGGCCACGCGGGCCTCGGCTCCGCGAAGCCGCGCATCAGCAGCCGCGACAGCACCATGTCCTGCGTGCCGACGAAGATCCGTTCGCACTCGGGGTGGCTCTTCCAGTCCTGGGCCTCCGGGTCCTCCCCGCCCATCAGCACATGGACCGGCGTCGAGCGCCGTAACCGGCCCAGCCATTCTTTGGCCTTGTCGACGGTCTGCTGAACGAGTGTCCGCTGCGGCAGGACGAACACCAGCCATCGTGGCGTGTTGTCCGGGTCCACGTCTCGGCGGTGCAACCAGGCCAAGACCGCAGCCAGCGTCTTGCCCGCACCCGTCGGCGCGCGCAAGACCTCCGGCAGCCCGTGCTCAGCCAGGTGCTCCTGGTACGGGTACGGCTTGTCCCCGCCCGTTGCCTTCGCAACCAGCTCCGCAAAGGTCTGGTCCTTCACCGGGTGAACCCCCTGGTTGTGGCTGTCATTCGCCGTCACTGGTAGTCGATCACGGCGCCATTCGTGTTACCGCGGTCCTCGACTAGCGTTGACGGCGGCCATGAAACCACGCCCCACCGACAGTCTTGGCACCCGAACTTGGACACGGCCTCTGATGGATCCCAGTTGCTGCGAGCGGTCCGGTAGTGACTCTTTCCCTGGGGACCGCTCGCATGCAGGTCAGGAGCCGTTTCGCCGTGCCGAGAGACTCGCTGGACCGAGTCGGGGAGTTGGTTTTTGGAACCGCTCGCAACGTGCTCTAACATCGCAGGTCACAGGGCGCGAAATTCGCGAGCCCTGCCTCCGGCCACAACGGCGGGACTCCATTGCGGCCACCTCGGCCCTAACTGGCAGTCCCTCCCCGAGGACCATCTGCCTCCGGCCACAGCGGCCGGACTCCATTGCGGCTTGACCTGCTGCAGCTGCCGAGTCACCGGGTCGGTCTGCCTCCGGCCACAACGGCCGGACTCCATTGCGGCTCGCCCACCACGCGCCAGGTGTCCGGCGGCACGACCGCTGCCTCCGGCCACCCTGCCTCCGGCGACCACGCCGGACTTCATTGCGGCTCGCCGGCGTCACCGGAGGACACCAGGATGGCCTCTGCCTCCGGCGACTACCGCCGGACTCCATTGCGCAGGGTAGTTCTTCCCGAGGCGTCTCAGGCTCCGTCTCAATCCCCGTCTCAGTCGTAGCCGACCGCGCCAGTTCGAGATCAGTGCCAGCTCAGCTAACAAAGCCCTGACCAGGTGAAACAGTAACCGGAGTCGTTTGTCGAACCTCGGTGACCACCTCTGAACACCGTGATCCAGAACTCGAAATCGTGTGACGGTTAACCCCGTCCGTGGGTTCAAATCCCACCGCTACCGCTCTCGAAACGCCGGGTGGGCCCCGCAAGGGCCGCCCGGCGTTCGTCGTTGCCGTCTCGGTACCCGGCCCGGCTTCTCAGAAGATCAAATACTGCCGCTGTGGTCCGTCGGTTCCGCTACGGTGCGGACATGTTCGTTGTCACGGTGACCTACACCGTCCCGCTGGAGGACGTTGACCCGTGGAGACCGGCCCACGGCGATGGCTGAATGACCTCATTGCCCGGCAACTGCTGCTGGTGGCCGGACGTCAGGTACCCCTGGTCGGTGGCGTCTACCTCGCTGCCGGGATGCCCGTCGAGGATCTCGACCGGATCCTGGCCACCGATCCCTACGTGCTCAACGGCGTCGCCACGCACAGCGTCGTGGAGTTCGTACCGTTGCTCGTCTCGAATGGTTTGGAGAACCTCAAGTCCCACGGCTGACGAC
>NZ_VJWX01000162.1 GCF_007713715.1 Amycolatopsis rhizosphaerae
GGCGGTGGGAGGCCGGCGGGCCCGCCTCAGTCTTCCTTCGCCGGCCGTGCCTCGGGAGGCAGGACGCCCCAGTCGATGAGCTGCTCGGTCAGCTCGCCGGGGGTCATGTCGTAGATGATCGCGAGGGAGCGCAGGTCCTCGGTGCGGATGGACAGGACCTTGCCGTTGTAGTCGCCGCGCTGGCTCTGGATCGTCGCCGCGTACCGGGCGAGCGGCCCGACCTTCTCGGCGGGCAGCTGCTGCAGCCGCTCCAGGTTGATCACGATCTTCGTCGCGGGCTCCGCACCGGAGGGAACCCGTCCTTCGGGGAGCAGTTCGACGACCGGAACCCCGTAGAAGTCGGCCAGTTCGGCCAGCTTCTGGACGGTCACCGCACGGTCGCCGCGCTCGTAGGATCCGACCACGACCGCCTTCCAGCGCCCGCCGGACTTCTGCTCGACCCCGTGCAGGGACAGGCCCTGCTGCTGGCGGATCCCGCGGAGCTTCGCCCCGAGCGCCTTGGCGTAATCGCCCATCTGGTGGTTCTCCGTTTCCTCGCCCAGTCGGTCGGGAGGACCGCCGGGGCACTGCCGAGTTTGAATACTCAGAGTAATGGTTACGCATTGTCGTCACTAGGTCAAGCAAATGCTGCAATCGGGCGGGGGCATACCACCCGTCGTGTGTGAACTGGACGCCCTGTTATTGTCGAGTGGATTTCCTGCGAAGCAGGAGGTCGGCATCCTTTAAGGACCCGTCCGGTGAGGCGGGGAAGGAGTCTGTTGTGACGTCACGCCCTCGCGGCGCGACGGATCCGGGTGGTGAGCGGGAACTGCTCTCCGCCGGTGATGTCGCGCGCACGATCGCCCGGATGGCCCATCAGGTCATCGAGAAGACCGCCCTCGGTGCGGACTCGGGCGCACTCCCCGTGCTCCTCGGGATTCCCACCCGGGGCAGCTGCCTGGCCACCCGTCTCGCGGAGCGGATCGCCGAGTTCACCGGTGTCACCCCGCCCACGGGCACCCTGGACATCACGCTCTACCGCGACGACCTGCGCCGCCGTCCGACGCGGCCGCTGGCCTCGACCAAGGTGCCCGGGACCGGGATCGACGACCGGGTCGTGATCCTGGTCGACGACGTGCTCTTCTCCGGCCGCACGGTCCGGGCCGCCCTCGACGCGCTGCGCGATCTGGGCCGCCCGCGCGCGGTGCAGCTCGCCGTGCTCGTGGACCGCGGCCACCGCGAGTTCCCGATCCGCGCCGACTACGTGGGCAAGAATGTGCCCACCTCGCGCGCCGAAGAAGTCCTGGTGCTGCTGTCCGAAGTGGATGGGCAGGACGGCGTCCTGCTCCGCGACTCCACCGCGAAGAAGACTGGGGAGAGCTGAGTGAAGCACCTGCTGGCCACCGAGGGCCTGGACCCGGAGCTGGCGACCGCCGTGCTCGACACCGCGGACGGTCTGAAGGAGACCCTGCTCGGCCGTGAGGTGCGCAAGCTGCCGACACTGCGCGGGCGCACCGTGATCACGCTGTTCTACGAGAACTCGACCCGCACGCGGGTGTCGTTCGAGATCGCGGGCAAGTGGATGAGCGCGGACGTGGTGAACGTCTCCGCGAGCGGATCTTCGGTGAGCAAGGGCGAATCGCTGCGTGACACCGCGCTGACCCTGGCCGCCGCCGGCGCCGACTGCGTGATCATCCGCCATCCCGCCTCGGGGGCGGCGCACCGGCTCGCCGTCTGGCTCGCCGACGCCGGTACCGCGGTCGTCAACGCCGGGGACGGGATGCACGAGCACCCGACCCAGGCGCTGCTGGACGCGGCGACCCTGCGGGAGCGGCTGGGCGGACTGCGCGACCGCCGGATCGCCATCGTCGGTGACGTGCTGCACAGCAGGGTCGCCCGGTCGAACATCCACCTGCTCACCGCGCTCGGCGCCGAGGTGGTGCTGATCGCCCCGCCGACGCTGCTGCCCACCGGGGTCGAGGCGCTGCCGGTGACGGTGTCCCACGAACTCGACGCGGAACTGCCCGCGGCCGACGCGGTGATGATGCTGCGGGTGCAGGCCGAACGCATGCACGGCGGGTTCTTCCCGTCGTCCAGGGAGTACTCGATCGCCTACGGCCTCAACGAGAAGCGGTTGAAACTGCTGCCCGCGCACGGGGTGGTCCTGCACCCCGGGCCGATGCTGCGGGGGATGGAGATCGCGTCGGCCGTGGCCGACGCCCCCGCGTCCGCGATCACCGAGCAGGTCCGCAACGGGGTGCACGTGCGCATGGCCGTGCTGTACCACCTGCTGGCCTCGGAGACAGAAGGAACGGCATGAGCGACCAGATCCTGATCAGGGGTGCCCGGCTCTACGGCGAGGGCATCGGAGTGGACGTCCTGGTCGCCGACGGGATCATCGCGCACATCGGCGAGGCCGGCGCGGTCGAGCCCGAAGGGGACACCTCGATCATCGAGGCGGCGGGCCAGGTGCTGCTGCCCGGTTTCGTCGACCTGCACACCCACCTGCGTGAGCCGGGGCGCGAGGACACCGAGACGATCGCCACCGGCTCGGCCGCCGCGGCGCTCGGCGGGTACACCGCGGTGTTCGCGATGGCCAACACCGATCCGGTCGCCGACAACGCGGTCGTGGTCGAGCACGTGTGGCGGCGGGGCCGGGAGGCCGGGCTGGTCGACGTGCACCCGGTCGGCGCGGTGACGGTGGGCCTGAAGGGCGAGCGGCTGGCCGAACTGGGCACGATGGCCAGGTCCGCGGCCGGGGTGCGGATGTTTTCCGACGACGGGCACTGCGTGGCCGACCCGCTGATCATGCGGCGGGCGCTGGAGTACTCCACCGCGCTGGGCGCGGTCATCGCGCAGCACGCCGAGGAGCGGCGGCTGACGGTCGGGGCGCAGGCGCACGAGGGGGAGCGCGCCTCCCGTCTCGGTTACGCCGGCTGGCCCGCCGCCGCGGAGGAGTCGATCGTCGCCCGCGACTGCCTGCTGGCCCAGCACGCGCGGGCCCGCCTGCACGTCTGCCACGTGTCCACCGCGGGCACCGCCGACGTGCTGCGCTGGGCCAAGGGCAGGCCGGGCGGCGCCGGGATCTCCGCCGAGGTGACCCCGCACCACCTGCTGCTGACCGACGAGCGGCTGGAGACCTACGACCCGGTCAACAAGGTCAACCCGCCGCTGCGCGCCGAAAGCGACGCGCTCCGCCTCCGGGAGGCGCTGGCCGAAGGGGTCATCGACTGCGTGGCCACCGACCACGCGCCGCACGCCGTGCAGGACAAGGACTGCGAGTGGGCCCAGGCCCGGCCGGGCATGCTCGGCCTGCAGACCGCGTTGTCCGTGGTGGCGGAGACGATGGTCCGCCCCGGGCTGCTGGACTGGCGCGGGGTGGCCAGGGTGATGAGCGAACGGCCCGCCGAGATCGCCGGGCTGGCGGACCAGGGCAGGCCGCTGGTCGCCGGGGAACCGGCGAACCTGGTGCTCGTCGACCCGGACGAGGAGTGGACGGTGCGCGGGGCGGAACTGGCCAGTATCGCGGCGAACACGCCGTACGAGGGGATGCGGCTGCCCGCCGTGGTGACCCTCACGCTGCTGCGCGGGCGCATCACGGCGCGCGAAGGGAAAATCGGCTGATGGAACGATGGTTGCTGACCCTGGCCGTGCTGGCCTTCCTGCTGCTCGCCCTGTGGGGCATGCGCGTGGGCTGGCGACGGCGGGCCCGCTCGCAGAGCGTCCTGGTGCCGCCGTTCCCCACGGTGCCGGACGAGCCGGGCGAGCCGCTGCTGGAGGCGGCGGGCCTGTACGTGAGCACCACGACCGCGGGCAACTGGCAGGACCGGATCGTCACCCGCGGCATGGGCCTGCGGGGCCGGGCGGTGCTGCGCCGCTATCCCGGCGGGATCGAGGTCGACCGGGCCGGGGCGCCGGGGTTCTGGATCCCGGCGGACTCGCTGGCCGGGGTCCGGCGCGCGAGCGCGATCGCCGGGAAGGTGATGGGGACCGACAGCCTGCTGGTGTTCACCTGGCGGCTGGGCGGCGTCGAGCTGGACACCGGATTCCGGGGTGACGACCTCGAGGTCTATCCACAGTGGATGGAAAGCGTGCAGAACGAGATCAAGGGAGGTGCCCAGTGAGCGGGAAGACACCGGCGGCGCTGGTACTGGAAGACGGCCGGGTGTTCCGTGGCTGGGCGTACGGGGCGCAGGGGAGCACCCTGGGTGAAGCGGTGTTCTGCACCGGCATGACCGGCTACCAGGAGACGCTGACCGATCCCTCCTACCACCGCCAGATCGTGGTGCAGACGGCGCCGCAGATCGGCAACACCGGGTGGAACGACGAGGACGACGAATCGTCGAAGATCTGGGTTTCCGGTTACGTGGTGCGGGATCCGGCGCGGATCCCGTCGAACTGGCGCTCCCGCCGGTCGCTGGACGAAGAACTGGCGCGCCAGGGCGTGGTGGGCATCTCCGGGGTGGACACCCGGGCGCTGACCCGGCACCTGCGCGAGCAGGGCGCGATGCGGGCCGGGGTGTTCTCCGGCGACGCGCTCGACGGTGACGACGCGATGCGCGAGAAGGTGCTGGCGAGCCCGCCGATGAAGGGCGCCGACCTGGCCGGCGAGGTCACCACGGCGCAGCCGTACGTCATCGCGGCGCAGGGGGAGCGCCGCTACCGCGTGGCTGCGCTGGACCTGGGCATCAAGTCGAACACGCCGCGGCAGATGAGCCGCCGCGGGATCGAGGTGCACGTGCTGCCCGCCGGCAGCACGGTCGAGGATCTGCTCGGCATCGAGCCGGACGGGGTGTTCCTGTCGAACGGCCCCGGGGACCCGGAGACCCAGGCGCACGCGATCGCGCTGACCGGGGAAATCCTGCGCCGCGAGATCCCGCTGTTCGGCATCTGCTTCGGCAACCAGATCCTCGGCCGGGCGCTGGGCCTGGACACCTACAAGATGCGGTACGGCCACCGGGGCATCAACATCCCGGTGATCGACGTGGAGACCGGACGGGTCGCCATCACCGCGCAGAACCACGGGTTCGCGCTCACCGGTGAGGCCGGGCGGACCTTCGACTCGCCGTTCGGCACCGCCCGCGTCAGCCACTACTGCCCGAACGACGGCACGGTCGAGGGACTGCGGTGCAGCGACGTGCCCGCGTTCTCGGTGCAGTACCACCCCGAAGCGGCGGCCGGTCCGCACGACGCCAACCCCCTGTTCGACGAGTTCGTCACTCTGATGGAAAAGAAGAGCTCCCGCTGATGCCGAAACGTACTGATATCGAACACGTGCTCGTCATCGGGTCGGGCCCGATCGTCATCGGCCAGGCGGCCGAGTTCGACTACTCGGGCACCCAGGCCTGCCGCGTGCTGCGCGCCGAGGGGCTGCGGGTCAGCCTGGTCAACTCCAACCCGGCCACGATCATGACGGACCCGGAGTTCGCCGACGCCACCTACATCGAGCCGGTCACGCCGGATTTCGTGGAGAAGGTCATCGCCCGCGAGAAGGAGCTGGGGCGTCCGGTCGACGCGCTCCTGGCCACGCTCGGCGGGCAGACCGCGCTGAACACCGCCGTGGCGCTGCACGAGCGCGGGGTGCTCGAGCGCTACGGGGTCGAGCTGATCGGTGCCGACATCGACGCGATCCAGCGCGGTGAGGACCGGCAGAAGTTCAAGGACATCGTGCGGGCGATCGGCGCGGAAGTGCCGCGCAGCCGGGTCTGCCACACCATGGACGAGGTGCGCGAGACGGTGGCCGAACTCGGCCTGCCGGTGGTCATCCGGCCCTCGTTCACCATGGGCGGTCTCGGTTCCGGCATGGCGCACACCGGCGAGGAGCTGGAGCGGCTCGCGTCCACCGGGCTGGCGGAGTCGCCGGTCACCGAGGTGCTCATCGAGGAGAGCGTCCTCGGCTGGAAGGAATACGAGCTCGAACTGATGCGGGACCGCCACGACAACGTCGTGGTGATCTGCTCGATCGAGAACGTCGACGCGATGGGCGTGCACACCGGGGACTCGGTCACCGTCGCCCCCGCGATGACCCTGACCGACCGCGAATACCAGCACATGCGCGACGTCGGCATCGCGGTGCTGCGCGAGGTCGGCGTGGACACCGGCGGCTGCAACATCCAGTTCGCGATCAACCCGGCCGACGGGCGCATGGTCGTGATCGAGATGAACCCGCGGGTGTCGCGGTCTTCGGCGCTGGCGTCGAAGGCGACCGGGTTCCCGATCGCCAAGATCGCCGCGAAGCTGGCCATCGGCTACACCCTCGACGAGATCCGCAACGACATCACCGGTGAGACCCCGGCGTCCTTCGAGCCGACGCTGGACTACGTGGTGGTCAAGGTGCCGCGGTTCGCCTTCGAGAAGTTCCCCGGCGCGGACCCGACGCTGACCACGACGATGAAGAGCGTCGGCGAGGCGATGGCACTGGGCCGCAGCTTCCCCGAGGCGCTCGGCAAGGCGATGCGCTCCATCGACACCAAGGCGGCCGGGTTCTGGACCCGTCCCGACCCGGAGGGCGCCACCCTCGAGTCGACGCTGGCGGACCTGCGCACCCCGCACGACGGCCGCCTGTACGCGGTGGAGCGTGCGCTGCGGCTGGGTGCCACCGTGGAGCAGGTGCACGAGGCCAGCGGGCTCGACCCGTGGTTCATCGACCAGATCGCGCTGATCGGCGAGATCGGCGCCGCGGTGCGGGACGCCCCGGTGCTCACCGAGGCGCTGCTGCGGGAGGCCAAGCGCACCGGGCTGTCGGACCAGCAGATCGCCGCGCTGCGGCCGGAACTGGCCGGTGAGGGCGGGGTCCGCTCGCTGCGGCACCGCCTGGGCGTGCGCCCGGTGTTCAAGACCGTGGACACCTGCGCCGCCGAGTTCGCGGCCAAGACGCCCTACCACTACTCGGCCTACGAGTACGACGCCGCGACCGCGGAGTCCGAGATCACCCCACAGCCGGACAAGCCGAAGGTGCTCATCCTCGGGTCGGGCCCGAACCGGATCGGGCAGGGCATCGAGTTCGACTACTCGTGCGTGCACGCGGCGATCGCGCTGCGTGAGGCCGGGTTCGAGGCCGTGATGGTCAACTGCAACCCGGAGACGGTGTCCACCGACTACGACACCTCCGACCGCCTGTACTTCGAGCCGCTCACCTTCGAGGACGTGCTCGAGGTGGTCCACGCGGAGCAGCGGTCCGGCACGGTGGCCGGGGTGATCGTGCAGCTGGGCGGGCAGACCCCGCTCGGGCTGGCGCAGCGGCTGGCCGACGCGGGCGTGCCGATCGTGGGCACCCCGCCGGAGGCGATCGACCTCGCCGAGGACCGCGGCGCCTTCGGGGAGGTGCTCGGCGACGCGGGGCTGCCCGCCCCGGCCTACGGCACCGCGACCTCCTTCGAGGGCGCGAAGCGGATCGCCGACGAGATCGGTTACCCGGTGCTGGTGCGGCCTTCGTACGTGCTGGGCGGCCGCGGTATGGAGATCGTCTACGACGAGGCTTCGCTGGCCGGCTACATCCGGCGGGCCACCGAGGTCAGCCCGGAGCACCCGGTGCTGGTGGACCGGTTCCTCGACGACGCGATCGAAATCGACGTCGACGCGCTGTTCGACGGCGAGGAGCTCTACCTCGGCGGCGTGATGGAGCACATCGAGGAGGCCGGGATCCACTCCGGCGACTCGTCGTGCGCGCTGCCGCCGATCACCCTGGGCCGCCTCGACATCGAGACGGTGCGCGCCTCCACCGAGGCGATCGCGCGGGGTGTCGGGGTGCGGGGGCTGCTCAACGTGCAGTACGCGCTCAAGGACGACGTGCTCTACGTGCTGGAGGCGAACCCGCGGGCGAGCCGCACGGTGCCGTTCGTGTCCAAGGCGACCGGGGTGCCGCTGGCGAAGGCCGCTTCGCTGGTCATGACTGGCTCGACGATCAAGCAGCTGCGGGCCGCCGGGGTGCTGCCCGCCGAGGGCGACGGCGGGCAACTGCCCGCGGACGCCCCGGTGGCGGTGAAGGAGGCCGTGCTGCCCTTCCACCGGTTCCGGACGCCGGAGGGCATGGGCGTGGATTCGCTGCTCGGGCCGGAGATGAAGTCGACCGGTGAGGTCATGGGGGTGGACACCTCCTTCGGCAAGGCCTTCGCCAAGTCGCAGGCCGGGGCCTACGGTTCGCTGCCGACCTCGGGCCGGGTGTTCGTGTCGGTGGCCAACCGGGACAAGCGGGCGCTGGTGTTCCCGGTGAAGCGGCTGGCCGACCTCGGGTTCGAGATCCTCGCGACCTCGGGTACCGCGGAGGTGCTGCGCCGCAACGGCGTGGCCTGCACGGTGGTGCGCAAGCACACCGAGAACGGGCCGGAAGCGGTGCCGGGGCCCAACATCGTGGACGTGATCCTCGACGGCGGCGTGGACATGGTGATCAACACCCCGTACGGCAACAGCGGACCGCGGATCGACGGCTACGAGATCCGGACGGCGGCGGTGTCGCGGGACATCCCGTGCATCACCACGGTGCAGGGCGCGGCCGCGGCCGTGCACGGCATCGAGGCGCTCATCCGCGGGGACATCGGGGTGCGCTCGCTGCAGGACCTGCAGGCCGCTCTGCGGGCCGGGGAGTGAGGCGCACGGGCGCTCCCGCGCTGCGACGAAAGGAGTCACGATGACTGAGCCGTTCGGGCGCAGGCTCGCCGAGCGGACGGCGGAGCGCGGGGCGCTGTGCGCGGGGATCGACCCGCACCCGGGGTTGCTGGACGCGTGGGGTCTGCCACGTTCGGTGTCCGGTCTCGAGAAGTTCGCCCTGGGCGCGGTGGAGGTGCTCGCCGCGGAGGCGGCGGTGATCAAGCCGCAGTCGGCCTTTTTCGAGGCCTACGGGGCCGCTGGGGTCGCCGTTCTGGCCCGGGTGATCAACTACGCCCGCCAGGGGGGTGCGCTCGTCCTGCTGGACGTGAAGCGGGGAGACATCGGTTCCACCATGGGCGCCTACACCGCCGCGTATCTGGACGGTGACAGCGAGCTCGCGGCCGACGCGGTGACGGTGTCGCCGTACCTGGGCTTCGGCTCGCTCGTCCCGGCGATCGAAACCGCGCGCGCGGCGGGCCGGGGCGTGTTCGTGCTCGCGCGCACCTCGAACCCGGAGGCGTGGCAACTGCAGAACGCTTTGCTGCCCAACGGAAAGACCGTCGCACAGTCCATTGTGGATGAGGCGGCGGCGGTGAACCGGGGTGTGGCGCCGCTCGGGGACGTCGGTGTGGTGGTCGGGGCCACCGTCGCGCCCGGTGAACTCGACCTGGACGCGCTCAACGGACCCGTGCTGGCCCCGGGTTTCGGGGCGCAGGGCGCCACCGTGGGTGATCTTCGCAGGCTGTTCGGCACGGCACTGCGGGGCGTGCTCCCGGCATCCTCCAGGGACCTCCTGCGGCATGGGCCGGACCCCGCCGCGCTGCGGGCGGCCGTGCGGCGGATCCAGGCTTCGATCAGTGAATGAGCGTTAATATCAGGCCCCGCAATCGGAACTGACCAGCCACCCCCGCATTGTGGCCGGTGGCCGGGGGTGGGTACCGTCGCGTCACCCACCCGGAATTTTGAGTACTACGGAGGAAAACGTGGCACTTCCCCAGCTGACCGAGGAACAGCGCAAGGCGGCGCTGGAGAAGGCCGCTGCCGCTCGTCGTACCCGTGCGGAGCTGAAGGAACGCCTCAAGCGGGGCGGTACCACCCTGACTGATGTGCTCAAGCAGGCCGACGAGGACGAGGTTCTCGGCAAGATGAAGGTTTCCGCTTTGCTGGAGGCGCTTCCGGGCGTCGGCAAGGTGCGCGCTCAGCAGACCATGGAGCGCCTGGAAATCGCGCCGAGCCGGCGGCTTCGCGGCCTTGGTGACCGGCAGCGCAAGGCGCTGCTGGCCGAGTTCAGCGGCGAGTGAGCGACACAGGTAACCACGTGGCAGCGGCCGGGGACACCGGCCGTGCGACACACGGTGAGCCGGTTCCGGGGCGTTCGTCCCGGCGTCGGCTCACCGTCGTCTCGGGGCCGTCCGGGGTCGGCAAGTCCAGCGTGGTCTCAGAGTTGCGACGGCTGGATCCGGACATCTACTTCAGCGTTTCGGTGACCACCCGGGCCCCCCGGCCCGGCGAGGTCGACGGGGCGCACTACCACTTCATCGACCGCGCGATGTTCGACAGGATGGTCGCGGCGGGAGAGTTGCTCGAGCACGCGGAGTTCGCGGGAAACTGCTATGGCACCCCGCGCGGGCCGGTCGAGCGGGCGCTGGCCGAGGGCAGGCAGGCGGTGCTGGAGATCGAGCTCCAGGGCGCCCGGCAGGTCCGGGCGGCCATGCCCGAGGCCCGGCTGGTGATGCTGATGCCGCCCTCGTGGGAGGAGCTCGTCGGCAGGCTCACCGGCCGCGGCACCGAGGAGGAGGCCGCGGTCAAGGCGCGGCTGGCCGAAGCGGAGCGCGAACTGGCGGCGGCGGGGGAGTTCGACGTGCGTGTCGTCAACGCCGACGTGCGGACCGCGGCCGGGCAGTTGTTAGACTTGATGAACACGGACTTCGAATCGATTCGGGAGCATCACGAGTGACTTCAGCGCTGGGTACTGCCCATGGCGAAGAGTTGGAAGGCATCACCAACCCGCCGATCGACGATCTGCTGGCGAAGGTCAGTTCCAAGTACGCGCTGGTGATCTACGCCGCCAAGCGTGCCCGTCAGATCAACGACTACTACGCCCAGCTGGGCGAGGGCCTGCTGGAGTACGTCGGCCCGCTGGTCGAGCCGGGTCCGCGCGAGAAGCCGCTGTCGATCGCGCTGCGCGAGATCCACGGCGGTCTGCTCGAGCACACCGAAGGTGAGTGAGCGGCCCCGGGTGGTCCTGGGCGTAGGCGGCGGCATCGCCGCCTACAAGGCCTGCGAGGTGCTGCGCCGGCTGACCGAATCGGGTCACGACGTGCGGGTGGTGCCCACCGCCGCCGCGCTGAACTTCGTCGGCGCGGCCACCTTCGAGGCGCTCTCCGGGCATCCCGTGCACACCGGCGTGTTCACCGAGGTGCCCGAAGTCCAGCACGTCCGCGTCGGCAAGGAGGCGGATCTGGTGCTGGTGGTGCCCGCCACCGCCGATCTGCTGGCCCGCGCGGCGCACGGGCTGGCCGACGACCTGCTGACCAACACCCTGCTCACCGCGCGGTGCCCGGTCGCGTTCTTCCCGGCCATGCACACCGAGATGTGGGAGCACCCCGCGACCCGCGACAACGTGGCGCTGCTGCGTTCGCGCGGTGTGGTGGTGGCCGAACCGGCTTCGGGCAGGCTGACCGGCGTGGACACCGGCAAGGGCAGGCTGCCCGACCCGGCCGAGATCGCCGATCTGGCGCGCCTGCTGCTCGCACGGCCCGACGCGCTGCCCCGCGACCTGCACGGGCTGCGGGTGGTGGTTTCCGCCGGCGGCACGCGCGAGCCACTCGACCCGGTCCGCTACCTCGGCAACCGGTCCTCGGGCAAGCAGGGCTACGCACTGGCCAGGGTGGCCGCCCAGCGGGGCGCCGAGGTCGTCCTGGTCGCCGCGCACACGGCGGCCCTGCCCGAACCCGCCGGAGTTGATCTTCGTCACGTGTCCACCGCGCTGGAGATGCGCGACGCCGTGCTGGAGGCGGCCCAGGCCGCCGACGTCGTGGTGATGGCCGCCGCGGTGGCCGATTTCCGGCCCGCGGCCCGGGCGGAACACAAGATCAAGAAATCGGAGGACCGGCCCGATCCGGAGATTTCGCTCGTGCGAAATCCGGACATCCTCGCCGAGCTGGTCGAAAACCGGAAACCCGACCAGGTCATCGTGGGTTTCGCCGCCGAAACCGGCGACGAACAAGGTAGCGTGCTGGATCATGCCCGCGCGAAACTCCGGCGCAAGGGCTGTGACCTGCTGGTGGTCAACGCGGTCGGTGACGGCCGCGCGTTCGAGGTCGAGGACAACGCCGGCTGGCTGCTCGCGGCCGACGGCACCGAGCGGGCCATTCCGCTCGGGTCGAAGGCGCAGTTGGCGGCCACACTGTGGGATGCCGTGTCGGAGTACGGCAAGCGTTGAACGGCCGTTGAGAATTTCTCGTACGCTGGACGGGACACCGTCGGCCATGCCGCCGCGGTGCCGCCGGAACACCGGCGTCAGAGTTTGATGGGATGTGACGAGCGTCGTGACCGAAACGACCCGCAGGTTGTTCACCTCCGAGTCCGTGACGGAGGGGCACCCGGACAAGATCTGCGACGCCATCAGCGACTCCGTTCTGGACGCGCTGCTGGCGAAGGACCCCCGCAGCCGGGTCGCGGTCGAAACACTCATCACCACCGGCCAGGTGCACGTCGCCGGCGAGGTGACGACCGAGGCCTACGCCGACATCCCGACGATCGTGCGGGAGAAGATCCTCGAGATCGGGTACGACTCCTCCGCCAAGGGCTTCGACGGCAACTCCTGCGGGGTGAACGTCGCGATCGGGTCCCAGTCGCCCGACATCGCGCAGGGCGTGGACACCGCCTACGAGACCCGGCTCGAGAACGCGCTGGACGAGATCGACCGCCAGGGCGCGGGCGACCAGGGTCTGATGTTCGGCTACGCCTGCTCGGACACCCCCGAGCTGATGCCGCTGCCGATCGCGCTGGCGCACCGCCTGTCGCAGCGGCTCACCCGGGTCCGCAAGGAGGGCGTGCTGCCCTACCTGCGCCCGGACGGCAAGACCCAGGTCACCATCGAGTACGCCGGGGACCAGCCCGTCCGGCTGGACACCGTGGTCGTGTCCACCCAGCACGCCGAGGGCATCGACCTGGAGACGATGCTCGGCGTCGACGTGCGCGAGCAGGTCGTCGCACCGGAGCTGGCGGGTCTGGGCCTGGAGACGGACGACCTCCGGCTCCTGGTGAACCCCACCGGCCGGTTCGTCATCGGCGGCCCGATGGGGGACGCGGGCCTGACCGGCCGCAAGATCATCGTCGACACCTACGGCGGCATGGCCCGCCACGGCGGCGGCGCCTTCTCCGGCAAGGACCCGTCCAAGGTGGACCGTTCGGCGGCCTACGCGATGCGCTGGGTGGCCAAGAACGTGGTGTCCGCGGGGCTGGCGTCCCGGGTGGAGGTCCAGGTCGCGTACGCGATCGGCAAGGCCTCGCCGGTGGGCCTGTTCGTGGAGACCTTCGGCACCGAGACGGTGGACCCGGTCAAGATCCAGTCCGCCATCACCGAGGTGTTCGACCTGCGCCCGGCCGCGATCATCCGCGACCTCGACCTGCTGCGCCCGATCTACACGCCCACCGCGGCCTACGGTCACTTCGGACGGCCGGAGCTGAACCTGCCGTGGGAGAACACCGACCGTGCCGCCGACCTGCGCAGTGCCGCCGGCGCCTGACCCGGGCCGTCGGGGCCGTGGCGGTCCGGGCCGTCCGGGTTGTCGGGGCCTTCTGGTAGAGATCAGCGGGTGACCGGCCCCCAGACCCCAGCCCTGTGGGACCTCCCCCAGGCGAAGCGCGCCGCGGGGAGGCCCGCTGCCGCCCGCAAGGGGCAGCAGCGGCCGGCCGAGCGCGATCCGATCGCCCGGATCGTGGTCGACGTGCCGCTCGCGCACCTGGACCGCACCTTCGACTACCAGGTGCCCGCGCAACTGGACGAGGCGGCCGTGCCCGGATGCCGGGTGCGGGTGCGGTTCGCGGGGCAGCTCGTCGACGGGTTCCTGCTCGAACGCGCCGCCACCACCGGGCATACCGGCAGGCTGGCCTTCCTGGAGCGGGTCGTCTCCAGCGAACCGGTGCTCGGCC